>JBDUAS010000036.1:0-41554 GCA_040004535.1 Deltaproteobacteria bacterium
TCTGCGCGGGCGTCGTCGGCTGCGCGACCTGGATGTTGTGCTCCGCGCACGACTGCAGATAGCGCTCGAGCCGCGCGCTCGAGTGCTCGGGCCCCTGCCCTTCGTAGCCGTGGGGCAGGAGCAGCGTCAGGCCCGACAAGCGCTTCCACTTGTCCTCCGACGACGTGATGAACTGATCGATGATCACCTGCGCGCCATTCGCGAAGTCGCCGAACTGCGCCTCCCACATGATCAGCGCGTCGGGATAGTCGAGCGAGTAGCCGAACTCGAAGCCGAGCACGCCCGCTTCCGACAGCGGCGAGTCGTAGATCCGCGCCATGCCCTGGTCGGGATCGAGGTTGCACAGCACGTTGTGCTCGCGGCCGGTCTTCACATCGGTGAGGATCGCGTGGCGGTGGCTGAACGTGCCGCGCGCGCAATCCTGGCCGGTCATCCGCACGTTCGTGCCGCGCACGAGCAGCGACGCGTACGCGAAGAGCTCGCCCATGCCCCAATCGATCGGCCGCTCGCCCTTGCCCATCTGCGCGCGCTGCTCGAGCAGACGCGCGATCTTCGGGTGCGGCGTGAAGCCAGGCGGCAGCTCGACCATGCTCTTGGCGAGCGCCTCGAGCTGGGCGCGCGGCATCGTCGTGTCGACGATATCGGGTGCGTCCTGGATGCCGCCGCGATAGCCCTTCCACATCGCCGTCATCGCGGGCAGCTCGGGCCGCTGCTTCGCCGCCTTCGCCGACGCGAGCTCGGTCTCGAGCTCCGAGATCCGGCGCGCGGTCATCGCGGCGAGCTCGTCCGGTGTGATGACCGACTCCGCGATCAGCCGATGGGAGTAGACCTCGACCGGCGATTGCTTCGTCTTGATCCGCTCGTACATCACCGGCTGGGTGAACGCGGGCTCGTCGGTCTCGTTGTGGCCGTACTTGCGGTACGAGTAGATGTCGAGCACGACATCCGACTTGAACTGAGTGCGGTAGTCGCTCGCCATCTTGACGACGCACGCGAGCGCGTCGAGATCCTCGCCGTTGACGTGCCAGATCGGACACTCGAGCATCTTCGCGATGTCGGTGCAGTACGGCGTCGACCGCTGCTCGGCCGGCGACGCGGTGAAGCCGACCTGGTTGTTGACGATCACGTGCCACGTGCCGCCGGTGCGGAAGCCGGGCAGGCTCGACAGCTGGAGCGTCTCGGGCACGAGGCCCTGGCCCGCGAAAGCGGCGTCGCCGTGGACGAGGATGCCCATCACGCGGCGCATCTCGACATCGCCATGACGGACCTGCTTCGCGCGCACGCGGCCGCACACGACCGGATCGACCGCCTCGAGGTGGCTCGGGTTGAACGCGAGCGACACGTGCATCGCGTTGCCGTTCGCGTCGATCCGATCGGTCGAGAACCCGAGGTGGTACTTGACGTCGCCGCCGCCGAGCGCCTTCTCGGGCTCGATGTCCTCGAACTGGCCGAACAGCTCGCGCGCCGGCCGCCGCATCAACGACTCGAGCGCGGTGAGCCGGCCGCGGTGCGCCATGCCGAGCACCGCTTCGATCGCGCCCGAGCTCGCGCCGTACGACAGGATCAGATCCAGCACCGGGATCAGGCTCTCGCTGCCTTCGAGCGAGAACCGCTTCGTCCCGGGATACTTCGTGTGACAGAACCGCTCGAACGTCTCGGCGTTCATCAGCAGTGCGAGCATGCGGACGCGGATGTCGTTCGACACGTGCGCGATCGACGCGCTCTCCATCCGCTCCGCGAGCCAGCTCCGGCGCATCGGCGACGAGATGTGCATGAACTCGAGGCCCACCGAGCCGGCGTAGGTGTGTTGCAGCCGCGCGATTAGCTCCGCGAGTGTCGCGCTCGGCAAGCCGTGGACGCCGGTGGGCGAGATTCGCTCGTCCGGATCCGTGAAGCCCCAGGTCGCCGGATCGAGCTCGACGATCTTCGCCGTCTCCAGCAGACCCAGCGGGTCGAGGTTCGCGGCGAAGTGGCCGCGCGTGCGGTACGACTGAACCAGTGGCCACACCGACGGCGAAGCGACGATCGGCGACATCGTGACGGCGCCCGGGCGCGAGAACGAAGGCATCCGGCGCGTCGTGCCTCGCGAGATCGCGATGCCGTCGTCGCGCAGGGTCTCGGGCGCGTTCTGGATCCCCATCCCGTTCTGCGGCTCGGCGTTCGCCTTCGCGTGACCGTTGGAGCCGTTCGTGCCCGCCTGGCCGTTCGGGCCGGCCTGGCCGTTGGTCTTGGTCGGCACGGGCCCGATCAGCCCCTGCCAGCTCGGATCGATCGCTCCCGGCTCCGCCGCCTGCCGTTCGTAGAGCTCGTCGAGAAAGCCTAAACTAGCGCCGAGCTCGAGGATGTCGCGTGACATGCGCCCATCTTACGACTCCGAGCCGACCCTGGCGAGCTAGGGAACGCTTCCCTTTTCGCGGATTCGCGAGACCATTTCCGCCGGCAGTTTCGGGTCGCGCTCGATGCGCACGGCCTCGGCGGAGACGAGCTTGTCGAGCTGCACGACGGAGAGCTTCGGATGATCGATCAGGACGAGCTCGTGGCCGATCGTGGCGAGCTCCGGCGCGGCGAACAGCTCGAGCGAACGGTTGTCGCTGATCACGACGGCGCCGCGCACCGTGTCGATCCGGGGCAGCGCGATCGTCGTGAGCCCGCCGTTGTCCTCGACGAAGATCCGACCGGCGTTCTCGAGCCGCGGCAAGAACAACCCGCGCAGCGACGGATTCTTCGAGACGCGCACGGCGCCGCCGATCGTGCGCACGCGGTTGAGCTCGACTTCTTCGATGCCGACGGTAGGGCCGACGACGAGGTCACCCTTGATCTCTTCGAGCTCGCGCAGCGGGCCGAGATCGATCGACGCGCCGGTGCGGATCACGAGGCCGTCGGCGACCTTGCAGCCGGCGAAGTGCATCACCGCGTCCTGTGAATCGAGCAGGACGTTGCGACCTTCCTGGCAGCGCTCCACGTCGCCGTTGCGAAACAGAAAACAACCCGGCAGCACGAGCAGGACAAACCACTTCATCTGTGCCGGCCTCCTCGCCGAGGCGCGCCCCGGCGCTCCGAGCTCGCTCGTCGGCTCATTGGGTGACAGGTGCGTCGACGGCGTCACCCCGACACGCGCGCACGTACCGCCGCACGGTCTCGGCGAGCCCGAGGTACAGCGCGTCCGCGATCAGCGCGTGGCCGATCGACGCCTCGACGATCTCCGGAACTTCGCGCGCGAGGAGAGGCGTGTTGCGGAGGTTGAGATCGTGCCCGCAGTTGACTGCCATCCCGTGCGCGACCGCCGCCTGCGCGGTCGCCTTGACGCGCGCGAGCTCGGCCTTGAGCTGCGGTTTGCCCCACGAGGCCGCGTACGGCTCCGTGTAAATCTCGACGCGATCCGCGCCGGTCGCCGCGGCAGCCTTCATCATCTCGGGGTTCGGATCGACAAAGATCGCGACGCGAATCCCGAGCGGCTTCAGGCGCTCGATGATCGGCGCGATCGTCGCGTGCTCGGTCGGCAGGTCCCAGCCGTGATCGCTCGTGACCTCGCCGGGCTTGACCGGGACGAGCGTGAACTGGTCGACCTTCAGCTCCGCTGCAAGCTCGACGAGCTCGTCACGCGCGTCGCCCTCGAGGTTGAGCTCGCAACCGCGCTCGCGGGTCAGCGCACGCAGCACGCGGACGTCCTCGGCGCGGGTGTGGCGGTTGTCGTGACGCCAGTGCAGCGTCAGGCCATACGCGCCGGCGTCGAGGCAACACTCGCCCGCCGTGCGGGGCGACGGGTTGCGCGCACCGCGCGAGTTGCGCAACAGGGCCACCTTGTTGAGGTTGACCGAGAGGTTGATCGCCACGCCGCGTTCATAGCACGCTCGTCGCGTGGCTTCGGAGCGAGAAACGGCGTTGCTCCGGCAGATCTTGGATCGCCCCGAGGATCTCGCGGCGCGGACGGTCTACGCCGACGAGCTGCAAGCGCGCGGTGATCCGCGCGGCGAGATGATCGCGCTCGAGCTCGCCGGTGCACGCGCCCAGGCAGCCGAGCTCCGCGGCTGCACCGCAGGCGTCAACCACGACGGACCCGGCGACACCGCGTATACCTGCGCCGGCGGCCAGGTCGACGTCGCGAAGTGATCACGCGTCGACGGTCGGGCGCGCGATCGTGTGCGCCGGCGGAGCGACGACGTCGCTGACGACGCCGAGCCGGGCGACCAGCGCATGGTCGCCGCGCAGATCGTCGGAGCCCCACACGCCGAGCGCCTTCGCGAGCTCGCTCGGCTTCGCGGAGCCCTCGGCAGTCGCGCGCACGCGGACGCGGAACAACGCAGGCGCGGCGGGCCAGTCGAGCGCGCCGCACAGCTTCGCGGCGGCGTCGTCCGCGATCACGCTGATCTCGGTGACGAGGCCACGGACGTCGACGTCGCGCGCCGGCTTCTTGCTCTCGGCACTCTTGCCGCGGGTGACGAGGCACTCGGGCTTCGCGAGAAACGCGGCGGCGATGCGCTCGAGCCGTGCCGCATCGTGGGCCATACCGTCGGCGGCGGGACGGATCAGGACATCGACCGCGTTGATCAACTTGCCGAGGCCCGGATCCGAATGCTCCTTCGCGAGCACGTGACCGGGCAGCCGCACGATCGCGCAGCTCTCGATCTCGAGCCCGGGCGGGCACACCGCGGCGACGCGCTCTTGCACTTCGTCGGGCGAGAGCTCGACGCGCACCTCGTCATCGCCGATCTGCCACGTCCGCTTTCCCGGCACGGTGTGCTCGAGGTCGATATCCATCATTTCGCCGAGCGACGGCACGCCGAGGCCGAGCGCCGGTCCGAACACCAGACGCGGTTTCGGCGAGAACCCACGCGTCATCGCGAGCGGCAGATCCGCGCGCCGCAGCGTGCGCGCGATCAGGCGCACGAGATCGAGGTGGCCGAGGAACGCCGCGCGGCCGATCTTCGCGAACCGGATCCGGTACGTCGAGTACGCGATGCCCGCACCGTGATGGCCCGCGAGCCGCACGCGCTCCGCACGATCCGTCTCGCGATTACGTCCCTGCTCTGCCGGCGATCCACCGCCGCGCTCGCTGACGTCGATCAGCCCGCCACCCGAGTCGACCGGCACGTCGCGAGATGCTGGGCGCTCCGTGGCACCGAGCACGCGCAGCGCGACCAGCCGATCCTCGCGCATCTTCGACAAGTCGCACGCGACCCCGCAGTCGTAGCAAACCAGCTTGCGCCGATCGGGCTCGGCGTCGGTGAGGTTCGTGTGATGGATCAACGTGCCCGCGACCTTGCCGCACGGCGGCGACGCGCGACCCTTGACCGCCTTGCGGTACTCGCTCAGCAAGAAGCCGTCTTCGAGCCCGACATCGATGTGGTCCCACGGCAGCCGCGCGGTCACGGGCCGCGTCCCGAGGTACGCGTCCGCATCGACCCCGTGCTCGGCGAGCGCGACGCTCCAGCGCTCGAGATCGAAGCACTCGTCCCAGCCGTCGAACCGCGAACCCGCGCGCCACACCGCTTCGATCACGGGCGCGAGCCGGCGATCGCCGCGCGCGAGCAAGCCCTCGACGAACGAGATGCCGCTGTGGTGATGCTTCAACCGCAAGCTGCGATCGGCGCGCGCGGTGTAGCGCAGCGTCGATTGTTTGCGCTCGATCTCGGCGAACGAATCCTGCGCGGCCCACTGCAGTGGCGTGTGAGGCTTCGGCACGTGCGAGCTCACGCTGACCGTGACCTCGGCGCGATGACCGACGAGGCCACGCCCGACCTTCAGCATGCGCAGCCCGGTCTCGACGATGCCGCGGACGTCGTCGTCCTCCTCGGTCGGCAGGCCGATCATGAAGTACAGCTTGAGGCGGTGCCAGCCGCGCGAGAACACGCGGCGCGAGCTCTCCTCGATGTGGGCCTCGGTGACGTTCTTGTTGACGACGTCGCGCATCTTCTGCGTGCCCGCCTCGGGCGCGAACGTCAGGCCGCTGATCCGGGTGAGCGCGAGCTCGTCGAGCAGGTCCTCGTTGAGGCCGTACGCGCGCAGCGACGCGACCGACATCGACACGCCGCGCTTGCGCAGCTCGGCCGCGAGACTCTTGACGAGCGGCGTGATGCTCGAGAAATCGGCGGTCGACAGGCACGTCAAGCCGGTCTCGTCGTAGCCGGCGTTGTCGACGCCGTCGAGCAACGACTTCGCGATCGACTGCGGCGAGCGCTCGCGAACCGGGCGGTAGATCATGCCGGCCTGGCAGAACCGACAACCCTCGGTGCAGCCGCGCGCGATCTCGACCGATGCACGCTCGAACACGGCCTCGGCGTACGGCACCGGGCTGTCGCTCGGGAATGGATATAGATCTAGATCGCGCACCATCGCGCGATCGATCCGTTCGGGCGCCCGCCTGCCGGATGCCAATTCGCGCGGTGCACCGACGACGGTCATCCCGGTCGCTTCGTCGACGACGGTGTCGTAGAGCGCCGGCACGTAGAGCGGGAACTTCGCTGCCAGCTCGGCGAGTGCATCCAGCCGCGTGCGGGTGCCGGCGGTCAGCTCCATGCGCAGCGCCGCCCACGCGAGCACGAGCGCCGCGAGCATCTCCTCGGCTTCGCCGACGAAGGCGGCATCGATGAACGGTGCGAGCGGTTCGGGGTGCGATGCAACCGGACCGCCGACCAGCACGAGCGTCGCGTCGTTCGCGCGATCGGCGGCGTGCAGCGGGATGCCGCCGAGGTCGAGCAGCGTGAGCACGTTCGTGTACGTCAGCTCGTACTGGAGCGAGATGCCGAGCACGTCGAACTCGTGCAGCGGGCGCTGCGTCTCGAGCGACACGAGCGGCAGGTCTCGCGCGCGGAGCTCCGCCTCCATGTCGAGCCACGGCGCGAACGCGCGCTCGCACGCGATCCGCGGATCCTTGTTGAGCAGCGAGTACAGGATCTTGGTGCCGAGATGCGACATCCCGATGTCGTAGACATCCGGAAACCCGAGACACACCCGCGCGTCGGCCGTGTCCTTGACGACGGACTGGTACTCGCCGCCGAGATAGCGCGCCGGCTTCGCGACGCGATCGATGAAATCGGCATAGAGGTGGCGCATGGCGGGCCCCCGTAGCTACCACATCAGGTCAGTGGACGCAGACCTTACCGACGAGGTCGGGCGGCTCGTTGCCTCCCCACCAGGTGTGAGCGCCCTGGTAGGTGCAGCTGTAATTCTGACCGATGTTGATACGTAGCTCGTAGACGCCGGGCGCGGTCGGCGCGGTGAACGCGGTCGTGTCGATCGAGCCCTGGCGGCCGCCTTGCTCGGGGACATCGTTGTCGAAGATGCAGCCGGCGCGTTGCCCGGCCGGGTGCCAACCGATCTCGAGCTGATCGATGCAGTCGGCGCACGCGCTGTCCTGCGCGTTGTAGTCGAGCTGGATCCGCACGGCCGCACCCGGCGCGGCAACCGCGAGCGTGCCGGTGCCGCCGAGCGAGACGTTCGAGAGCTTGAAGTCGGTGTGACCGCCGTTGTCCGCGAGCTCGATGTGATTCGCAGGCGCGGTCGGCTTCGCGCCGCACGGCCAGTCATCGACCGCGTTGCACACGCCATCGGCATCGTCATCGCCGCACGGCGCATCCATGACCAGCTTCGGTGGGGCGTCGAGGTATTCGTGACCGGGTGCGTCGAGGATCGCCGCGTCGTGCGAACCAGCGGGCGCATCACCACCGGCCTGCGCGCCCTGGCTCGGTTGGAACCCGCAGCCTCCACCCGCAACGATGAGTGCCACGACGACGCGCACCTCTACACCCTACACCTGCGGTAGGGTCACTGCCTATGCTGAAGCATGCGCTTGCCGCCATCCTCCTCGTCGCGTGCTCGAAGGCTGCGACCGAGCCTGCAAAGACGCCTGCCAAGGACACGCCAAAGACCGTCGAGCCGATGAAGGGCCCGACCGCCGAGCTGTTCGACCCTGCGAAGCTACCACCCCCCGGCACCGCACCGGCGCCGGTCGTCGTCACCAAGGAGCTCGACTCGATGTGGAACGTTCCGATCAAGACTCTCGAAGGCGAGCCGACCACGCTCGCGGCCTACAAGGGCAAGGCATTGATGCTGGTCAACGTCGCGTCGAAATGCGGCAACACCCCGCAGTACGCGACGCTCGAAGCGCTGCAGAAGAAGTACGAAGCGAAGGGCTTCACCGTGATCGGCTTCCCGTGCAATCAGTTCGGCGGCCAGGAGCCGGGCACGAGCGAAGAAATCTCGACGTTCTGCGCGACGAACTACGGGATCACGTTCCCGATCATGGAGAAGATCGAGGTCAACGGCCCGGGCCGTCACGACATCTACAAGGCGCTCACGCCGATCAAAGGCGATGGCCGTGAAGGCGACATCAAGTGGAACTTCGAAAAGTTCGTGGTCAGCGCGGACGGCACGAAGGTCACGCGCTTCTCGCCGAGCACGAAGCCCGACGACCCGGCCGTGATCGCGGCGGTCGAAGCTTCGCTGCCTAAGTCGTGACCTGAACGTCCGCGAGCACGCCGTAATGGTCGCTCGCGCACACGCCGTCTTCGCGGTCGACGAGCGCGACCTGGGAGCGCAGCACCGTGCCGCGTCCGTCCTTCTTGCGGCTGGTCACGAACACGTAGTCGATCCGACGATCGATATCGAGCGAGCGCAACGGCCGCGTCAGCTCGTTCTCGCTCGACCACGTGATGCCCTGCGCTGGGCCATCGCCGGGCTCCGCTTCACGATGCAAGCGTAGCCATGCATCTTGAAAGTGCGTGCGCCGGCCGCCGAGCGTGGTGAGCCCGCGCAAGAACCGGACCTCGTCGGAGTCCGGCGTCGCGTTGAAGTCACCGCACAAGATCTGCGGCGGGTCGGTGTTGCCGCGCCGCTCGCGCAGCTTCGCGTCGATCGCCAGGACCTGCGCCTCGCGCGACACGCCGTCGTCGAGGCGATAATTGAGGTGCGTCGTGTGGATCCACACGAGCCCACCGGGCGTCTCGACCTGCCCCGACAGCAAGATGCGCGCGTCGTCCAGCTCGTGATGCGACGGCAACCGCGTGACCTCGTGCGCGACGAGCGGCATGCGGGTCACGAGCCCGAGGCCTTCTTCGCCTGCGGTCGCCATGCCGCGCTCGCCCGCTTTCCATGCACACGCGCGTGCGTAGTGCGCGTGCATGCCGAGCGCTTCTCCGATCACGTGTGCCGTCGTCGTGCCGGCGTGCGGCTTGACCTCTTGCAAACACACGACGTCCGGATCGAGCAGGCGGAGCTGACGGATCGCGAGCTCGCAGCGACGGTCGAGCGGCGCCTCGGTGCCCCAGAAGTTCAACGTGACGACGCGCAGGTGGCTCACGGGTGAACGCAGACGATGCCGACGGTGAGGTGATCGTCGGGCGTGCCGCCGCCGGCCCAGGTGTTGGCGCCGCACGACGTCGCCCTGCTCGGCTGCGTCAGGATCTTGTACACGCCGGGGCTCGCGAGCACGAGATTCAGGTTCGCGTTGCCGTTGCCGCTGCCGAGCTGGAACGGACCCTGCTGGCTGCCCGTGACTTGAAGACTGCCGCCACAACCCTGCTTGCCCGCGTCGGTGCCGACCTCGATCTGGAGGTCACACTTCTGGCCATCGCTGCACGGCACCGTCACTGAATAGTCGAACGTGACGCCGAACTGCTGACCCGGTTGGGTCACGTACAACGTGCGCGACTGGTCCTGGAGCTTGACGTTGTTGTCGCCCAGCGTGAACGCGAACGTGATGACGTTGAAGTTGCCGGGCGCGTTCGGCTTCGCGCCGCACGGCCAGTCGTCCGAGCCGTTGCACACACCATCGCCGTCACTATCCCCATCGGGGCATGCCGAGCCCGAGCCCGAGCCCGAGCCCGAGCCCGAGCCCATATCCGAGCCGGATCCTGAGCCCGAGCCGGACCCCATGCCGGCGCCATCGGTCGGCTGGCCGTTGTTCGCGTTCGTGGGCGCGAACGTGCACGCTGCCACCATTCCGAACAGGACCAACAGCCGCCTCATCCGGAGGCTAGCTTATCACCCTCGGAAGATGCAGCGGGACGATTCCGTCTCGGCCACGACGACTTCTACGAGGCCCTGGAGCGTCGGTTGTAACTTTTGCCACCACCAGACCGCGAGGAGCTCGCTCGTCGGGTTCGCGAGGCCGTCGACCTCGTTGAGGATCTGGTGGTCGAGCAACCGGACGAGCGGTTGCGCGTGCTGATCGATCGCGGCGAAGTCCATGACCCAGCCGTCGGCGTCGATCTCGCCTTCGATCGCGATCTGGATCTCGTAGCTGTGACCGTGCATGCGCGCGCACTTGTGCCCCGGCGGCACCTTGGGGAGAAAGTGGGCCGCCTCGAACCGATACGTCCGCTCGAGTCGAGTACGCACGCGCGGTTTGTATCACATCGGTATAGAGTCGCCGCATGAGGGCTCTCTGGATGTGCGCCGTCCTCGGCGCGGGCGTCATCCTCGGCGCGTGCGGGGGCGGCGACCACGCAGCTCCCGACGCGGCGTTGCCCGCGTGGGACCGCACGCTGCCGCCCGCGGCGGTGATGGGAACGTGGCGCGGGCTGGTTCCGGCGCGCGGCATCGTCCACCTCCACTCGCCGTACTCGCACGACGCCTGCGACAACATGCCGAGAGACGCGAGCGGCGTCCCGAACGAGCCCTGCCTCCAAGATCTGCGCGTGGGCTTGTGCACGGATCAGATCGACTTCGCGAATCTCACCGATCACGACGGCTCGATGGCCGACGAAGACTTTCCGACGTTGTTCTCGATGCGCGGCAGCGATGTCGCCGTGATGGACAACGACGGCAATCAGATCGCGTCTCGGATGACGTGCGGCGACGGTCACGTCGTCACGTTCACGGTCGGCGGCGAGAACGATCTGATGCCGGTCATGCTGCACCACCATCCGGCGGCCGCGACGATCCAGGCGCGTCACGATATCTACAACGGCGTCGATCCGGCGACCGTGCAGGCGTTTCGCGATGCCGGCGGCCTGACCTGGATCGCGCACACCGAGCAACACGACATCACCCAGCTGCGCACGCTGCTCCCCGACGGCATCGAGGTCTACAACCTCCACGCGAACATCGCGCCCGATATTCGCCAGCAGTACCTGGGCCTCGATCCTGCGGGTGCGGTACAGGCGGCCGTGCAGTTCGCCGACACCCAACCGGGTCACCCCGAGCCCGACCTCGCGTTGCTGTCGTTCATCTCGCCGAGCGGGCCCGCGATCACGCGGTGGGAACAATTGCTCGGCGACGGGCATCACATCGCAGTCACGGCGGGCAGCGACGCGCACGAGAACGCGCTGCCGATCATGCTCGCCGACGGTGAGCGTGGCGATTCGTATCGGCGCGTGCTGCGCTGGTTCGGCAACATCGCGCTCGTCCACGACGTCCAGGACGTGGCGCAGATCGAAGCCGCGATGAAGGCCGGCCAGATGTTCGCGGTGTTCGAGATGATGGGCACGCCGCTCGGGTTCGACGTCCACGCCGGCCCCGCGGGTGGCGAAATCGAGCTCGGCGGAACGGCAACGGTCGGCACGATGCTGCAGGTCACGCTGCCGACCGTACGCAACCTCGATCCGAGTCTGCCGCCACCGGTGATCCGCGCGAACGTCTACCTGGTCACCGCAGCCGGCTCGACGATGATCGCATCGTCGACGGATCCGACGCTGGCGGTGCCGCTCGCGAGCGCCGGGGCGTATAGGGTCGAGATCACGATCATCCCGCATCACCTCGGTCCCTACCTCGCCGACCTCGGCACCGGCTATGCAGACGTCGAGCTGCCGTGGATCTATGCCAATCCGATTTACGTGGAATGAGCTACCGTAGGCCTATGAGCGCGCTGCGACTGTGGCCATTGGTTCTCGGTCTGGTGGGCGGCTGCATCACACAATCGTCGGGTCCGCCGTACGGCGGCGGCGGCGGCGGTGGTGGTTGGGGCACCGGGACCGGCGGCACCGGTGGCCCGATCAGCTACGGCTGCAGCAGCGATGAATCGTGCGGCACCGGTTACGTGTGCGCGCGTGATGGCGAGTGCCTCGCGTCGACCGACGTTCGCGTCATCCACGTGACGTGGACCGTGAACGGCCAGGCCGCCAGCGCGACCACGTGCTCGAGCTACCCGAACCTCGACATCACGTTCCTCGGCTCGCGCGCGGACGGCACCGATCAGTTCGGATTTGCCCCGGTCCCGTGCATGGAGGGCAAGTTCACCGTGGACAAGATGCCGAAGCGCTACGCCCAGGTCGCGCTCGAGCCAGATTGCTTGTGCAAGACCGCGGACTCCGACGTGTTCGACAGCACGGGCTCGGCGACGCTCGATCTGTCATTCTAGGTCGTGCGGCTGATCGCGCTCCTCGTCGTTCTGTCTGCCTGCCCGTCGAACACGAGCAGCGGCTACTACTGCGAGACCGACACCGACTGCGGCGGCGGCCAGATCTGCGCGCGCGACATGGAATGCATCGCGCCCGGTGACACGCGCGGCGTCAAGGCGACGTGGACGATCGGCGGGCAAGCCGCGGATGCG
This sequence comes from Deltaproteobacteria bacterium, assembly GCA_040004535.1. GTDB lineage: Bacteria > Myxococcota_A > Polyangia > Haliangiales > Haliangiaceae > JABFXX01. The sequence goes on from JBDUAS010000036.1 coordinate 12,491, forward strand.
ACGACGTGCGGGACGATGCCGAATTTCTATATCAACTTCTATGGCGCCGATCCGCAGGACGCGTTCGGGTTCGCGCCGGTGCCATGCATGCAGGGCCAGTTCTTCATCGACAAGCTGCCGACGCGGTTCGATCGAGTCGAGCTCGGCGCCGATGGCCGTTTCGACCTGGTGCATCATGTCGATGCTTCCGGGATGACTGCGTTCGATCTGTCGCCGTAACCATTTGCCCCTACTGGGTTAGGTCGGTAGGGTCGGCGCGTGGCGACCGCCAGCGTATCAACTCCCGATCCATCCAAGCGCGTCGAGGAGGACGACCCGTCGATCCTCGAGACCACGGTAGAGGAGCTCGCGCCTCTGTATCGCCAGATGCTCGCGATCCGCCGCATGGAAGAGGCCGCCGCGAAGGCGTATTCGCAGGGCAAGATCGGCGGATTCCTGCACCTCATCATCGGCCAGGAGGCCGTCTGCGTCGGTGCGATCGCCGCGATCGCGAAAGAGGACTACGTCGTCGCGACCTATCGCGAGCACGGTCACGCGTACGCGAAGGGCGTCGCCGCGCGACCGATCCTCGCCGAGCTCTACGGCAAGAAGACCGGCCTCGTGAAGGGGCTCGGCGGCTCGATGCACCTGTTCGACAAGGACACCAACTTCCTCGGCGGCTACGGCATCGTCGGCGGCCACGTGCCGATCGCGGCGGGCGCGGCGTTCGCGTCGAAGTATCGCAACGACGGCAAGGTCACGCTGTGCTTCTTCGGCGAGGGCGCATCGACGATCGGCGGGTTCGCCGAGGGCCTCGCGCTCGCGGCGCTGTGGAAGCTGCCGGTCGTGTTGATCTGCGAGAACAACCAGTACTCGATGGGCACGCCGACCTACCGCTCGCTCGCCGTCGAGGACGTGTCGCTACGCGCGCTCGCCCATGGCATGGCGCGCGATCGGTTCGACGGCGACGACGTGATCAAGGTCAAGCGCCGGGTCGCCGAGGCGGTCGAGCGCGCGCGCACCACCGGCGAGCCGACGCTCGTCGAGGTCGTGACGTACCGGTTCCGCGGCCACTCGATGAGCGATCCGGGCCTCTACCGCACCAAGGACGAGGTCGAGGAGTGGAAGCGACGCGATCCGCTGAACCGCTCGCGCGCGCGCCTGCTCGAGCTCGGCATGGCAGAGGACCAGCTCGGCGAGCTCGAGTCCGACGTCAAAGCCGAGATCGAGGACGCGGTGAAGTTCAGCGAGGATAGCCCGGCCGCCGACGAATACTTCAAGTACGTGGTGAAGGAGTAACCGTGGCAGTCATCAGCTACCGCGAAGCGCTGAACCAGGCGATGCGCGAAGAGATGGAGCGCGACCCGAACGTGTTCGTGATGGGCGAAGAGGTCGGCCATTACAACGGCGCGTACAAGGTCACCCAGGGCATGCTGCAGCGGTTCTCCGAGCGCCGCATCATCGATGCGCCGATCGCGGAGATGGGCTTCGCCGGCATCGGCGTGGGCGCCGCGATGGTCGGGTTGCGCCCGATCATCGAGTTCATGACGTTCAACTTCTCGCTCGTCGCGATCGATCAGATCGTCAACAACGCGGCGAAGATCTATCAGATGAGCGGCGGGCAATATCACGTGCCGATCGTGTTCCGCGGCCCGGGTGGCCCGGCGGTCCAGGTCAGCTCGCAGCACAGCCAGTCGCTCGAGAGCTTCTACGCGCACGTGCCGGGCCTGAAGGTCGTGATGCCGTCGACGGCGTACGACGCGAAGGGCCTGTTGAAGACCGCGATCCGCGACGACAACCCGGTCGTGTTCATCGAGGGCGAGACGCTCTACAACTCGACGTGGGAAGTGCCGGATGGCAGTGACGGCACGGAGCACCTGATCCCGCTCGGCGTCGCCGACGTCAAGCGCGAGGGCAAGGACGTCACCCTGATCGCGTGGTCGAAGATGGTGTGGTTGTGCCTCGAGGCCTCGAAGGTGCTCGCCGAACAAGGCATCGAGTGCGAGGTCGTCGATCCGCGCACGCTGCGTCCGCTCGACGCCGAGACGCTCGCCGCATCGGTGCAGAAGACCGGGCGCTGCGTGATCGTGGAGGTCGGCTGGCCGGTCGCCGGTTACGGCGCCGAGGTCGCGTATCAGATCCAGAAGCGCTGCATCGACGTGCTCGACGCGCCGATCGAGCGCGTGACGAGCGACGACGTGCCGATGCCGTACGCGAAGAATCTCGAAGACGAAGTGCAGCCGCAGGTCAAGGACGTCGTGGCTGCCGTTCGCCGCGTTCTCTACCTGGACTGAATCATCATGGCTCAAATTCTCGGACTGCCGAAGCTCTCGCCGACGATGGAAGAAGGTGTCCTCGTTCGGTGGACGAAGAAGGAGGGCGACAAGGTGTCGCCCGGTGACTTGATCGCTGAAGTCGAGACCGACAAGGCGAACATGGACTTCAACGTCGAGGACGAGGGCGTGCTGTTGAAGCTCCTCGTCAAGGCGGGAGAGACCGTCAAGCTCGGTGCACCGGTCGCGATCATCGGTAAGGCCGGCGAGGATGTCAGCGCGCTCGTCGCGCAAGCGGGCCAGCCCGCGGCCTCGCCGAAGACGGCAGACAAAGACGAAGGCAAGGACAAGCCCGCGCCGAAGCAGGAGGTCAAGCCGGCACCGAAGCAGGAGGCCAAGCCCGAGCCTAAGGCCGCTCCGAAGCAGGAACCGAAGAAGACGCCCGCGCCAACTGGCAACGGAAAGCTGCTCGCATCGCCGCTCGCGAAGACGATGGCGATCGAGCTCGGGATCGATCTGCGGACGGTCACGGGGACCGGTCCCGGTGGCCGGATCGTCGAGCGTGACGTCAAGGCTGCTGCCGACGGCGGAGGGACGAAGCCGGCGCCGCAGGAAGAACTGACCGAAGCGCCGGAGACCGAGGCGAAGCAAGACTCCAAGGGCGAGACCGCGATCGCGGTTCGCACGCCGCGCCGCGAAGATCACGACGGTGACTTCGAAGACGTCGCCACGTCGAACATGCGCAAGCGGATCGCGCAGCGTCTGACCGAAGCGTCGCGCGATATCCCGCAGTTCTATCTGATGCGCACGCTCGACGTCGCGCCGCTGCTCGGCTTCCGCGAGCGGCTCAACACGCTGCTCGGTGATCGAGGCAAGGTCAGCGTCAACGACCTCGTGATCAAGGCCGTCGCCCTCGCCCTCCGCCGCGTGCCGGATTGCAACGCGAGCTGGGAAGGCGATGCGATCCGCCACTACCACCGCGTCCACATCGGCGTCGCCGTCGCGATCGAAGATGGCCTCGTCACGCCGGTGATCCGCGATGCCGATCAAAAAGGCATCGGCTCCATCGCCGCCGAGGTCCGCGACCTCGCCGACCGTGCGAAGAAGCGCCAGCTCAAGGGTCCGGAGATCACCGGCTCGACGTTCACGGTGTCGAACCTCGGCATGTTCGGGATCGAGCGGTTCACCGCGATCCTGAATCCGCCCGAAGCCGGCATCCTCGCGATCGGCGGCACGATCGACACGCCCGTGGTTCAAAACGGTCAGGTCGTCGCGGGCAAGCGGCTGACCGTGACGATGACGTGCGATCACCGCGTGATCGACGGTGCGCTCGGTGCGAAGTGGCTCGCGGCGTTGGTCGACCTGCTCGAGCATCCCGAGTCGTTGGCGTTATGAGCGACCCGACGCCCCAAGCCTACGACGTCATCGTCATCGGCAGCGGGCCCGGTGGCTACGTCGCCGCGATCCGGTGCGCGCAGCTCGGCCTGCGCACCGCGTGCATCGAGCGCGCGGAGCTCGGCGGCATCTGTCTCAACTGGGGTTGCATCCCGACGAAGGCGCTGCTGAAGACCGCCGAGGTGCTCGAGCACGCGCATCGCGCGAACGAGTTCGGGATCCTGGTCGACAACGTTCGCGTCGACTTCCCGGCGGTGATCAAGCGCTCGCGCGATATCTCCGAGAAGATCTCGAAGGGCGTCGGCTTCTTGTTCAAGAAGAACAAGATCGATTCGATCGCCGGCGTCGCGAAGCTATTGCCCCGCTCGGGCGCATGGAAGCCCCACCAGATCGAGGTCACGGCGAACACCGCGAAGCGCACGCTCGAGGCGAAGCACGTGATCCTCGCGACCGGTGCGCGCGCTCGCTCGCTGCCCGGCATCACGATCGACGGCGACCGGATCATCGAATATCGCAAGGCGATGACCCTGCCCTCGCAGCCGAAGTCGCTCGTCGTGCTCGGCGCCGGCGCGATCGGTGTCGAGTTCGCGTCGTTCTACCGCTCGCTCGGCGTCGAGGTCACGATCGTCGAGTTCCTGCCCCGCCTCGTCCCGAACGAGGATCCCGAGGTCTCCAAGGAGCTCGCGCGCGCGTTCGACAAGCGGGGCATCAAGGCACTCGTCGGTCACAAGGTGACGAGCGCCGAGAAGTCCGGCACCGGCGTGAAGATCGCGGTGGAGCCGGCCGCTGGTGGCGAGAAGTCGACGCTCGAGGCCGACATCTTGCTCGTCGCGGTCGGCGTCCAGGCCAACACCGAAAACCTCGGACTCGAAGCCCACAACATCCAGCTCGACCGCGGCTTCATCAAGACCGACGCCGAGAACAAGTGCGGCGACCGCCTATGGGCGATCGGCGACGTGATCGGCCGCGGGCTCGCGCACGTCGCATCGGCCGAGGGCGTATTCGTGGCGGAGAAGATCGCGAACGTCCACGCCGAGCCGGTGCGCTACGACGCGATCCCCGCGTGTACGTACTGCTATCCGGAGATCGCCTCGGTCGGCCTCACCGAGGACAAGGCGAAGGCGCAGAACATCCCGATCAAGGTCGGGCGCTTTCCGTTCCGGGCGCTCGCCCGGGCGGTCGCGTCCGGCGAACCGAACGGCTTCATCAAGGTCATCTGGCACGCCGAGACCGGCGCGCTCGTCGGTGCCCATCTGATCGGCCCCGCGGTCACGGATCTGATCGCCGAGCTCACGCTCGCGAAGACGACCGAGGTCAACGCGGAGTCGTTGATCTATACGATCCACGCGCACCCGACGTTCGCCGAAGCGATCAAGGGCGCCTCGGAAGAAGCCGTAGGCCACGCGATCGATCTTTGATCCGCTAAAGGGCGCACGTGCTCGCTGTGCTCAGCACGCGCGCGTAGTCGCTTGTAGGTCTCGCATGATCTCACACGGTTTCGATCATGTGATGCGTGGCATGTGTGTTGAAGTTCCACAGCGTCATGCTGCACGCTCGAACACTGTCTCGTTCGATCTCCCAGTGGGTCGAGCCCCGGGTTAAACGGGTCGTCGCGGCGCTATCGATGTGTGAATGTTGCGGCGACGTCGCGTTCGCTCGTTTGTGCTCGGACTGCCGGGACAAGGCCATGCCGCACCTCTCCAACGATCCGTACGACATCGTCGGTGGCGAAGGCGGCGGCTGGTCGTGAGCGAGGGGCGCGCTCCAAACGCGCCCATCCTCATTTGATCTTCTGGATGCACTCGCCGAGGCGCTGGCCGATCGTCTCGAGCTGCTTTGCCTGCGCGTCCGTCGGCTTCGGATCCGGCTGCTTCTCCATCTCGGCGCCCCACTTGGCCATCTGATCCGAGACGCCTTGCACGCAGTCCTTGGTCGTGCACTTGCACATCGCGTCGGCGAACTCGTTGAACTTCGCGAGGACCGCATCGGCGGCCGCGGACGCCGGAGGCGCCGCATCGACCGCGGGCGGCGGCGGCGGCGCAGCGGGTGCCGGCGCCGGCGGTGGCGGCGTGCTGCCCCCGCAGCCGATCAACAAGGCGATCAGAATGCTTCTCATCGCGGCTATGGTATCCAACATCCGATGTCCGAACGGCTGCATCTGCCGGTGGTTGGGCCCGAAGCGGTTCCGGACTCCAATGGGCCGCGCCGCCGCCATCCCGCGTGGATCAAGGCGACGCTGCCGACCAAGCCCGCGTTCTTCGAGCTCCGCAGCATGGTCAAGGAGCTGGAGCTCCACACGGTGTGCGAGAGCGCGAGCTGCCCGAACATCGGCGAGTGCTGGACGCGCAAGGCCCTTACGATCATGATCCTCGGCGATATCTGCACGCGCTCGTGCCGATTCTGCGACGTCACGACCGGCCGGCCGCTGCCTGCGGATCCCGACGAGCCGCGCCGCGTCGCCGAGATGCTCGGCCGGCTCGGCCTCGAGCACACGGTGATCACGTGCGTCGATCGCGATGACCTCGCGGACTTCGGCGCGAACCACTGGGCCGAGACGATCCGCCGCGTCAAAGCCGCGTGTCCCGAGATGACGCTCGAGGTGCTCGCCGGCGACTTCAAGGGCAACACCGACCTCGTCGATATCGTGCTCGATGCCGACCCCGACGTGTTCTCGCACAACCTCGAGACCGTGCCGCGGCTGTCCCGCCAGGTCCGGGTCCAGGCGAGCTATCCGCGCAGCTACAAGATCCTCGAGCACGCACGCAAGCGCGGCGCGGTGACCAAGACCGGCCTGATGCTCGGCCTCGGCGAGACGATCGAAGAGGTCCAGGAAGTCCTCGTCGAGCTCGCCGGGCTCGGCGTCGACATCGTGACGCTCGGCCAGTACCTCGCGCCGTCGAAGCAGCACCTCGCGATCGAGCGCTACGTCCATCCCGACGAGTTCGCGGCGCTCGAGACGTTCGCGCGCGAAGCGGGCGTCACGCACGTGGTCGCCGGGCCGCTCGTGCGGTCGAGCTATCACGCCGACGGCCAGGCCGCGCTCGTCCGCTCGCTGCGCGCCGCTAAGTGACCAGATCGTAGATCAGCTTCGCGATCAAGCAGCCGCTGACCGCGAGCACCATCACGCGCACGATCCGCGCGCCACCTTTGATCGCGAGCCGCGTACCGACGACACCGCCGACGAGCTGGCCTGCGGCCATCGGCAGCGCGACCTGCCACAGGATCGTGCCGCGCCACGCGAAGATGGCGACTGCTGCGAGGTTCGACGCGAAGTTCACGACCTTCGCATCGGCGGTCGCATTGAGCATGCTGCGCCCGCACAGCGAGACGAAGCCGACGATCAGGAACGTGCCGGTGCCGGGACCGAAGAAGCCGTCGTACGCACCGATCACGAGCGCGAGGATCGCGGCGAGGTGGCGGTGGCGCGGCGTATCGTCGTCGCTGTCGCGGGTCGGCTTCTTCACGACCAGCACGATCGCCGCGAGGATCAACATGGCGATCACGACCGGGCGCAGCGCGTCCTTGGACACACCGAGCAGGAGATTGGCGCCGATCAACGAGCCGACGAAGCCGAGCGGGAACGCGAACAAGGCTTGCTTGCGATCGATCCGGCCGGCGCGCCAGAACGCGACGCTCGCCGAGCCCGAGCCCCACATGCTGGAGCCCTTGTTCGTGCCGAGCGCGAGCTGGGGCGGTAAGCCCGCGGCGAGCAGTGCCGGCACCGTGATCAGGCCACCCCCGCCCGCGATCGCGTCGACGGTACCGGCGAACAACGCGGCGAACGCGAGCGCGACGATCGTCGTGGCCGGCAACATCAAGGCGGCGCGACGCTAACAGAATTCGCTCGCACCGCGCGCGCCCGCTAAGCTGGGATGATGGAAGTGACCGTCGTCGGAGCTGGCGTGATCGGCTTGTCGACCGCGCTCGCCTGCGAGGAACAAGGACACACCGTTCGGATCGTCGCGGCGGCGGAGCGCGCGCAGATCACGTCGTGGGTCGCCGGTGCGGTGTGGTTTCCGTATCGCACCGGCCCGGCACACAAGGTCGCGGCGTGGTCGGCGCGAACGCGCGCGTGGCTCGAGCAGCTCGCGCGGATGTCACCGGATGCCGGCGTCGACATCCTGACCGGCTACGAGATCACGCCCGATAACTCGCCGCCGTGGTGGCGCGATGCATGCCCGATCGAATGGGTGAACGCGCCGGTGATCGGCAATCCCGGATGCTGGATGTTCGTCGCGCCGCGCTGCGAGCCGGCGCTGTTCGTGCCGTGGTTGGAGCGCCGGCTCCGCGTGAAGATCGAACGCCGCGTCGTCACCGACCTCGCGAGCGAGCCCGGCGATGTCGTGATCAATTGCACCGGACTCGGAGCGCGCGCCCTCTGCAACGACCTCGAGGTCCAGCCGATCCAGGGCCAGATCTTGATCTGCGCGCCCGGCGGCGTCGATCTCGCGACGACGATCACCGACGACCGCGACCCCGATCAGATCTTCTACGTCATCCCACGCCGCGACGAGATCGTCGTCGGCGGCATCGCGCGCGCGTGGCCGACGACCGAGCAACCGCCGGTCGACGATGCGATCACCGAGCGAATCCTCCGGCAGGCCGCCGCCCTCGGTCTACCGATCGGCGAGATCCGGCGCATCCACACCGGGCTGCGGCCCTATCGCGCCGCGGTCCGGCTCGAGCGTGATCCGGACGATCCGCGCGTGATCCATAACTACGGCCACGGCGGCGCGGGCTTCACGATGTGCCGCGGCTGCGCCGAGGACGTCGTCGCTCTCCTCTAAAATCTTACGACGCCGCCGACGTAGAGGCCGACCGCGGTCGCACCGACCAGCAATAGAACCGCGATCGCGATCAGTAACGCGCGCGGGATCGGCTGCGACCGACGCTCGCGCATGCCCTTGCCCACGACCGGCGGCGACGACAAGCGCTCCTCGGACTTGGTATCGCGCGTCGAGTCGGCGTGCTCGGGGATCGTGTCGGGCGGCTTCGCGATCTTCACGGGCGGCGGCGTCTTCTCCGACGAGACCACGCCGCGCGTCGTCGCGTCGACCTTGCCCTTCGCCCTCGCGGCCGCTTCCTCACGCACCATCAGCGTCGTCGGATCATCATCCTCACCGCGCCGGCCCTTGCTGCTCTCGACGACCAGCTGCTGCTCATTCAACGCCTTCGCCTTCGCCGGAATCTTGTCGTCGATCGCGGTCGTCTCGTTCGTGTCGCCGAACGACCCGACATTCACCGGCGGCATGTACGGCCGCGCACCGCCGCGCGGCTCGTGCATGCGCACCGGCGCCTTGTCGTGCGGCGTCTCGTCCATCGCGAGCACGGCGGGATGGACCAGACCCTGGGTCAAACAGCGATCCCACGCCTCGCGCAGCGCCTGCTCGGCTTCCGACGCGTCCTTGAACCGCTTCGTATCGCTCGGCTGGAGCGCGGTCATCGCGACCGTCGACAGCGGCTCGGGGATCGAAGGATCGTGGCGGGTCGGCGGCGGCGCGTTGCCCTGGACGACGTAGCTGTTCGTCGTCTTCGTATCGGGCCCCTCGTACGGGATCCGCCCCGACATCAGCTCGTACATCACCGCGCCCCACGCGAACACGTCGGCCTGCGGCGTGTAGCGACCCTCGCGGATCGCCTCGGGCGGCGAGTAGCCAGGCGTGCCCATGAAGATGCCGACCTGCGTGAGATCGCTATCGGGCAGGCGCGCGATGCCGAAATCCGCGAGCTTCCACCGGTTGTCGCCGGCGTGCAGCACGTTCGCGGGCTTCACGTCGCGATGGACGATCCGCTGGCGGTGCGCGAACGACAACGCCGACGACAGGTCGAGCCCGATCTGGACGCAGCGCGCGAGCGGCAGCCGCACGCGATCGAGCCGATCCGCGAGCGACTCGCCCGGTAGGTACTCGAGCACCATGAACGGCGCGCCAGAATCCTCGTCGACGCCGACGTCGAAGATCGTGACGATCGCCGGATGGGACATCTTCGCGGCGGCCTTCGCCTCGCGCTGGAACCGCTCGAGGAACGCGGCCTTGACCCGCCGTCCCTGCTGCTGCGGCGACATGATCGTCTTGACCGCGACGACGCGGTCGAGCAGCGGGTCGCGCGCCTTGTAGACGACGCCCATCGCGCCCTTGCCGATGGTCTTGATGACCTCGTACCGGCCGATGGCCTTGCGGCCCTCTTCGCCGGATAGCGATAGGCCCGGCGGCGCTTCCGCGCGTGCCCGCGTATTGGTACGCGGGCGAGACTGGACGTCTTCAGCCATCGAACCCGAGAAAAGTCTAACACGGACGTCGGGATCGACGTAGTTCCCGCTATTTCTGCGGACCGCGGACCTGTCCGGAAATCCGTGTGCCGGCCGCTACCGAACTGGTGACGAAGGCGTTTCCGCCGATCACCGCCCCCTGCCCGATCACGGTCTGGCCACCGAGGATGGTCGCGTTCGCGTAGATCACGACCTCGTCCTCGAGCGTCGGGTGGCGGCGGTGCCCCGGTTCGGGCCGGGCCTCGCCCTGCGGTACGCTCAACGCGCCCAGCGTGACGCCCTGGTAGATCCGCACCCGCTTGCCGATCAAGGTGGTTTCGCCGATCACGACGCCGGTGCCGTGGTCGATGAAGAATGACTCGCCGATCTCGGCCCCCGGGTGGATATCGATGCCGGTCCGGCGGTGCGCGAGCTCGGTCATCATCCGCGGGATGATCGCGCTGCCTTCCTGGAGCAGCGCGTGCGCGATCCGATAGACGCAGATCGCGTACGTGCCCGGATAGGTCAGGAGGATCTCGTCGATGCCGGTCGCCGCTGGATCGCTCTCGTACGCGGCGCGCAGATCGAGCCGCACCGCGCGGCGCAGCGCCGGCAGCTTCGCGATGAACCGATCGGTGATCGCGCGCGCCTTCTGCGTGCAGTCGGCGCATTGCAGCTCGTTCGTGCCGAGTAGCTGCTGGCGCTTGTGATGGTTCGCGCGATAGACCTGCTCGTGGAGCGCGGCGCGAAGCTCGTCGATCCGGCTGCGCACGAGCGCACGGACGTCTTCGCGATCGCTGCGCGGGACATCGGGCCCCGTGTAACCGGGGAACAGAAGTTCGCGCGCGAGCTCGACCGCGTACTCGACCCCGAGCTCGCTCGGCAGCTCGTAGCTACCGATGTGCTGCATCTCGGCAGCGTCGGGATTGAAGTACGCGTCGACGAGCTCGTCGGCGACGCCGTCCAGCGGATCGCGCGGAGCCACGGGCTCGCCGGTCACGTGCAGGGGGCGGCGTTCGGTCGACATGCGCTTAACTCGTAGCACGGCCGCGCCGGGCCGGGTCGCGTATCACTTGGGCTGGGGCGTGACCCGCAGGTACGGCTTGAGCGTCTTCCAACCGGCCGGGAACAGGGTCTTGGCCTCTTCGTCCTTGATCGACGGGACGATGATCACGTCCTGGCCCAGCTTCCAGTCGACCGGCGTCGCGACCTTGTGCTTCGCGGTGAGCTGGAGCGAATCGATCACGCGCAGCAGCTCGTCGAAGTTGCGGCCGGTGCTCGCCGGGTACGTCAGCGACAGCTTGACCTTCTTGTCAGGTCCGATCACGAACACCGAGCGCACGGTCGCGGTGTCGCTCGCGTTCGGATGGATCATCCCGTACGCGTTCGCGACCTTCTTGTCGCCATCGGCGATCAACGGGAAGTTGAGCTCGTGGCCCTGGGTCTCCTTGATGTCGGCCGCCCACTCCTTGTGCGAGCCGAGCGGATCGACCGAGAGGCCGATGACCTTGACGCCGCGCTTGTCGAACTCGGGCTTCAGCGCCGAGACGCGGCCGAGCTCGGTCGTGCACACCGGCGTGAAGTCTTTCGGGTGCGAGAACAACACCGCCCAGCTGTTGCCGAGCCAGTTGTGGAAGTCGATCGTGCCTTCGGTGGTCTCCGCCGTGAAGTTCGGGACCTCGTCGCCAAGTTGCAATGTCATTGGGAACTCCAGAGTGTGAGTTGGCGCCGTTATAGCGGACAAGCGTCCGTTCGGCAAGCCCTCTAGTCTGGCTCTGTGACACCGCCGCCCCGCGGCGTCGGGGCGGGCGCGTCGTTGATCTTCTGGATGACCCCGTCGAGCTTCACTTCGGGAATCGTCACGCGCGTCGGCATCCCGCCGCCGAGCGCGAACAGCGCGACGAAGTCCCAGCCAGATTCGAAGGGCGCCGCGATCGTCAGCATGCCGGAGTCGCGCACGATCGAGACCGCCGCCTTTTGCTGGCCGGCGAGCAAGAGGTCGGTCTTGTCGAACTGACCGGCCGAGCCCTGGGTGTCGACGACCGCGACGCGACCACGAATCGTGTAGCGCTGCGCGAGCGCCTGGGTCGCGGCGTCGCGACGCTCGAACTCCGCAGCGGCGTCACGGATGACGTCGTCGTGGACGCCTTTCTTCATCCCCTCGACGAGATACTGGACGACCGCGCGCTTCAGTTGATCGTCGCGAAACTTCGCGCGCAACGCGCGATCGATCCGGACCGCCGCCGGTCCCGGCGTACCGATCCGGGTGTCGACCGCGCGCGCATCGGCATCCGCGCCGCGATACGGCTCCTCCCCGCCGAGGATCCACTTCGCGGCGGCATACAAGCCATCGAGGTCGACGTGGGTGAGGATGCAATCGATCGGACCGGTCGTGCGGACGAGCTCCGGCGTGACCATCTCGGGGCACGCGCCGTGCTGCGCCTTGGTCGCGAGCACGAACCGCGGATCGTTCGCGAACGCGGCGTGCTTCTCGTGATCGTGATGATCGACCCACGCGGCGAGCCGATCGCCGAGCGCGGTCAAGAACGGCTGCGTGGTCAGCTCGAACGAGATGCTCGTACCGACGGTCGCGGCGAACGCGATGTCGAGGACGACGACGCGGCCCTCGAGCGTCCCCGCTTTGGGGAGCAGGCGCGGCGATCCGAACATCAACTGCGGCAAGTGCACGGCCGACGATACTCCGTCGGCTGCCTCTAAGCGATCATGCCGACGGTCACCGTGTACTGCTCGGCGCCGCAGCGCGGGCAGTCGTCGCCGGCGAACGTGCCGAGATCGGAGTGACAAGAGCGGCACCCCGCGTGGCCACGAAGCTCCTCCGCACGCTGTAACGCTAGCAGGCAGTCCAGCGGGGTCCAGTCACTGGTTCGCGTGCACGTCGCCCACGGCGCCAGCTACTTCGGACAGTGCATCGTGACGCTCCAGCCATCGTGGAGATAGATCTGACGCACCGTGCCGCGGTCGCCGCACTGCACGCCGCCCGGCGTGATCAGGCACATCGAGCGCTCGCCACCATCGGCGACCAGTGCGCTGCGCCTGCCGGGAGCGACCTGGCCGAGCTGCTTGCCGTCGATCCACACCACGACCGGATCGGGACAGCCGGTGTTGTCGACGAAGAACGTCGTGCGCGGCTTCGCGCGCGGCGCCGTCCGCGCCGGGATCAAGTCGGGCTTGTCCTCTTCGATCACGTGATAACGCGCGGGATCCGCGAGCGCGGCCGCGAGCAACCGATCGCTGCAGCCGACCGCACGAAGCTCCGGCGTGACCCCACGACCGAGCTCGGCGCGCAGCTCGCCGGCATCCGCGAGCGTGAGCCGGAACGAATGCTTCGCGGTCGCAACCGCGAGCCGGGCATTCGGCAGAAGGCCGGCCGTCAAGCCGAGCTCGTCGTGACGCACGATCCGTTTGAACGACGCCTCGAGGTCGCTGCCGAGTCGTTCGTAGTTCGCGCGCGCGGCCAGCGCGGCGGCCCACGCGGGCGCGACCACGTCGACGGGACAGCTCGTGATCCGCGGCGCGTCCTTCGGCTTCGGCGGCGCCATCGGACCTTTGCCGACCGCGCCGAGCATCGCGATGATCTGTTTCTGATACGCGCCGCGCGCGTTCGCCATCGCTTCGCCGAGCCGCGCGTACTCCGCGAGCTCCGCGGCGAGATCCTCGGTATCGCCCCACGGCCGCACGAGTGCCGGCTGCCACGCGAGCGCCACCGGGCCATTCGCGTCGAGCGCCGACAGCGCGGTCCGTGCGACCGCCAAGCTCGGTGCGGCGCGGAGCTCGGCGCGGGCGGCCGCGGCATCGCCGGCGAGCGCGTGGGCAAGCCCCGCGAGGTAGTGAAGCACCGGATCCTCGGGCCAATAGCCGAGTGCCGGCGTGAGCTGCGCGAGCGCGGCCGCGGAGTCCTTGCGTGCGACCTCGGCCGCGGCGACGGCACGCCGGGTCTCGAGCACGCGCGGCGCTTCGCGCGCGGCCTTGCGTAAATACCAGGCGGCGTCGTCGAAGCGATGCTGGAGCAGCGCGATCGCGCCGAGGTCGTGCTCGGCCGCGGCGGCGTCCGTGGCGTACTTCTGGAGGTTCGTGAACGTCCGGATCGCGTCGGCGAGCTTGCCGGCATCGACTTCGGCCTGCGCGATCGCGAAGCCGGGCGCCGACGACTCGGGTGCGAGCTTCGCGGCCTTCGCGTACCAGGCGATCGCTTGATCGAGCTCGCCATGGCGGCGATGTGCATCGCCGACCCGAAGCGCGAGCGCGACATCGCCGGGCCGCGCCGTCGCGATGGTCTCGAGCGCCGTGATCGCCGCGGGCCAATCGCCGAGCGCCGCGTAGCCCGCCGCGAGGTCGCTGCGCGTGTCGAGGTCGTCGGGGGCGCGCTGCGCGATCGCCTCGAGCTCGGTGACGAGCTTGCGCGTGTCGCTACGCGCCGCGTGGATCAACACGAGCACGCGCCGCGCGACGAGATCGTCGGGACGCTGCGCGGTGACCTGGTCGAGCTGGCGCTCGGCACCCTTCGCATCGCCGAGCTGCCACAGCGCTTCACCGAGCTTCTCGCGCGCATCGAGATCCCACGGCTGCTTCGTGACGAGCCGGAGGAACAGCTCGAGCGCGGGCTCCCACTTGCCCGCGGCGGCGGTCGCCATCGCGGCGGCGCGCAGCGCGGTGACGTCGTCGGGTGCGAGGTCCGCGGCGTAGTTGAACTTCGCGGCGGCCTTCGCGGTCGCCTTCGGATCGACGCCTGGCGGCGCCTGACGCTGATAGAGCTCGCCGAGCACGCGCTGCGCTTCGCCGAGCTTCGGATCTAGAAACACCGCGCGCTCGAGATCGTGCTCGGCATTCTTGAGGTCGGGCGCGCCCCCGGCTGTGGAGATAGCGCCGGTCAGGTAGCCCAAGCCACGGCCGAGCATGAACACCGGATAGATGTCCTTCGCGAGCGCGCGATTCAGCTTGATCGTCTGGACGTCGTCGAGCGTCCCCGGCGCGATCTTCGCCTGCTGCCACGCATCGGCGACCACGCCGCCGACGAGCGCGTGGTACGTCGGGATCGCGCCCTGGCGCTTCGCATCGCCGACAATCTTCGCGGTACCGCGATCGATCTTCCACACGAGCACCGCGAGCCGGAGGTCCTCGCCGATCTTGTCGAACCAGCCCGTGACCACGTAGCCGGCGTGGGCGCGTGTCCCGAACGCCGCGACCGTGTCGGCCTCCGGCGGGACTTGCTCGCCGCCCACCCACAGCGGTGGGTTCGCGAGGTCGAGCCCGAACGCCGCCTGGGTCTTCATCGCGATCTCGAACGGCGCCTCCGCGACGAGCCATTCGAACGACTTGCCGTTCGCCACGTGGTTCTCGAACGGTGTCACGGCGACGACCGCCGGCCCGGGCGCCCAATCGGGCACGCTCGGGGCAAGGTTCACGTCGGCTCGGGTCACGCTGCCGGCGGCACACATCGTCGCGATGACGACGACGTGCCACCGGGGCGCGAACCTCATAGACTCGATCATACCGTGGTTAGCACCGACCGCCCGCAGCCGGCTCCCCGTCTCCCGGCGGTGCGCTTGCGCCGCGCGCGCCGGCTGAAGCGGTTCTCGGTGCTGCGGCTTTCGTTCCTGGTGGTCGTCTACGGGTTGTCGTTCGCGGCAGCGACCGTGTACTTCGTCGTCGACACCATCAACCAGGACCTGCCGCAAGACCTCACGCAGCTCCTCGACTACCGGCCGTATCGCAAGTCGGTCGTGCTCGCGAGCGACGGCGACGAGGTCGGCACGTTCTCGATCGAGAACCGCCAGATCGTGCCGCTCGAGCGGATGCCGCCGCACGTGCCCGCCGCGTTTCTGTCCGCCGAGGATCGCCGGTTCTATCATCACCCCGGCTTCGATCCGGTCGGCATCGTCCGCGCCGGCATCCGCAACTGGCGGTCGTCGGGCGCGATCAAGCAAGGCGGCTCGACGATCACGCAGCAGATCATCAAGCAGACGCTGCTCTCCGGCGAAGAAGGCGACCTCGACGACACCGGGATGACGCCGGACCAGATCAAGGCGACCAAGAAGCTCCAGAAGTACAAGCGCAAGATGAAGGAGGTCGTGCTCGCGGTTCGCCTCGAGCGCGAGCTGACGAAGGCCGAGATCCTGTCGATCTATCTCAACCACGTCTATCTCGGTCACGGCGCGTACGGCGTCGGCGCCGCGGCCGAGGCGTACTTCGGCAAAGAGGTCGATGACCTCACGATCGCCGAGGCCGCGATGCTCGCCGGGCTCGTCGCATCGCCGTCGAAGTACGCGCCGACCCACGACATCAAGCTCGCGCGCGATCGCCAGCGCTACGTGCTCGGTCACATGCGCGAGGATCACTACATCTCCGATACCGAGTATCAGGAGGCGCTGACCGAGCCGATCGCGCTCGTCGACGACAGCGACCTCAACCACCTCGCATCGCCCTACTTCGTCGAGTACATCCGCCAGCTCGCGACGAAGCGCTACGGCAACAACGAGCTGTTCAAGGGCGGGCTCAAGTTCTACTCGACGCTCGATCGCGGCGTCCAGGCCGCCGCCGAGGCCGCGCTTCGTCACGGGCTCGAGTCGCTCGATCGCAAGCTCGGCGTGCGCGGCCCGATCGGTACCGTCGCGCAAGCGCAGCGCGGCGCGTGGACCGGCGGCCCGGCGCATCCGCTGACCGGTGCGACCGACGACACCAATGCGCTCGCCGACCAGCTACTCCCCGAGCAGCGCTATGGCGCGATGGTCGTCGAGGAGAAGGGCAACACGATCATGCTCGACCTCGGGCCGAAGCGGTTGCCGCTCGCCGAGGCCGACGCGAAGGACGTGCTCGCGTGGCGCGGCAAGAAGAACGAGCAGGTTCGGCTCGGCGACCTGCTCGCGGTGCGCCTCAGCGCCGACGGCAATGCCGCGACACTCGCGCAACGCCCGGCGCTGCAGGGCTCGGTGATCGTGATGGACCCGCACACCGGCCGGGTGCTCGCGCTCGTCGGCGGCTACGACTGGACCTCGTCGCAGTTCGATCGCGCGACCCAGGCGCATCGCCAGGTCGGCTCGTCGATCAAGCCGTTCATCTACTCGGCGTTCGTCGAGAGTGGCCGCACGCCCGTCGAGCACATGCACGATGGCCCGTTCTCGGTCCAGACCGCGACCGGCACGTGGACGCCCGCGAACTACGACAACAAGTACCTCGGCGACGTCACGCTGATGACCGCGCTGGCGTTCTCGCTCAACACGATCTCGGTCCAGCTCGCGGTCTCGGTCGGGCTCGATCGCATCATCGAGATCATGCGCGGGTTCGGGATCACGTCGCCGATCCCGCGCCACATCTCGATCTCGCTCGGCACGCCGGATCTCACACCGCTCGAGGTCGCGACCGGCTACGCCGGCATCGCGAACGGCGGACGCCGCGTGACGCCACGGTTCTACGATCTCGTCACCGATTCTGCCGGCACCGTCGTCACCGACCTTCGCAAGCGGCCGATGGGGCCGCAGGTCATTTCGCCCGAGGTCGACTACGTGATGATCAACTTGATGAAGGGCGTCGTCCAGCGCGGCACCGCACAGTGGGCGAAAGGGCTCGGTCGACCTGTGGCAGGCAAGACCGGAACGTCGGCGAACTTCAAGGACGTTTGGTTCAATGGCTTCACGACCGATCTGTTGTGCTCGGTGTGGATCGGCCGCGACGACTCGACGCCGATCGGCGACAAGATCACGGGGGGTGGTGTCGCCGTGCCGATCTGGCTCGAGGTGATGCAGAAGTCGCATCCCCCGACGAAGGTGCGCGACTGGCAACCGCCCGCGAACATCTCGTTCGCGCGCGTCGAGCCGTGGAGCGGCGATCCGGCGTCGCCGAACCCCGACGGCAATGCGGCGGTGTGGATGCCATTCGTGCGCGGCACGCTCCCGGGTCGATTCTTGTCGGGGCCGGTGATCCGTTCGTTCGACGATCTCGTGGCGGCGCCCACAGTCCCGCGTCCACCGGGGAAGTGCGGCGACCTTTCCTGTTTGTGATCGTGATAGCGTGCGCGCCATGCGAGCTGTTCTCGCGCTGATCGGCTTGGCCGGCGCCCTCGGGTGTCGCGTCGACCTCGACCACGCGGTCTTCAACGACGCCCAACCGCGGTTGTGCACGCCGCAGCCGACCTCCGCGACGTGTGCTGCGGCCGTCGGTCACAGCGACCTGACGTACCTCCAGGCGAATATCATCCAGCCGAAGTGCGCGCTCAGCGATTCGTGTCACACCAATCGCAACCCGCAGGACATGCTCGACATGTCGACCAAAGACAAGACGTACATGCTGCTCGTCAACCAGGCGTCGGTCCTGGATACGTCGCGTCAGCTCGTCGTCCCCGGCGACGTCAACTCGAGCCTGCTCGCCGCGTTCATCGGCGCGATCAAGCCCGCGGAGGCCACGCCGGCGCTCACTCAGCTGCCGCACAGCAAGAACGGCGACGCGATCGGCACCATGCCGTACAACAGCAGCACGATGTGTTGCGAGAAGATCGATGCCGTGACGGCCTGGATCGCCGCGGGCGCGCAAGACAACTAAATGATAAGTGACCGTTCACGCACGCGATTTCACCAGTGGTTTGCTTGACGCACCCGCTCGTTGGTCGCTACAACATTTGGGAACGCAGCGAGCGGCGGAGCCGCCCTTTTTGGGCAAGTGAGGCAAGTGATCGATGAGCTGGCTAAGTGATGTCTTCCAAAAAGGCGGACCGTTCTTCATCGTCAACACCTTCTTCTTGGCGGTGGTGATCGGGCTCATCGTCGAGCGCTCGATCTACTTCCTCGGCCGCGGCCACCTGAACGCGAAGGCGTTCCTCGAGCAGCTCCGCAAGCTGCTCTCCGCGAACAACGTCGATCGCGCGAAGAAGCTGTGCGACGCGACGACCGCCCCGGTGGCGCGCGTCGCGAAGGCCGGCCTCAACCGTCTGCACCGCGGTGAAGCGGCCGTCGCTCAGGCGATGGAAGAGACGATGACCGACACCTTGCCCGAGGTGAAGACCCGCATCGGCGCACTGTGGTCGCTCGCGAACATCTCCACGCTGATCGGCCTCCTCGGCACGATCACCGGCCTCATCCGTACGTTCAAAGCGATCGGTGACCTGTCGCCGCAGGAGCAGAAAGAGAAGCTCTCGCAGGGCATCTCCGAAGCTATGTACAACACCGCGTTCGGTCTCTCGATCGCGCTCATCTGCATGATCGGCCACCTGCTGCTGTCGGCCGCGATGAAGAAGGTCGTCGCCGATCTCGAAGCGTTCAGCCTGCGCTTCGAGAACCTCCTGTCCGAGGGTGGTAGCGCCGCCGCGAGCCGCGCACCCGCCGCACCCACCGAGGATCTCGAGTAGCGATCCGTGGAGTACTCCGCACAGCGAGTACGCTCGAAGATGCGCAACGCCGTACGGCGTCGCGAAGATCAGATCGAGCAAGAAGAGATGGAGAGCGGTGAGCTCAACCTCATCCCCTATCTCGACATGGTCACGAACTTGATGCTGTTCCTGCTCGCGAGCGTCGCGGCCGGCATCGTGTTCACCCAGATCGACACGCAGCTGCCCGACAAGGCGCCGCCGTCGACGAGCACCGCGAGCACGAACACGAACCCCGACGATCAGCCGTTGAAGATGATCGTGTCGATCACCCGCGACCGCATGGTGTTGTGGTCGATCTCGGGGCTCGAGGGCACGTTGACCCAGCCCAAGGCCGTGTTCCCGCGCACCGGCCGCGACGGCGAGTCGTGCGACGGCGCGTATATGTGCGAGAGCGGGTTCTGCGCAGAGACCAATCGCTGCAGCAACGCGCCGGCCAACCAGGCCGTGATCCTGCCGACCCCGGTGTTCGACTTCCGCGGGCTCTCGAACGCGCTGTTCGAGATCGCGAACCGCCGCTACACGGGCAAGACCCGCAAGCAGGAGACCTATCAGATCATCCTGCAGGCCGACGGCGCGATCCCGTACAACACGATCGCGTCGGTGATGGCGGCGATGCGCTGCCGGATGCCGGAGTTCGGCAAGGAGCCGACCGGCTGCGCGCTACCGACCGACGATCCGGCGCTGCACACGGCGAAGGACCCCATCTCGCCGGATCACAACCTGTTCGATACGACGCGCGCGTCGTACGATCCCAAGACGATGGCGCTGTTCAGCGACATCCTCTTCTCCTCGGGATTCGAGTGAACCCATGAGCTTTACGCAACGCGAAGCTCGCAGGCTCATCCGCAAGGCCGTCGGCCGGGTCCCCGAGGGCGAGAACATCACGCACCTCAACATCATGCCGATGATGGACATGATGACGATCCTCCTGGTCGCCTTCATCTTCCAGCTGTCGACGAACGCGCTCGACGTCATCGCCGGCACGGTCAACCTGCCGCGGACCGAGACCGACGCGCCGCTGCCGCAGAAGTCGTGGACGCTCGTGATCACGCCGACCGGCGTCGTCGTCGAAGGCAATCCGATCGTCTCGGTTGCGAATGGCGACGTCGACCCCGCCGAGAAAGAAGGCGGCGCACTCGGCATCAAGATCCCGCGCCTGTCGACATTCCTCGGCGCGCTCCACAACGAAGAGATCAAGAAGCTCGTCAACGAGGGCAAGGATCCGAGCAAGGAGCCGCCACCGGAGCTGCTCGTGGTCGCGGATCGTACGACCCCGTATCGCCTGCTCGTCGAGGTGATGTACTCGGCGAAGCAGAAGGAAGCCGGGTTCAAGCACTTCCGGCTGATCGTTCAGAAGAACTTCCCGGTTCATCCGCCGAAGTGATCGCGCGGCGTCGCCCGGCATCGTCGGAGCCGGCCAGTGCGGCAATTTCGCACGAAAACGCGGTGTGATTTCGGGGCATGCGCGGTGCCCACCCCGCGCTATAGTGAGTTTATGAAGTTCGCCGGCGAACGTCGTGCCCTGGCCGCAATTGTCTTCATCTTCTACGCGATCGCCTATCTCGGCCTCGCGATGTGGCAGGCGCAACCGGCGCTGAGTCCGTCGCTTTACGCGCTCGGTGGCGTCTACGGCCTCGCGTTCTTCGCGCTCGTCGCCGGTTACTTCTGGGCGCGGTGGTACGCGATCGGCGTCGGCATCTACGGCGTGATCGTCGGCGCGCTCGGCATGTGGCAAGTCGGCGCCGAGCCGATCATCGTGTTCATCGGCGCGACCCACGTCGCCGCCGTCGTGCTGCTGTGGGGCCAAGGCATGAGCATCGGCTTCGACGGCAAGACCCAGTGGCGCGAGAAGTTCCACATGGACGAGAACGCGGTCCAGCGCCTCGGTCGGTCGGTGATCCGCGCCGGCGTGTCGCTGCCGATCGTGCTGCTCTACGCGCTCGCGCCGAAGCAGCCGGCCGAAGCCGCGCTCGGTGTCGCCGCCCTCCTGTGCGCGGGCCTCGGCATGCGCGCGATCGTGAAGATGAAGACCTGGGGCGTGCTCGCCCTCGCCGCCTCCGGCGTGATGATGGTCTCGATGGGCGTGGCCCACACGCAGATGTTCCCGATGCTGTCGGGCGCGCTGCTGTTGTCGGCTGCCGCGCCGTTCGCGCTGCCGATGCTCCGCTTCGCCCGGTCGATCTAATCGCGCCGCCTGCGGCGACGCGGAGAGGCTCGCCGAAATATCGGCTCGCTATGCCTCGGGTGGTTTGATCGGGTAGGTCTGGCGCGTTACCGTAGGGCATGCGACTCGGGACGCGTCTGTTGGTGTGCCTAAGCCTCAGCTTCGGCCTGGGCGTGGGCGTGATCGCTTGCCAGCCTCTGTACGGCGGCGCGCCGGAGCACCTTCACAACCCCGAGAAGAAGAAGCGGCCGCCGGAGCCGCCGGGGACCGAGGAGCAGATCAAGTACATCGACGACTGCACGGCATCGTTCCAGGACGATCCGCGCAAGTGGCATCCGCAGCCACAACTCGCGCGACCGCTCGTCGATACCGGTGACACCGCGATCGCGAGCGCCGACAAGACCGCCGAGCCGAACGCGAAGGTGGGCCTCATCCGCGAGGCGATCGACAAGTATCGCAACGCGCTGATCAAGGATCCCTACAACTCCGACGCGACGCTGAAGCTCGCGGTCGCCTACGACAAGGTGCTTCGCAAGGGCTGCGCGATCGCGATGCTCAAGCGACTGTCCGCGCTCGCTGCGAATCCGAAGTTCGCACAGGAAGCGAACCGTCAGATCGACGCCGTCGGCGACAACGGCATCTGGTTCAAGGGCTATCGCAAGGACGCGATGGCAGCGGTGGGCCGCTGATGCGTCGTGCGCTGCTCGTCGCATTCGCGGTGATGTCCGCGTGGGGTTGTCACGGCAAGCAAGAGCTCACGGCGCCACCGCCGCCGCTGCGTCCGGATCCCGAGCCGCCGCCGCCGACCGTGAAAGAACAAAAAGACTGCGAGCCGACCGATCCGCAGGCCGAGCTCAAGCCGCTCACGTTCGACGAGCGCTCGATCCCCGAGGGCATGCGCCTCGCGGATGAAGGCTACGCGTCGCTCAACTCGTCGCGCTCGGCCGAGATCGACAAGCTCACGCGCGAGCAGCAGATCGCCGACGCGGTCAACTCGTTCATCACGGCGCTCGCCGCGGATCCGTACAACGTCAAGGCGACCTACGGGCTCGCCGCCGCGTACGCCCGGATCGGCCGCAAGCAGTGCTCGATCAACTTGTTGACCCGCATCCTCCAGATGCGCCCGCACTACTCCAAGCACGCCGAGGTCGAGCTCTCGATCGACCACCTACTCGGCCGCAAGCAGATCCTCGATCCGGACTTCGCGGACATGCGCCGCGACGACCGCTTCCGCACGCTGATCCAGAAGATGTGCGAGGGGACGAACGACGCAAACTGCGTCTACGGCGCACAAAAAGAAGGTCGCGAGCGCTAATTGCGCGCAGCGCCCTGACAGTGGTCGCAGCTCGAATGGCTTGAGCGAGCGCTGGGGGGGCGGTATGACACCAGCACGTCATGCGTAACATCCCGCTCGCCGGTCTCCTCGCCGCAGCCGTCGCCCTGGTGCCCGCCGCGGCCTCCGGTGGCCCGAAGGCCAAGAAGGCTCCGCACCCCATGCTCGACTCCTCGCCCGCCGCGGGAGGACCGACCGGCAACGTGTCGGTGTGTGGCGTGAAGGTGTTCCCGCTCGCGGTCGGCAACTCGTGGACCTACGTGATGGTGCCGTCGCCGCTTCCGCCCGATGACCAGATCAAGCGCATCTCCCCGGCGCAGGCCAAGCAGATCGACATCACGGTGAAGTCGATCGACGAAGGCAAGAAGGGCGCGGACACCGTGGTCACGCTCGAAGAGAAGACGACGCTCGATCTGACGAGGGATCCCAAGAAGCCGCAGCTCGACGAGCACACGGTCACGACGACGATCACCTGCAACACCAAGAAGTTCGAAATCTCGCCGGACAGCTTCTTCTTCTCGGGCGAGCCCGGTGGCTACATCGGCATGAAGCTCGATGACGTCCAGCACCTCAAGGGCACCAGCTGGGAGCTCACGAACGGCGGCATCGGCGAGCACGAGTGGCGCGAGGACATCCACGCCAAGTGGACGCGCGTCCCGCACGAGGGCTCCGAAGCCAAGCTCGGCAGCGGCGAGCTCGAGCTCGAGCGCCGCTTCACGCCGCAACCCCGCGAGTCCGTGTCGGCCAAGGCCGGCGTCTACACCGCCGAGAAGCTCGGCCTCATCACCACCGGCCGCGTCACGCTCGACACGCCGAAGAGCCCCGACACCAAGCCCATGGAGCTCCCCGCCAACTGGATCACCACGATCTGGGTCGCGCCCGGTGCCGGTGTGATCCAGACGCTGAACCCGTACGCGCACATGTACCAGCTCAGCGCCGCCACCCTGAAATAGGGACGGTAACCACTTACTCAACTTCTCGCGCGGAACCCCGCGAGATCCCACGCGCGAAGAGGGACGGTTACAACTTTAGCGGCTACGGTGCCCACGCGTGAAGACCTGGCGCGTGACCAAGCCGCTGCGCGACGCGATCGCGGCGGGCCACCCGTGGATCTACGACCGCGCGCTCGCGCCGCCAAAAGATCTCCGCGCGGGTGATGTCGTCACCGTCGTCGACGATCGCGGCCCGCTCGCGACCGTGCTCGCCGACCCGACCTCGCCGATTCGCGCGCGCGTGCTCGATCGCGATCCCGAAGCCGTGTGCGACGGCCGCTGGGCATTCGCGCGCGCCGAACGTGCCGCGAGCTGGCGCACGCGCGATCCGTTGCTCGTCGGCTGCACCGGCCGGCGACTCGTCCACGGCGAAGCAGATGGCTGCCCCGGCCTCGTGATCGATCAATACGCCGACACCGCGGTGATCGTGTTCGACGGTCCGGCAGCAACCACGTTCTGGCGCGCGCGCCTCGACGACGTGCTCGCCGGCCTCGATCGCGGCGGCGCCGAGCTCCACCACGCGTGGCTGCGCGGCGATCGCAAATTGCGCGGCGCCGGCGCCGGTGAAGCCGTGCGCGGCGCACCTGCGGCGGAGATCGTGATCGCCGAGGACGACGCGCGGTTCGCCGTCGACGTCCGTGCCGGTCAGAAGACCGGCTTCTTCCTCGATCAACGCGACAACCGCCGCACGATCCGCCGCCACGCCGCCGGGCTCTCCGTGCTCAACGTGTTCTGTTACACCGGCGGCTTCTCGCTCCACGCCGCACTCGGCGGCGCGACGCACGTGACATCGATCGATCTCGCCGCGCCGGCGATCGCGGCGATCGAACGCAACTTGATCCTCTCCAACCTGCCCGTCGACTCGCACGAGCGCATCGCGATCGACGCGTTCGAGTTCTTCGACCAAGCGCGCGCCGCGGGCCGCCGCTGGGATCTCGTGATCGTCGATCCGCCCAGCTTCGCGCCGAGCGAGAAGGCGCGCCCCGCCGCGCTCAACGCCTACCGCCGCCTGGTCGACGCCGCGCTCGCGGTCACCGAGCCCGGCGGTTACTTCGCCCTCGCCTCCTGCTCGAGCCACATCACCGAATCCGATCTCCTGACAATCGCGGCCCGACCACTGCTCCGGCTCCGCCTGTCGGCTGGAGCTGCTTCGGATCATCCTGTTCTCCCCGCGTTTTCAGAAGGGGCGTACCTGAAGTTCCTGTTATTTGATGTGGGATGACGGCCCGCCAGAAATCCTGACGAAACGAGCACTTGACGCTGGCACCTACACTTCGCTACAGACGCGCCTCCGCCTGGTCACGAAAGGGCTTCAGATGCGCTTCTCTAGCTTATTGCTCGTCCTTGGAACGCTGTGCGTCATATCGTGTGGCGGTGGTGCCAGCGACCACAACGCCACCCTGCCCCAGTGCAGTGATGGGATCGACAACGATGGTGACGGCCTCGTCGACTTCCCGGAAGATCCGGGCTGCATCAGCGCGAACGATGACAGCGAGGACAGCCCGCCGTCGCCGCAATGCATGGATGGTCGCGACAACGACCATGACGGCAAGGTCGACTTCCCCAACGACCCCGGATGTACCGACCCGCACCAGGACACCGAAACCGACGACTGCCCGGACGGTCCCAATTGTCCCCAGTGTGCAAACGGCAAGGACGACGATAACGATGGGCTGATCGATTATCCGAATGATCCGGGCTGCACGTCCGCTTCGTCGACCTCGGAGATCGCCGATAGCCCGTATGCCTGTAGCCAGAACGTGATGGCTCAGCAGCTTCCGATCGATGGCCACAAGACCGGTACCTTGATGATCGGTGGAGCGTCGTACCTGAGCACTGCATCGTGTGGTGGGTCCGGCACCGAGGACATCTACGAGCTGCGCATCACGAGCCCGAAGGTGGTCACTGCGACGACCGTGTCCAGTACGACGGTGGCGGACACCGTGCTCTCCATTCGCGGAAGCAACTGCTCCGACCCTGCGAGCGAGATCGCATGCAACGACGACGCAGATCCGACCAACCGTCCCGGCCCGTCGTCGATCGCCGTGTCGCTCACGACGCCCGGCATCTACTTCCTCGTAGTCGATGCGCATGACAGCGGCGCCGGCGGTGCGTATGACCTCCAGGTCAACTTCCTGTCGGGCGAGGGCGAGGAGTGCAATCCGAACGTCGTGACGTGCGGAACCGGCCTCGTGTGCCGCACGCCGCTCGGCGGCTCGATGAACCTGTGCGAGAAGCCGGTCTGCAGCGACGGCGTCGATGACGATGGCGACGGCAAGGCCGACTATCCCGAAGACCCCGGTTGCGACTCGCCGGCCGATAACGACGAGACCGACACCTGCCCCGGCGCAGGCTGCCCGCAATGCGCCGACGGAATCGACAACGACGGCGACGGCGCCACCGACTGGCCGAACGATCCCAACTGCACGTCGGCCTCCGGCAAGAGCGAGTCTTGCGTCGACACCGACGCCGTCGTGACGATCGCGGCGCCCACCACGAGTGGCACCACCGTTGGCGCGCACAACGATACGAGCCAAACCTGCGGCTCGACCACGGCGACGGCGCCCGAAGTTACGTACCGGGTGCACGCCCCGATGGCGCTCGACTCGCTGCACATCGTCACCACGCCATCGCAGAGTCCGTATTTCGACGCCGTGACCGCGGTCTACGGACCCTCGTGCGGAGGAACCGCGCTCGCCTGTCAGGACAGCAACCCGATCACGCTCACCGATCTG
The DNA here is from genome assembly GCA_040004535.1 of Deltaproteobacteria bacterium. Taxonomy (GTDB): domain Bacteria; phylum Myxococcota_A; class Polyangia; order Haliangiales; family Haliangiaceae; genus JABFXX01. Next base: position 38,985 of record JBDUAS010000036.1, read on the forward strand.
GCAGCCGGCGACACGTTCATCGTCGTCGATGGCTACAGCACGGGCAGCGGCACGTTCACGCTCGGAGTCAGCGGCCAGATCAAGAACAACCAGAAGTGCGAGGACCCACTCGTCACCGCCGGTGTGCTGCACTGTGGCCCGACGGCGACCTGCACCGGGACGACCGGCAACAAGAAGTGCGTTCCTGCCGCGTGCTCCGACGGCATCGACAACAACGGTGACGGCAAGATCGACTACCCGCTCGATCCAGGTTGCACGAGCCCGAGTGACAACACGGAAGATACCGTATGTCCCGGCGTGAACTGCCCCGTGTGCGCCGACGGAACCGACAACGACACCGATACCCATGTCGACTACGCGGCGGACATGTCGTGTTGGGCGGCGTCGGGCAACTCGGAGGCGTTCTGCAACGGTGTCGAGACCGATCGCGCCGTCAGCATCTACACGTCGACGATGACCGGCACGACCACTGGCCTTCACAGCGATATCGCGACCGAGTCGTGTCAGAGCAACGCAGGCGGCAACGACCTCGTGTTCGCGCTCCAGTTGCCCGTTCCAGTCACGACGTTGACGCTCGATACGAGCGGCTCGTCCTTCGACACGGTGCTGTCACTTCGCAACTCTGCCTGCGCGGCAGAAATTGCGTGCGATGACGATGGTGGCGATGGCACGACCTCGCTGATCACGCACGCCAATCTGGCCGCCGGCACGTACTCGGTCATCCTCGACGGCTATTCGAGCGGTGCCGGTGCCTACAGCCTGAAGACCCTCGGCCTCGTGGCGAACGGCACGGCATGTACGTCGCCGCTGTTCGCGAGCGGCGTCCTGGCGTGCACCTCACCAGCGACCTGCACCGGCGGAACCTGCCACTGACACGCGCTACGCTCGTCGCACGAGCTCGAGTCCGCTGACCCGCGAGCCGAAGCCGCCCGGCCTGAGCGAAGGTCCGTACCGGTCGCCGAACATCGACCACGAGGCCGATATGGCCGCGGACGGCGCGAGCCCGCGGATCGCGAAGTGGATCTACATTGATTGCGGCCGCCGTCGTGTGTTTCGTGACGTGCTTCCTGCTGGTGGTCGCGCTCCACGTCCCGAGTGGCGAGAACCCGTAGAGCAACGACGATTTCGTCATCACGGCGGTCACGTCAGGCGACGACGGCGAACGTGCAGAGACCGCTACATCCTGTACCGAAGCACCCCCCCTAGGCGGCGTGAACGCGGCCGGTGCGCGCGGCTTGCTTGCGGAGCTCGGCGGCGCGCGCGTTCATCGTCGCTTCCTCGGCATCGTCGCGGTGGTCGTAGCCGAGCAAGTGGCAGAGCCCGTGCGATGCGAGGTGGAGCAGCTCCTTGTAGAGGCCGTGCTTGGCCTGGCGCTTCGCGGTCGGAAGGCTGATCACGAGGTCACCCAGAAGCGCGGCGTGGGCGTTCGCGGCTTCGCGCTGGGCGAACGCGAGCACGTCGGTCGGCTTGTTCTTGCCGCGCCAGGCGCGGTTGAGCTCGTGGATCGCGGCGTCGTCGCAGATCCGCAGCACGACCTCGTAGTCGCGCTTCCCGTCGGTCAGCGCGGCGGCGCGCACCATTCGCGCGACCTCGCGGCGGAGCTTCGTGCGGGTCGGCGCCGCGAGAACGACACCATCGTCGACGACGAGATCGAGCATCGCGAGACCTACGACGGGTTGTGGACGGTCGTCTTGAACACGCCGGCACCGACGAAGATCTCGAACAGCTCGCGATCGAGTTGCCCGCGCTTCACATCGCCCGAGAGGATATCGAGCGCGCGCTCGGCGGGCATCGCCTTCTTGTAGGGACGGTCGCTCGCGGTCAGCGCGTCGTAGATATCGCTGATCGCCATCATCTTGGCCTCGACTGGAATGTCGTCGCTCTTGATGCCCTTCGGGTACCCCGAGCCGTCGAGCTTCTCGTGGTGGGCACCCGCGATCTCGGGGACGTCGCGGAGCGTGCGACTCCACGGAATCTCGCGCAAGAAGTTGTAGGTGTGGACGACGTGGCTGTTGATCTCGAGCCGCTCCTTCTCGGTCAGCGAGCCGCGCTTGATCTGGAGGCAAGCGGCCTCGTCGTGCGACAGCAGCGGGAGGTCTGCGCCGTGCTCGTCGATGTAGCGCATGCCGGCGATCTCGGCGATCCGCTCGAAGCCGCCTTGCTCGAGCACCGTGGGCTCGTTCGCCTGGAGGATGAACTTGATGACGTCGTCGAGCTCCATGATCTTCGCGCCGACGTCGCTGTCGATGCTCTGGAGCTGCGCCTTGATCTGGTCCGCCGACGCTTCCTGGTAGTACTTCAGCTTCTGCTCGAGCCCGGCGATCTTGTGGCCGCGCTTGATCAGCTGGAACCGTTGCACGATCAAGTCGCGCTCGTGCTCGTACAGCTTCTTCGCCTTGACCAGCACGTGCTCGCGGACGCCGACCTTGCCGAAATCGTGGAGCAGCGCCGCGTACTCGATCTGCTTGAGCGAATCCTGCGAGAACCGGAGCTCGCGGAACGAGCCGGTCTCGATCCGGTTGACCGCCTTCGCGAGGCCGACCGTCAGCTCGGCGACGCGCTCGGAGTGA
>JBDUAS010000458.1:0-4088 GCA_040004535.1 Deltaproteobacteria bacterium
GCGGCTCGAAGACGTCGGACTTGCCGATCAAAGACGGCAACATCTCGCGCAAGCATGCGGCGGTGATCCGGCGCAACGGCACGTTCTATATCAAGGACCTCGGGTCGACGAACGGCATCGACTACAAGGGCATGCGGATCGACAACAAGCGTATCGATGAGGGGGACGTCTTCCATCTCTGCGACTACGAGCTCCGCTTCACGTATCGCGCGGACGGCTGAGCGGTCTGATCAGACCGCGGTGCTAGCTTGACGGCGTCATGGACGCCGAGCTCATGCGCAGGATCGAAGCGGTGCGGATGCCGCTGGATCTCGCGGCGAAGGATAACTTCGCGGGCGTGCGGCGGATCGCGGGGCTGGGGATCGCGCTGCGCGCTGCGTGCGATGGGTTGATCGCGAAGGCGGAGCCGAACGAGGCGTTGTTGGCGTGGAGGGCGAAGTTGGTGGGGTGGGAGCAGTTGTCGGAGGATCAGCAGGCGGTCGAGGTGGCGAGGGGGATGAGGTTGATGGCGCGGTATCCGCAGCGCCAGCGCGCGGTCGTGAGGACCGGCCCGTCGATCGCGAGCCTGCTCCCGGCGAAGCCGGCATCGGCATCGGTATCGGCATCGGCATCGGCATCGGTATCGGCATCGGCATCGGCATCGGCATCGGTATCGGCATCGGTGTCGGTGTCGGTGTCGGGATCGGGATCGGCGCCGAAGACGATCGCGGCGAAGACGGTGCGCAAGCCGAAGGTCGATCTGACGCTCGATCCGCTCGCGCAGCCGACGCACACGCTGCCGGGAATCGGGCCCGCATTTGCCGAGCGGCTCGCCGAGAAAGGCCTCGAGACCGTCGAGGATCTGCTGTGGTGCTTGCCACGCAGGTACGACGACGTCCGCGATGCGAAGCAGCTCGGCGATGTCGCGGTGATGGAAGAAGGCGAGCGCGCGACGTTCGTCGCGAAGGTCACGTCGTCGAGGATGATCTTCGTGCGAAGGCGGCGGTGGGCGGAAGTTCGGATTTCGGATCTCGGGCTGCGCGCGAATGCGGTCGTGCGCTGGTTCAATGTCTGGGCGGGGATCGAGAAGCGGATGCCGGCCGGCAGCACCGTCACGATCTCGGGCGTCGTGCGCAAGCGCGAGGGCCGGCTCGAATTCGCGAACCCGGATGTGCTCGCGATCGACGTCGCGATCGATGGGGCGGTAGCCGGCCAGACCGAGCTCGCGGCCGCGAAGAAGCCGGTGCCGAAGTTGATCGCGCGGTATCCCGAAGTCGCCGGCGTGCCGGCGAGCAAGCTGCGTGCAGCGTGTCAGACCGCATGCGCGCGGGTCGGGACGAGCGCGGATGATGGCGTGCCGGCGAGCGTCGAGAAGGCGGCCGGTTTGCCGGCGCTGTCGGCGACGCTCGCGATGCTGCACTCGCCGCCCGACGACATCGCGCCGGCGGAGCTCGCGGCGCTCAATCGCCACGCGAGCATCTGGCAGAAGCGCCTGGTCTTTGGCGAGCTGTTCGCGCTCGGCGTCGCGGTCGCGCTGAAGCGGCGCGAGCGCTGCGCGGATGCGGCGATGCCGTGCGCGAGAGCGGTGACCGTCGACGCGGTCGTGAAGAAGGCGTTGCCGTTCGCGCCAACCGGCGCGCAGACGCGTACGATCGGGGAGATCGCAGATGACCTCGCGAAGCGCGAGCCGATGAATCGCTTGCTCCAGGGCGATGTCGGCAGCGGCAAGACCGCCGTCGCGTTCGCCGCCGCGGTGCAAGTCGCACGCGCGGGCCGCCAGACCGCGGTGATGGTGCCGACGGAGATCCTCGCGGAGCAACATCACGAGACGTGGAAGGCGTGGTCGGCGGTCGCCGGGATCCGGATCGCGCTGCTCACGGCGTCGACACCGAAGGCGGTGCGCCAGTCGCTGCTCGCGTTGCTCGCGCAGAACCAGATCGATGTCTTGATCGGCACGCACGCGTTACTCGGCGAAGCGGTCGGATTTGGCGCGCTCGGGCTCGTCGTGATCGACGAGCAACATCGGTTCGGCGTCGCGCAGCGCGCGAAGCTTCGCGACAAGGGCGACGGTCAGGGCGCGCCGCACTTGCTCGTGATGACGGCGACGCCGATTCCGCGCACGCTCGCGCTGACCGCATACGGCGATCTCGATGTCTCGGTGCTCGATGAATTGCCGCCGGGTCGCAAGCCGGTGACGACCACGCTCGTCAACGGCAAGCGCGGCGAGACCTCGGCGTACAAGTTGATCGCCGAGCGAGTCGCGGCGAAAGAGCGCGCGTATGTCGTCTGTCCGAAAGTCGAAGACGACAATGAGGACTCGGATTGGAAAGATGCGACGACCGTCGCGAGCGAGCTCGCCGCCGCGCTGCCGAAAGTCCGCGTCGGTCTCGTCCACGCTCGGCTCGATGTCGTCGCGCGCGATCGCGTGATGCGCGCGTTCAAGCATGGCGAGCTCGATGTTCTCGTCGCGACCACCGTGATCGAGGTCGGCGTCGACGTGCCGGCCGCGACGGTGATGGTGATCCACGACGCCGATCGGTTCGGTCTGGCCCAGCTCCACCAGCTGCGTGGCCGCGTCGGCCGGGGCGGCGGTGCGGCCCACTGCGTCCTGGTCACCCACGGCGGTCTCACCGAGGAGGGCAGGGAGCGCCTCGGCGCGATGGTCCGGACGACGGACGGCTTCGCCATCGCCGAGACGGATCTCGCACTGCGCGGCCCTGGAGAGCTTTGCGGACCTCGCCAAGCAGGTGTCCCAAGATTGCGCTATGGCGATCTCGGCGAGCACTTCGAGCTGCTACTCGAGGCAAGGCGCCATGCGACCAGGATTCTCGACGAGGATCCGGACCTTGTACGACCAGAGCACACATCGCTCCGCGCCGCGCTCGCTCGCAGGCTTGCGCAATCTGTGTACGGCGCTGAAAGCGGCTGATCTGAACACAGCTCGTACTTTGTAGTTGATCGAGGTATCGGCATTAGTAGGATGCCTTTCATGATGAGGAGTTCTTCGGGGATCGTTTGCGCTGTGGCAGGCGCATTGTCGTTCGCGGTCGCCTGTAGCTGGGGCGGTGCCTCGGATCCGAACAGTCATCCCGACGCCGGGGGAACGGCGGCCGCTGTTTGCGGCGACGGGACGTGCTCGGCGACCGAGATCAACAACTGCCCGCAGGACTGCGGCAGCGGTGGGCATGGCAGTGGTAGTGGGAGCGGCAGCGGCAGCGGCTCGAACGTTCAAGCGATCTGTGGCGACAACGTCTGCCAGTCGACCGAGAACGCGACGACGTGTCCGTCCGATTGCACCGGCGGTGGGTCCGGAGCTCTCGATTGCACCGATCCGACGGTGATCCTTGCGTGCGCCGGGTGCGCTCTCGACATGACGACGTGCACCGCCGACATCAACGCGACGACCTGCGCGCCTTGCTTCATGTGATCAGCTGACCTCGCCGGTGAGCCACGCGAGGTAGGGCGCGGGGCCATCGGTCACCGGCAGCACGATCGCTTCCGGAACGTCGTACGGGTGCAGCGCGATCAACCGATCGCGTAGCGCCGCCGCGCGCTCGGCGGTGGTCTTCATGATCGCGAGGACCTCGACGTCGTCGTGGATCGCGCCCTGCCAGCGATAGATCGAACGCACGGCAGGGACGAGATTCACGCACGCCGCGAGCCGCTCGTCGACGAGCACGCGGGCTATTTCAGCGGCCTTTTCGGAGCTCGGAAACGTCGAAAGCACGACCACGACAGACATCTCGCGGACATGGTAGATCGAGCCCCCGTGCTGATCGTCCAGAAATATGGCGGGACCTCGGTCGGGTCCATCGACCGCATGAAGAACGTCGCGGCGCGCTGCCTCGCGTCGCAGCGGCAAGGCCACCAGATCGCGGTCGTCGTGTCCGCGATGTCGGGCGAGACCAACCGCCTGCTCGAGCTCACCCGCCAGCTCCAGGAGGATCCGAACGACCGCGAGGTCGACGTGATCATCTCGACCGGCGAACAGGTCTCGGTTGGCCTCGTCGCGCTCGCGATCCGTGCTGCCGGCGGCAAGGCGCGCTCGTTCCTCGGCCATCAGTGCAAGATCGTGACGGACAGCTCGTTCGCGCGCGCCCGGATCGTCT
>JBDUAS010000195.1:0-13856 GCA_040004535.1 Deltaproteobacteria bacterium
GCCGGTACAGGTTGCGGACGATGAACTCGGGCTCGTCGTAGATCGGCGACAGGTACGGCCGGTCGAGCAGCGCCGGCGGCGGTTGGACCTGGGCCAGGATCTCGTCGAGCCGCTGGCCTCGGTTCATCAGCGTCACGACCTGGTCGACGAGCGACTCGAGCAGGCTCGCGGTTTCGTCGAGCGCGCGATGGACCGCCGCGGCGCCCCAGATCGGTACGCCGTGGCCGGGAACGAGCACCTCGGCGCCCTTGCGATCCATCTCGCGCAGCGCCGCGGCCCACTCGCGCGGGAAGCGCTGCGCTTTTTGGGGATTTCCACAGTTAGGCGACGCCCAGATGAACAGATCGCCGGTGCACACCGCGCCGGCGTCGGGCACCCACAGCCAGGTGTGATCGTCGGTCTCGCCGAGTGCGTGGTGGAGCTCGAACGTGCGGCCGCCGACGACGAGATCCTTGCGGGTTTGATACGTCTCGTCGGCTACGCGGAACTCCTTGGGGAACTGCGCGGCGGTCTGGAACTGGCGCTGGTTGATCGCCTGGTTCCAGCCGTGGGTCAGTTTGTAACGCTCGTGGCGACGCGCGACGGCCTCGTGCGCGATCACGTGGACGTGGCGCCCGGAGTCGCGCTCGTAGAGATCGACGCCGAAGCAGTGATCGACATGGCCGTGCGTCCACACCGCGGTGTGGACGGGGCGCTTGGTCAGCTCGCGCAGGCGTTTGCGGGTCGGCTCCGCGAGGATGAAGCTGCCGGTGTCGACGAGGACGAGGCCATCGTCGGTGTCGAAGGCGGCGACGTTCGCGAAGCTCGAGACGAAGTAGGCGCCGGGCGCGATCGGCTCGGCGAGGAAACGCGGCGCCATCGGCTGGGAGTCGGCGGTCAGGGGACCGGCGAGGAGTTGCTCGGACAGTTGGCGGAGCGCGGTCACAACGACGGTTTACGCCGTCGGACGTGCACGTGCACGTGACACGTGTACGTGCACGTGATCACCGGTTCCGGATCAGCGCCACCGCGACGACGGGCGCTGTTTCTGCGCGAAGCGTGTTCGGCCCGAGATTCAGCCCCGTGAAACCTGCGGTGACGAGCTGATCGAGCTCGATCCACGAAAACCCGCCCTCCGGACCACTGATGATCGTGACGTCGTGGGCGGTGATCTCCGCTCGGTCGCCATCTCGATCGAGCATGTATCTCGCGCCGTCGGGCAACGCTCGGATCGCATGGCGCAGCTCGGCGTACGCGACGCTCGGCAGTGTCGCTCGGCCGCTCTGCTTCGCCGCGGCCTCGATCACCGCCGCGTAGTGGGCGACGCGTGCATCGCGCTTCGTCGCGTCGAGCCGGACGATCGAGCGCTCGGCCATCCACACGATCACCTCGTTCACGCCGACCTCGACGAGCTTCTCGAGTGCGAGGTCCATCCGATCACCCTTGATCAACGGCAGCAGCACGCGCACGTGCGGTCGCGGTTCTTCGACGGCGTCGACCGGCCCGACCTCGACGATCGTCTCCGCATCGCTCATTCGCACTATCTTCGCGCGCGCACGGTGACCAACCCCGTCGACGAGCTCGATCGCATCGCCGACGCGCACGCGGCGGACGCGGCCGAGATAGTGATGCTCGTCGCCGGTGATCGCGAGCTCGCCGGCCCGGAGCTCCGCGACGACGATCCTCATCTCGCGAGCACCGCCGTCGACCACTGCGCGTCGGTCGTGCTCGGCCGCACGTGGACGAGGGTCATGCCCGCGGCGACGAACTCGTCGGCGAGCGGCTGCGCCTGCGGCGTCAACAACCCGGACAGGATCAGCGTGCCGGCGGTCTTCGCGATCAATTCCGCTTTGAGCTCGCGCAGCACGTGCGCCTGGATGTTCGCGAGCACGAGCGGGAACGTCCCCGAGATCTCCACGAGCGGCGTGATCGCCGCACCGACCGTGACCTGGTTGTGCGCGGCGTTCTCGAGCGTGGCCGCGACCGCGATCGGATCGTTATCGATCGCGATGCAGCGCGCACCGGGCCAGCGCTTGACCGCCGCGATCGACAGGATGCCCGAGCCGCAGCCGACATCGAGGATCCGATCGGGCTCGAGCCCACCATCGGCGAGCGTCTGCAGCTCTTCCAGCACGAGCCGCGTGCTCGAGTGGGTGCCGGTGCCGAACGCCATGCCGGGATCGAGATCGATCACGACATCGCCGGGCTCGGCCGCGTAGGTTTCCCAGCTCGGCACGACCACGAACTGGCGGGTCAGCCGGCTGACCTTGAAGTAGCGCTTCCAGGCATCGCGCCACTCGGCCTCGGGCATCGCGGTGGCGGTGCGCACGCGCGCGGGATCGAGCGCGGCACCGCCGGCTGCCCACCGGGCGACCGCGTCGCGGGTTTCAGCCAGCGCGCTCGCGACCTCTGCCGCGTCGACCCAAAAGACGATCTCGTCGCCACGCTGCTCGGTTCCAGCAGCGGCGGCCCTCACGTCCGACGCGATCAGCGCCGCGACGTCATCGACGTCCGCAGCACCGACCGGAACGATGATCTCGACCCACTCAGCCAAGGCCGATGCCTTGTGCTGATCAGCGGGCCGGAGCCGGGGTGACCCGGCGCTTCATCTCGCGGCGCAGGCGCTTGCGAGCCTCGCGCGTCTTCCGCTTCTTCTTGACCGACGGCTTCTCGTAGAACCGGCGACGCTTCAGCTCTTGCAGGATGCCCTCCTTGGACATCTTCTGCTTGAGGATCTTCATCGCCTTCTCGAGGCTGTCGCGAACTTCGACCTCGACGGGCCTTCCGAACGAATTCTCCATGGGGGAGTGGGTTGGTACCTGATCCCTGGGGGGAGATCAAGTCAACTTCAGGCCTTGGCGTTGTGCTTGTAAAACAACGTGATCGTCAGGCAGTGGAACTCGCTGTCCGAGCTCTGGGTCACGATCTTGTCGACGATCTCGTGCTCGGGATGGCTACGGATCCAATCGGTGATGAGCTCTCCCAACAGCTCGCGTTCCTTGGCTTTGGTAGCCGAGAAAACCTTCACGCCGGTTACATCGATCATGGTGCTGCTACGCCCTTCCTCTGAAATTAACTGCGCTCGTGCCACGGCACTCTCCTGAGGTTCTGTCTGACTGAGCGCCACTTTGCCGTCCCGACTGTTTCCAGTCAACCCATATAATTCCGTTATCGGTGAACAGTCGGTGTTTTGTGGGATAGCCGCCAAACTGCACTCTAAGTCCTGGCATTTGCGAGATGTTCCGCTACTGTCCGCCAGTCATGAAGCGCACGTTCGGTTCGATCTTGCTGGTCGGACTGTTCGGGTTAGCGGTCTCGGCCGCACCCGACAAGCCCGCCATCGTTCATCTCCCTACAGTCGAGACTTTCACGCTCGCGAACGGCCTCCAGGTCGCGGTGCTCGAGCTCGATACCGCGCCCGTCGTCGCGGTTCAGGTCTGGTACCACGCCGGCAGTAAGGACGAGCCTCGCGACCGGCGCGGCTCGGCCCACATGTTCGAGCACATGATGTTCAAGGGCACCGCGCACGTCCGGCCCGAGGCCCACGCGCAGATGCTCAACGGTGTCGGCGGCTACGTCAACGCGCAGACCGACGAGGACGCCACCCACTACATCAACACGGTACCGGCGGGTTACCTCGACTTCGCGATCCAGCTCGAGGCCGAGCGGATGCGCAACCTCATGTTCCGGCCCGACATGATCGCGACCGAGAAAGAGGTCGTGAAGGAAGAGATTCGCCAGCAGGAGAACTCGCCGGTCGCGAAGGGCTTCCTCAAGTTCCTCGACGTCGCGTTCACGAAGCATCCGTACGCGTGGACCGCGGCCGGCAACTTGAAGGACCTCGACGCGACGACGCCGGACGATCTGAAGAAGTTCTACGACGCGTACTACGAGCCGAACAACGCGATGCTCGTCGTCGTCGGTAAGACCAACGCGGCCGCGGTCAAGAAGAGCGCAGAGAAGTGGTTCGGTTCGGTCGCCAAAGGCAGTGAGCCACCGCGCCCCGCAAAGGCCGCGCAGGAGCCGCCGCAGACCGAGAAGCGGCGCCAGGTCGTCGAGCCCGGCCAGGTCGGGATCACGATCGTCGGCTGGCACGTGCCGGCCGCGAAGGACAAGGACGTCTACGCGATCCAGGTCGCGTCGATCATCCTCGGCGCCGGCGACTCGTCGCGCCTGAAGGTTCGATTGAAGTCGATCGATCCGAAGCTCAAGCGCCCGCTCGCGCTCGACGGCGGGATGGAAGCGCTGATCCACGAGGATCCGGGGATGGTGATCGGGCTCGGTGCATATCTGGCGCCGGATCAAGCGGCGCCGGTCGAGGCGGCATTGTTCGACGAGATCGAGAAGCTCGGTGCGAAGGGCCCGACGGCCGACGAGCTGCGCAAGGCCAAGAACCAGGTCCAGTCCGCGTTCGTGTTCTCGCTCGAGCACGCCCAAGGGCTCGCCGAGGCAATCGGCCGGTCGTGGATCAACACGGGCGATCCGAGCTCGTTCCTGCACGACGTCGATAACATCGAGAAGGTCAGCGCCGCGGATGTCCAGCGGGTCGTGAAGCAGTACATGCCGCAGGATCACGCGACGGTCGTGGTGATTCCGCCGCCGAGCGCGGCTGCGCCGCCGAAACCACCTGCGCCTACGCAGGGTCCGGGGTCGAAGACTGGATCGCCGACGCCTACGCCTCCACCGGCGAAGGAGAAGAAGTAATGCGTCACCTACTCGCCATCGCGTTGATCGCGGCGTGTGGTCCGAAGCCGACGCCGGTCGAAGTTCCGCTGTTGCCGACCGACGGCACGGCGCACACCGCACAACCGGTCGCCGCGCCGAAGCAGGACAAGGACCCGTGGACCGGTCGCACGGACATGATCTCGGCGCCGCCCGCCGCACAACCGGCGGCGCTCGTGATCCCGCCGGTCGATAACTTCAAGCTCGCGAACGGGCTCGAGGTCTACGTGATCAAGAACGAGCGGCTGCCGGTCGTCAGCTTCGATCTCGCGATCAAAGCCGGGCGCCAGCAGGAACCCCGCGCGCGCCTCGGCGTGTCCGAAGCGACGGCCGACATGCTGGTCAAGGGCACGCGCAAGCACGACGCGATCGGGCTCGCAAAGGCGATCGACTTCGTCGGTGGCACGATCGGCGCGGATGCGACGTTCGAAGCGACGCTCGTGTCGTGCAGCGTGCTCGCGCGCAACAAGAAGACCTGCCTCGACTTGCTGCCGGAGATGATCACGCAGTCGACGTTCCCGGATCAGGAGCTGACCAAGGTCAAAGAGCAGATGGTCGCTGCGGTCCGCGGCCGCCTCGACAACGCGGGGGAGCTCGCCGCGGTCCACGTCCAGAACCTCCTGTGGAGCAACGACCACGTCCGCGGCTGGATCAACAGCGAGCAGTCGGTCAACGCGCTCCGTCGCGACGAGCTGCTGAGCTGGGCGAAGACCTGGTACGTGCCGAACAACGCGATCCTCGTCGTCGCCGGCGACATCGACGGCAAGACGATCAAGGGCGAGCTCGAGCGCGCGTTCGGCGGCTGGAAGAAGGGAGACCTGCCGCCGTCGCCTTCGTTCAAGGAGCCCGGGCTCTCCGGCATCCGGATCCGGCTCGTCGACAAGCCGGGCCAGACTCAGACCCATATCCGGATCGCGCAGTTCGGCATCAAGCACGAGGACCCGCGGTTCTTCGACACGCTCGTGTGGAACTACGCGCTCGGCGGCGGTGCGTTCAGCTCGCGGTTGATGAAGGTCGTGCGCGTCCAGGGCGGCAAGACCTACGGCGCGAGCTCGGCGTTCGATCGCAACCTCGACAAGGGCTCGTTCGTGTCCCAGACGTTCACGCGCAACTCCGAAGCGATCGCGACGACGAAGTTGATGCTCAAAGAGATCGACAAGATGGCGAAGGACGGCCCGACGCAAGAAGAAGTCTCCGCGGCGGTCGCGAACCTCGCGGGCGGCTACGCGCTGAGGTTCCAGAGTGCGAACGACTTCGCGAGCGCGCTGATCGGTGCGGAGCTTCACGGCTTCGGCAACGAGTACCTCGCGAACTATCCGCTCGCGGTCGGCAAGGTCGACGTCGCAGCGGCGAAGCGCGCCGCGGGCGAGATCCTCGACCCCAAGAATTACGTGATCGTGATGGTCGGCGATGCGAAGGACATCGAGCCCCAGCTCAAGAAAGAGGGCTGGCACTACGAGAAGGTCTCGTTCAGCGAACCGATCTCGCCCGAGCCGAAGGAGGTCGCGCCGCCTGTCGACGCGAAGACGTTGGCAGCTGCGAAGCAAGTGATCGCCGAGGCGCTCGCCGCGAAGGGCGGCAAGAAGGTCGGCGCGTTCAAGTCGATGCACACGACCGCGAGCGGCACGACGACGATCCAGGGCCAGTCGCTGCCGGTCGAGATCGATCGCGAGCTCGTCATGCCCGACAAGATGCGGATCGACGCGACGATCGCGAAGCAGCTCAAGGTCACCGTCGCGATCGACGGCAAGACGGGTTGGGAGGTCGCGCCCGATCAGAAGACCGGCAAGCCCGGCCTGATGGATCTCCGCGACAACGACATGGCGGCGGCGCAGTTCGAAGCGTGGCGCGAGCCCGAGCTGATCCTCGTGAAGGCGAGCGATCCGGCTGCGAAGCTCACACCGCTCGCCGACGACACGATCGACGGCAAGCCGCAGGCGGTCGTCCAGCTCGCGTCGCCGTTCGGGTCGCTCGCGGTGACGCTGTTCATCGACAAGAAGACGAAGCTCGTGACGCGGATGTCGTACACGGACGCGGGCCAGACCGAGACCGATGACTTCGCGGACTACCGCGACGTCAAAGGCATCAAGGTCGCGTTCAAGCGGACGAGCGCGACGGCCGGACGCAACACGACGCTGACGGTCGACAAGGTCGAGCTCGACAACCCGGTCGCACCGGATCTGTTCAAGAAGCCGGCCGCCCCGTAGCGCTCGGCTTCGGTTGGCGCAATGGGCGATAGCCCGGCACCGACTGCAGCGCGCCACAGAGGGCTCCGCCGTTCTGGAACCGGAGCCCGGCGGATTTCTGCAGGCAGGTCAGCACGATCTCGTCCAGCAGCTTCGGGATGCCGGCGTGGGGCGCGGCCTCGCTCGGGACTCGCGGTGACTTGTTGATGTGCGCTGCGAACAACGGCGCGATCATGCCTTTGAACGGCGGCTCGCCGACGAGCAGCTCGAACGCGATGCAGCCGACCGCATAGATGTCGCCGCGCGAGTCTGGTGGGCGGCCCTGGCACTGCTCGGGCGACATGTACTGCGGCGTTCCGAACACCGCGCCGGTTGCCGACAGGACGAGGCTCTCTTTTGAGATCGCCGAACAGGATCTTCGCGAGCCCGAAGTCGAGCATCTTGACGATCTTGCCGTTCGGGTGATCCGCGAGCATCAGGTTATGCGGCTTGAGGTCACGGTGGATGACGCCTGCAAGATGCGCGTGGTGGAGCGCATCGGCGACCTCCGCGAGGATGCCGAGCGTCATCTCGATCGGTAGCGGGCCTCGCGCCTGGAGCAGCGCGCTGAGCGACGGCCCTTCGACATACTCCATCGTGAGGTACAGCCGGCCGTCGGGCAGCATGCCCGAGTCGTAGGTCGGGACGATGCACTGAGGACACAAGCGATGCGCGGCGCGAACCTCGCGCTGGAACCGGGCCTGGGCCGCGCGGCGGTGGTCGTCGTCATCGACCTTCTTCATCACCTTCAGCGCTTCGAGCCGATTCGCTGCGAGGTTCTCGACGAGATAGACCTCGCCCATCGCGCCGGCTCCGAGGAGCTTCTTCGCCAGATACTGCTCGGTCAGCTGCGGCAGCACGTCTCGCAATTAACTCATGGGACGGATCAGCGCGGCAAGCTCGTCGGGCGGGAGCGTGTTCAGCACCTGGCGTCGACGGATCCGCGCGCGCCGTGCAATGCCGACTGCCCAGCGCAGGTACTGCAGATTGCCGATCGAGTGGGCATCGGTCGACAGCATGAACGGGATGCCGCGCTCCGCCGCCGCGCGCGCATGGACCGGATCGAGATCGAGGCGATGCGGATCACCGTTGATCTCGATCGCGGCGCGAGATTCGGAGATCGCGTCGAAGATCTCGTCGATCCGGACCTTGATCGGGTCGCGGCGCAGCACGAGCCGGCCGAGGGCGTGGCCCCAGATCTTGAAGAACGGCTGGCGCATCGCGGTGACGAGCCGGTTCGTCATGCCGTCCTCGTCGAGCTTGTAACGCTGGTGGACGCTCGCGATCACGAGGTCGAGATCGGGGACGATGTCCATCGGCACGTCGATCGTGCCGTCCGCGAGGATGTCGGCTTCGGTGCCCTTGAAGATCCGGATCGGCGCGGCGAGCGTCGCGATTTCAGCGTGCTGGGCGCGCAGCTTGTTCGCATCGAGGCCGCCCGCGTAGCTCGCGGCCGCCGAGTGATCGGTGATGGTGATGCCGGCGAAGCCACGCGCCGCGGCGGCCTCGGCCATCTCGAGGATCGTGTGGCGGCCGTCGCTGTACGTCGTGTGGCAGTGCGACGCGACCGTGACGTCGCGCTCGGTGACCAGGTCGCTCCAGTCGGTGCCCAGCTCGGTATCACCGTCGCGGACCTCCGGCGGCACGAACGGGACGCCGAGCTGCGCGTAGATCTCGGGTTCGTCACCGAGCAGCCTGTCGGCACCGCGCGCGCGTAATTGCTCGACGTGCTCGGGAGATCCGGTCGCGCAGATCCACGCCCAGCCGAACCGCGCGGGTGGCGCGAGGTGGACCTCGCACTTCATGCCGTCGGCGAGCCGCGCGCTGACCTTCTCTTCGCCGTGGTCGACGCCGGTGACCAGCGCGTAGCTCCGAAACCGCTCGACGATCGCCTCGGGCTGCTCGGTCGCCACCGCGAAGGACAGGTGGTCGACGATCTCGAGCCACCGCCTCACCGGGCCAGCGATCTCGACTCGTAGTGCCGCCGGATCCGCGCGCAAATGCTGAGCGATCGAGCTCGCATGCTCCTCGGCATCCATGTGCAGCGCGCGCGCACCGACGTGGCGGCGCTCTTCGATCGCGGCCAGGATCTTCGCTTCGCTCGTCGCGCCGAAGCCCTTGAGCCCGCGCAGCACACCCGCCCGACACGCGGCGGCCACCGCATCGAGATCGTGTGGCGCCAGCGCTTCGTGGATCTTGCGCGCCTTGATCACGCCGACGTACGGCAGTTGCGCGAGCTCGACGATCACCATCGGCCACTTCGCGCGCAGGTTATCGAGCACGGTCGCGCTGCCCCGCCGCGCGAGATCACCGACGGTGCGCGCGATCGAAGGGCCGATCGCAGGCAGTTCTTCGAGCCGGCCTTCGTCGAGCAGGCGCTGCAGTCCGGTCGCAGCTTCGATCGACTTCGCGGCCTTGTCGTAGGCCAGCGCGCGGTGGCGATCGCCATCGAGGTCGAAGTAGATCGCGATCTCCCGCAGCTGCGAGGCGATCATCGACGGCTCCATACCGACACTCTAGTGCATGTCGCACCGGTTCGTACCTGCGCGAACCGTCGGTAAGGATCCTCTCAACGCAGATCGCAAAGAGCCGAACCCTCGTCGAGCTCTTCGTGAGGCGACCGTATGATTCCGACGACGAAATCCACCGAGCGCTAGCGTCACAGTCGTGCATCACCAAGAAGAACGTCCGACCTGCAAGATGACCCCGGACCAGCTGATCGGCCTGCAGAGCTACGCACGGGCGAAGACCCTCAGCCCCGAGATCACGATCGAGTCCAACGATGCCGTCCCCACCGTGATCGCCAGTGGGACGCAGGAGTCAGCGCCGATCCTTGTCGAAGAGGCGATCGTCGAGGCTCGGGCGGTCGAGGCCCTCGACGAGGTGATCGCGGACCTTGCCGCCAAATTTGCGTCGCCCGCGCGGACGCCGAAGGCGATCTCCCGAGCGAACGAGCTCGGCGCGTTTGTCGGCTTCGCGCTGTTCGGCGCGTGGACGCTGGTCGAGGTCGCGATGTTGCTGGCACGCTGAGCGCTTCACGAAGATCTGCACGAAGGCCGATCTAGAGACGAAGGCGGAAAGGGAAAAGGGGCGGCTTCGATGCGCTCGTGTGAAACGCGAAATCCATCGTTCTGCTCCTCCGGCTCCGCCTCTCGTCCCGCCTCCATCCCCAAGACCATCGAACCTTGCTTCGCTCCTGTGATGCGCACGCACCAGACAATCGGCGTGACGCGCGGCCCGCGTTCGAATTTGCGGGCGTGGCATTCGATCGTTCGCAGGAGCTCGTAATCGATCGTTCTGCTCCTCCGGCTCCGCATCTCGTCCCGCCTCCATCCCAAAAACATCCAAGTCGTTCTTCCCGCTTTCGAGATCGACGGCGAATCTTCGGGCGCACCTACGCGTTACGTTCTCGCTATGAAAGCGTTCCTCGCAGCGGCAGCACTTCTCGGGTTGACCCACGTCGCGCACGCCCGCGATCACATGGAGCTGGTCTGCTCGGCGGTCGCGGATGCGAAGGATGGTGGCGATCATATTCCGCTGTTCATCCATATGTTCGAGAGTCGCGCGGCCGACGGGACGAGCCGCGACGAGGTGTTGTCGACGATCTATCAAGGCGTGTTGTTTCAAGCCGACCACTCGAACAAGACGGGCGGCTTCTCGACGAAGGTCGAGATCACGCTCGTGAATGGCAAGGCGACCCGGTTTCGCGGCACGTACTCGCTCGTGCAAGCAGGCGATGGTTACGCACTGAAGCTTGCCGGCGAGGTCAACGAGGATCCGTCGGCGAAGAACGGCGAGTTTCGCGCTGTCACGGGGACGCTGAAATGCGTCGATCTGTCGATCTAGAGCGACGTGAGGTGCTTGAGGAACGGCACGACCTGACGTGCCGTGACGTCCTCGGAGACGGCTTCGAGGCAGTCGCGCACGCCGCCCTGGATATCGCGCTCGCTGTTGCCGGTCATCGCCTTCGCGGATCCGGACGCGGACGCGGCTTTGTTCGCTTCCCACTTCTCGCCGCCGTCCTTGCCGGCCCACGGCGCGACCCGGATCGCGACAGTGCACGCGATCTGGGTCTGATGCCCGGCGCGCGAGATATCGACCTTCTTGACGGTCGACGCGACGATATACGCGCGCGACTTCGAGCGCTCGAGGTCGTGCTCGGTCGGCAAGCCGCCCGGCCACGTCGTGACGTAGCCGGTGCGTTCGACCTGCTTCTTCACGACCTTCATCATGCGCTCGGGGCCGTCGCTCGGCGCCTTCTGGGTTTGATCGATCGCGAGATCGATGTGGACGAACACCTCCGGCTTGTCGCCGCGCTCGACGTGCGCGGGTGCGAGCTCGGTGTGCGTCTTCTTGAGCGGGCCGATCGCGCGCAGCGCCTTCTTCGCGGTCTCGCGGACCTTGTTGTCGCCGTCGGTGCGCGCGGCCTTCTCGAGCGCCGCGACACCGAGCTCGAGCGCGTCTTCCGGCGTGCGAGCGTCGATCATCTTTTCGAGTGCGAGCGCAGAGACGCGGCGTACCGTCGGATCTTCGTCCTTGTCGAGTGCATCTGCGATCGCGAGGACTGCGCGCGCGTCGCGACTCTTCGACAGTGCGAGGGCGGCGGCGAGCCGGACCTTGTGGCTCGAGCTGCTGTCCGCGAGCTCGTGGACGTTTTGATCGATCGCGTCGGCGCGACTTACCGTGGGGCTGCACAGCACCCAGACGGCAACGGAGCATGCGGTGATCACCGCGTGCGCGCGCGACATCAGCACGAATCTAACATGCGAGGCTCGCGACACATCAACGCGCCGTGTATCCCACCTCGGAGTAGGATGGCGACAACGTGAGCGTGATCGACAGTCTCCGCGTGGCAGGTGCGATGGTTCAGATCAGCGTGCCGCTGCTCGCCGATGTCGTACGCGGCAAGCTCGAGCGCGACAACGTCGACGCCAAGGCGCACTGGTTTGCCCACCGCGTGGTCGAGTTGCTGGACGTCGAGCTCCACGCGACCGGAGCTGACCGCGTTCCACCAGGGCGCGCGTACGTCTACATGTCGAACCACCAGAGCCACCTCGACATCCCGATGCTCTACGCGACGCTGCCGTCACCAACGATCCGGATGCTCGCGAAGAAGGAGCTGTTCGACATCCCCCTGTGGGGCAGAGGGCTGCGCGCCGCGGAGTTCATCGAGGTCGATCGCCAGAATGCGGTGCGGGCGCGCAAGTCGATCGACCGCGCGGAAGAGTTGCTCCGCGATGGCGTGAGCGTGTGGCTCGCCGCGGAAGGCACGCGCTCGCGGGATGGCCGGATCGGCCCGCTCAAGAAGGGCGGCTTTCGCCTCGCGATGCACACGAACACGCCGATCGTGCCGGTCGCGATCCGAGGCACGATCGACATTCTGCCGCGCGGGACGCGGTCGATGCACAAGGGCAAACGCGTCGACGTCACGATCGGCGCGCCGATCGACATCACGGGAAAGTCCGTGGATCAGCTGTCAAACCAGGTCCGTGCGTTTCTGATCGACCACGTCGAAAGGTAGCGGTTCGTACCGGGTTTTCGCTTCCATGTAGCGATGCGTCACGAACGCCCGCGTCGGCGCTGATCTGCGCTATCTTAGAGGCCGTGACCTGGGTCGTGCCGTTGGCGCTCGGGGGCTTCGCCATCCTTTTGATGGTGACGTTCACGATGTTATCCGCTCGTAAGCGCCACCATGCTCACGCGGCGCCGGCCGCAACGGTCGGACCACGCGTCCTCATCCACGATATCAACGACGACCGGTGCACCGGCTGCGACGCGTGCGTGGCGGTCTGCCCGACGAACGTGCTCGACCTGGTCTCGAACAAGAGCCGCGTGCTCCGCTTCGAGGACTGCATCCAGTGCGAGGCATGCATGTTCGCGTGCCCGACCGAAGCACTGGTGATGTTTCCCGAAGGTGGCGTGCCACCGCCGCTCAAGGTCCCCGAGATCGACGATAACTTTCAGACCGCGGTGCCGGGCCAGTACTTGATCGGCGAGGTCGCTGGCAAGCCTCTCGTCAAGAGCGCCGCGAACCTCGGCCGCGCGGTGATCGAGCACATGTTGTTCGCGGGGTTGCGCCCAGGTGCGCTCGGCCGCGGCGGTGGCGCGGTCGATGTCGTGATCGTCGGCTCGGGCCCGGGCGGGTTGTCGGCGGCGCTGTCGTGCATCCAGCGCGGCCTGTCATATGTCGTGCTCGAGAAGGAACAGCTGATCGCGTCGACGATCGCGAGGTACCCGAAAGGGAAGCTCGTGATGTCCGAGCCCTACGACACGCAGAACCTGTCGCTGCTCCCCGTGTTCGACTCTTCGAAGGAAGAGCTGATTCCGATCTGGAAAGAGCTGATCGACCGCGTCGGCATGAACATCAACCAGGGCGAGTCGGTCGAGCAGGTCGCGAAGGGCGGCGACGGCGCGTTCGACATTCGCACCACGGTCGCCGCCTATCGCGCGCAGCGCGTCGTGCTGTCGATCGGCACGCGCGGCAAGCCGCGTACGCTGCAAGTCCCCGGCGAGAACCTGCCGAAGATCTTCAACCTGCTCGACGATCCGGATGACTGGCGCGGCAAGAACGTGCTCGTCGTCGGCGGCGGTGACTCCGCATGCGAAGCAGCGCTCGCGCTGTCGGATGCCGGCGCGCGCGTGATGATCTCGTACCGTGGCAAGGGCTTCAACCGCGCCGCCCCGAAGAACAAGCAGACCATCGAGGCGTACGCCGCGGAGGGCCGGATCAAGGCGAAGCTCGGCTCGCAAGTGCTCCAGTTCGAGTCCGACACGGTCACGCTCGCGCTCGGTGACGGCCAGCAGAAGCGCTATCCGAACGACGGCGCGTTCGTGCTGATCGGCGCGGATCCGCCGGTCCAGTGGCTCGAGAAGATGGGCATCCACTTCGTCCAGCGCCCGCACCAGCACCAGATGGGCAAGACCGACGAC
>JBDUAS010000459.1:0-4082 GCA_040004535.1 Deltaproteobacteria bacterium
TGCCGCTCGAAGCGACGCCGCGGATCGCGAAGCGCGCCGCGTGGCTCGTCACCGACGGCGCATACAAAGAAGCGTTAATCCAGCTCCGCGCGAAGCTCGAGGCGCGCAAGGCGGGCGGCATCACCGGCTCGCCAGATGCGCCCGCGTGGACGAAGGAAAAGCCGATCGTCAGCGACGAGCCGATCCTGGTCGCGCCGCTCGAAGGCCTCGACGAGCTCGAGGCGCGCGCGAAGTCACTGTCACTCGCGTTTCGCGATCAACCGGCGCTGCGCGACTCGCGCGTCGCGGTGACGAGTTATCTCGAGCGCCGGTGGTACCTCACGACCGAGGGCACGAGCGTCACCGATACGCGGCGTGCGAGCGGCGTCGTGATCTCGGCGAGCGGCCAGGCCGATGATGGTCAGCTCGTTCACGATTACTTCCTGCGCTACGGCCACACCGCGAAGGATCTGCCGAGCGACAAGGATCTCGGTGAAGAGTCGAAGCGGTTGATCACGTCGATCGTGGCGCAGGCGAAGGCGCCGGTCGTCACGCACTACAGCGGCCCGATCCTGTTCGAAGGCGAGGGCGCGGTCGGCATGGCGCGCAACACACTCGCCCCGCACCTCGGTGGCACGCCGGTGCCCGAGGGGCTGAGCCCGCAGGAGGCGAAGACGTTCGGCGGGCAGCTCGCGGGTGAGATCGGCGAGCGCGTGATGCCGACGACGTTGACCGTGATCGACGATCCGACCGCACGCGAAGGCGCGGGCAAGGCGCTGATCGGCGGCTACAAGATCGACGACGAAGGCGTCGCCGCCCAGAAGGTCACGGTCGTCCAGAACGGGTTCTTGAAGTCGTACCTGACGTCGCGCACGCCGTCGGCGAAGGGCCAGACCTCGAACGGCCACGCGCGCCGGCCCGGCGACGGCACCGGCGGTGCGTTCCACGGTTCGGCGACGAACCTCTTCATTTCGGGCAAAGGTGGCGCGAGTCGCAAGGCGCTCGAGCAGCGCCTGATCGCGACCGCGAAGGGTGAGGGCAAGAAGTTCGGGCTGATCATCCGCCGGTTCGACGACGCCGCGATCTCGGGCGCACCCGACTTCACGCGCCACGAGCTCGTCCAGATGTTGAAGGCGACCGATCAGCAGCTCCCGCCACCGGCGACGCTCGCGTATCGGCTGTATCCCGACGGCAAGGAAGAGCTCGTACGTGGCGTCCAGCTCGCTGAGGTCCCGATCAAGGCGTGGAAGGACGTGATCGGCGTCGGCAACGAGCCGATGGTGTTCAACTTCCTCGCGGCGACGGAGAGCCAGCTCGCACTCCGGCTCACCGGCGGTACCGATGACGGATTCGTGCCGTCGAGCGGCGTCGAGAGCAGCATCATCACCCCGGATCTGCTGTTCAAGGATCTCGACTGCGAGCCGACGACGATGGGTCGCCGGCCACCGCCGGCCGTGCCGAAGCCCACCGTCAAGTGAAGCTCCACGCCGTCGAGCCGCGCAGCCGCGCCAACGGGCCAGGCGCTCGGTTCGTGGTGTGGTTCCAGGGCTGCACGCTCGGCTGCCCAGGCTGCTTCAACCCGACGACGCACGGTGACGGTCCCCAGTTCGATGTCGCCAGCGTGATCACGCAGCTGCGCGCGGCGCGCGAGATCGAAGGCCTGTCGCTGTCGGGTGGCGAGCCCTTCCAGCAACCGGAGGCCGCGCTCGTACTGCTCGAAGCCGCGCGCGCTCTCGGGCTATCGACGCTCGCGTTCTCCGGTTACACGATCGACGAGATCCGCGCGCAGCCGCTCGGCGAAGCCGTACTCGCGCAGCTCGATGTGTTGATCGACGGTCGCTACGTCGCCGGCGATCGGCTCGCGACCGGACTGCGCGGCTCGGCGAACCAGCGGATCCAGTTGTTGACCGCGCGCTACTCGCTCGTCGATGTCGAGGCGACGCCGGTCGCGGAGATCCGGATCGCGAAGACCGGCGAGGTCGTGCTGACCGGCGTAAACCCGCTGAAGCTGAAGCGCTGATCGCGTGCGACCATCGTCCGAGGCGAAGTAGCTCAGTTAGTGCCGAGAATGTCGCGCGTGAGCTCTTCGAGCCACATCAGCGCGGCGACGAGATCGTCGAGGATGATCTCGTCCTTGCCGAGCGTCGCGATATAGCCGGGCGCGCCTCCACGCACGCGCCCGCGCGGATCGTAGAGCAACCAGTCGTCGGCGGTGCCCCAGCTCGCGAGCGGGACACAGTCCGAGAGGCCGTTCATCGCGTACTCGGCGTGGACGAAGTGATGTGCGCGTTGTGCGAGCGCGGTCGGATCGCGGTAGTCGGCGGTCGCGAGGAACTCGCGATCGAGCAGGCGCATGCCGTTCGTGATCGACAGGAAGGCGCGGTAGTCGTTCGGCAGCGACAGCTTCGCGGCACGCTCCGCGTCGAGGATCGTATCGAGCCGTGCGGGCGGGCGGAGCTCGACCTGGCCGCCGAGCTCCTTGAGCACGCCGACGAGCGAGTCGAGCGCGTCACGGACCGGCACGCGATACGGATCGACGTCGACCGGAATCGCCGGGATGTCGGCGCGCGCGAGGATCACTGCGAGCGACGGATCGGCGACGTACGGCGCGAAGTCGTGCTCGCGCCGGAACTGCGACGGCGTCGCGCCGGCCGCCAGCGCCTCCTCGACGGAGCGCAGCATCGCGACCTTGTCGCGCGCGACGGCGTGCGCACACGCGATCTCGAACAGCAGCTCGCCGGTCGCGCCCGCCGGCACCGCGGCCTCGAGACGGGTGATCCGGTCGCGATCGACGCCGACCGCCGCGAACGCGTTGCGCAGGAACTCCTGCGCATGGAAGCCGAACCGGCGATCGCCGAAATCCGCCCAGCGCTCGAGCACCAGATCGAGCAGCTCCTTGACCTCGCCGCCGCCACGCGATTCGCGCGCGATCGGCAGCAGCAGCAGCTGTGCGGCACCGAGCGCGATCTCGGACTGTTGCTCGGTTGCCGGGCCTTTGATCGAATCGAGGAACCGGCGCAGCGCACCGACGGGGTGCGGATCGTCGAGAATCTCGACGACCGGCGAGCTGCGCGCCGACCAGTCACGCGCCGTCTTGCGCCGGCCGGAATTCGAGAACAGCTCGTCGTCGTCGATGATGCGCGGGACCGCGTCGAGCTCGGCGGCCGGAATTGCCTCGGCCTTCGTGCGCGCCTTGATCGCCTTGCTCTTGGCCTTCGGGGTGGCCTTCGGGGTCGCCTTCGCCGGCTTCGCCCTCGGCTTCGCAGCCTTCGGCTTGGTCTTGGCCTTGGCCTTCGCGTTCGCCTTCGCGCCCGTCGCGGTCTTCGCGCGCGGCTGCGGCTTCGAACGCTTCGGCGCGCTCTTTTGCCGCGCAGGCGGTCTCATCTTCTTTGGCTTCTTCGCCGCGGCCACTACTTCTTAAACATACCCGCGTTGTACTCGACGATCTCGCCCTTGATGGCAGATGCGGCCACCGTAAGCGGAGATGCCAAATACAGCTTGCCAGGCCCCGACCGACCCTTGTAGTTGCGGTTGATCGCGGAGACCGAGACCTGGCTGCCCTGATCGGACACCCCGGGCCCACATCCGATGCACGCGCCGCAGCCCGGCTTGATCACCTTCACGCCCGCACGCTGGAACAGGTCGATGTAGCCGCGCTCCTTGGCGTAGTCCTCGACGTCGCGCGAGCCGAACTGGATGAACATCTGGACGCCCGGTGCGATCTTCGCGCCCGCGGCCTCCGCTTCGGCGAGCACGCGCGCGTACATGTCGACGTCGTCGCGCTTGCCCGCCGTGCACGACCCACCGTACGCGATGTCGATCTTGACGCTCCCGATCTCCTGAACGAGCGCGCCGTTCTTCGGATCACTCGCGATGCCGTGATCCGGATCGCCGGGGGTCGCCACCATCGGCCGGATCGCCGCGAGATCGATCGTGTGGATGCCGCCGGCGTGCTCGGCACCCGGATCCGGCCTGACTACCTTCGCGCGGAGCGCGTCGAGATCCACACCGGGTCGACGATCGGCGATCCACTGCAGCATCGTGCCGTCGACTTCCATGACCGCACCGCGCGCGGAGCACTCGGTCGCCATGTTCGCGAGCGT
>JBDUAS010000460.1:0-4073 GCA_040004535.1 Deltaproteobacteria bacterium
CCGCCATCCGTTGCGCCAGTGGCGCGCATCGAGATGAGACAGCTCGAGCTCCGACGAGATCACGCGAGCAGCCTAACACTTGATCCGCGATCGAGATGGGGTGAGCATCCGCGCATGTCCAAGACCAGCCTTCTCACTTCGTTGTTGTTGTGTGCCGCGGTCGGCACGGCGAGCGCGGGCGGCCAAGCAGGTTCGATCGGCGTCGGCGCCCAGTACCAGCTCAGCGGCATCGGTGGCTTGTCCGTCAACTACGACACGGGCTTGTTCCACGTCGGTGGCGCGCTCGGCTTTGCCGATCCTCAAGGCCCGACGCCGGCGACGTTCGAGCTCTCGGGCCGGTTCTACTATCACGTGCATCACTCCGCGTTCGCCGACTTCGGGCTCGGCGGCAGCATCGGCTTCGCGAGCGTTCCCGTCGGAATGGCTCCGAATTCCACCCGCGCCACCGACGTGTTCCTCGAGCCTGGCTTCGAGATCCGCGCGTTCCTCAGCTCGAACGTCGCGCTCAGCGCGACGGCGGGCATCGTGATCGGTGCGGCCGATGCGGGCGGCGTCGCGATCGCGGGTAGCACGATCGGCGGCACCGGTGGCCCGTTGTTCGATGCGGGCGTCGGCATCCATTACTACTTCTACTAGGGGCCTGTCCCTGATTGGGCCGTGGACGAGAACGGGAACGCTATCGTGATCGCCCCCCCCTTGACGATCAGGGCTGCGATGTTCTGTGGGATCGACTGTGCGGATCGGCGAAGCTGATCCACCAGCTCGCTGTGGCCCTTGGGGATACGCTGGAGTAGCCGGCGTGCGAACGCGAGGAATTCGCTGGTACACGTCCACGGCCACGATCACGGGGGCGATCACGTCGACGATCACGCTCACTTCGATGGCGCCTAGATTCGCAACCAGAGCAGCGCGCAGCCGATCGCGACGACCGCAGCGTAGTTCCGCAGCGTCGCCGCCGTTGATCACATCGCGCCGCCTTCGCGGGCGCGGAGAGCGCTTTATTCGCTCTCTCCTCCCACAGCGGCGGCGATCGCGACGTCCTGCGCACGGATCTTCGACGGATCGAACTTCTTCGCTCCGTCGATCATCTTGTCGATCGTCTTGTCGAAGTCGGACTTCTCGTCGGGACCGGACTTCACGAATCGCAACGGGTTGACGCGGGCGACGACGATCGGCTTCAGGTAGCCGCTCGTGAAGCCGGCTTCCTTGAGCTTGGCGACCGCGGCGGTGACCGCCTCGTCGAGCTCGAGCAGCTTGTCGGCGTGTGCCTCGCGTAGCTTCAGGCTCTTCGCCATCGGCTCGGTCGAGAAGGCCTCGCACTTCGTGACGACCGAGTTGTAGGCGCCACCCGAGAACCGCGAGTTTTTCTCGTAGCAGATGCCGATCGTGACGAGCGAGGCCTGCTCGAGCTCGAACGCGACATCGCTCTCGCTGCGCTTGCCGTCCTCGGCGATCGCGCGCGCCATGCGGATCACCTCGAGCGCCTTGTCCTTGAGGTTGTGCGCCTTCTCGGTGTTGAGCGCGAGGATCCGGAATGCGATCTCGGGCTCGGGCATGACGAGCGCGATGATCGCCTTCGCGCCGAGCGCGGTCATCGCGGACAACCGGTGCATGCCGTTCGGCGAGATGAAACCACCTTCGCCATCGGCGACCGCGATCACCGGATCGAGAAACCGGCCGACCTTCGGGATCACGGCCGCGAGCTTGTCGGCGTGCGCCTTCGAGAGCTCGCGCTGATACGGCGTCGGCTTGACCTTGTCGATCGGGAGTGAGGCGAGAGCGACCCAGTTGCCGCCGAGCGGCTCGCGATACGCGGCGAGCACGTGTCCTCCTGCCGCACTGATCTGACCTTCGAGCTTGGTCATGTCGCTCGACTTCGTACCTTCGGTCACTTCCTCGGCGGTCAACCCGACCGAGCCCGGTTCGGCCTTCACCTTCTTCTTGCGCGGTGTGGTCGCTTTCTTTTCCTTCTTCTCGCCCTTCTCCCGGGCTGGTTTCTTCTCGGTCTTCGCCTTCGCCATGCCGCGACTCTAACTCTGCTACGGTGGAGGCGAGATGGCCGAGACGTCGTTTCCGAAGTCCTCGATCAAGGTCCTGCTGCTCGAAAATATTCACCCGGTCGCCGCCGAGGCGTTCGCGGTGGAAGGTTTTCAAATCGAGACCGTGAAGGGCTCGTTGCCGGAGGCCGAGCTCGCCGCGCGCGTGCGCGATATTCACCTGCTCGGGATTCGCTCGAAGACCCAGATCACGCCGAAGGTGCTCGACGAAGCGCGGCGCTTGCTCGCGGTCGGCGCGTTTTGCATCGGCACGAACCAGATCGATCTGTTGCACTCGAATCGTCGCGGCGTGCCCGCGTTCAATGCGCCGTTCTCGAACACGCGCTCGGTCGCGGAGCTGATCATCGCGGAGATCGTGATGCTGTCGCGCCAGCTCGGCGACCGTCTGCGCGAGGTCCACTCGGGGCAGTGGCGCAAGGTCGCGGTCGGTAGCCACGAGGTCCGCGGCCACACGCTCGGCATCGTCGGCTACGGTCACATCGGTAGCCAGGTCGGCGTGCTCGCCGAGTCGTTCGGCATGCGCGTCGTGTTCTTCGACACGATGGCGAAGCTGCCGATGGGCAACAACCGCGCGATGGCTAAGCTCGAGGACGTGCTCGAGGTCGCCGACTTCGTCACGCTCCACGTGCCGGAGACGCCGCAGACCAAGAACATGATCGGCCCGGCCGAGCTCGCGAAGATGAAGCCGGGCGCGTGCCTGCTGAACGCGAGCCGCGGCACGGTCGTCCAGATCGAGGCGCTCGCCGAGGCGATCCGGTCCGGCCACGTCGGCGGCGCCGCGGTCGACGTCTATCCGAAAGAGCCCGAGTCGAACAGCGATGGCTTCGAGAGCGCGCTGCGCAACCTACCGAACATGATCCTGACGCCGCACATCGGTGGCTCGACCGAGGAGGCGCAGGAGGCGATCGGCAAGGAAGTCTCGGCCGCGCTCCTCAAGTACGTCAACCAGGGCTCGACGACCGGTGCGGTCAATTTCCCGCAGGTCGAGCTCGCGATGGTCATGGGGACGCACCGGATCCTGAACATCCACCGCAACGTGCCCGGCGTGCTCCGCGACATCAACAAGATCGTCTCGGACCACAACGCGAACATCCGCGCCCAGATGCTGTCGACGGACGCCGACATCGGCTACCTGATCATGGACCTCGATCATGATGTTTCGCAGGACGTGAAGCAGGCGGTCGCCGAGCTACCGACGAGCATCAAGACGCGCATCTTGTTCTAGATCCGAGCGCGAGCCCGAGCCCGAGCCCGAGCGCATTTCGGGCGCGGGCGTGGGCACGGGCGCGGGCTCGGGTATGAGCTACACTGCGCGAGCGTGCATATCTCGGTGTTCGATATCTTCAAGATCGGGATCGGGCCGTCGAGCTCGCATACCGTCGGCCCGATGCGCGCCGCGAAGCGCTTCGCCGAACGGCTCCGCGACGACGGCCAGCTCGAGACGGTCACGGCGGTCAAGATCGAGCTGTTCGGCAGCCTTGGCTTCACCGGGCGCGGCCACAGCAGCGACAAGGCGATCGTGCTCGGCCTCGAAGGCGACGAGCCGGCGACGGTGGACATCGATTCGGTCGCACGCAGGGTCGCCGCGGTCGAGCAGACCAAGCGGATCAAGCTGCTCGGCACGCACGAGGTCGAGCTCGATCCCGAGTCCGCGCTGATCTTCCATCGCCGCGAGAAGCTGCCGCTCCACGCGAACGGCATGCGGTTCACCGCGTATGCGGGAGGCGTGGTCGTCATCGAGCGAATCTATTACTCGGTCGGCGGCGGCTTCGTCGTCGATCACACCGGTGCACCGGCGGACGGCTCGACGCCTGCCGATCAGATCAGCGTGCCGTACCCGTTCAACTCCGGCGCCGAGCTGCTCCGACTGTCGGTCGAGCACGGCATGAGCGTGTCGTCGCTGATGCTCGAGAACGAGAAGGTGCACCTCGGGCAGTCGGAAGCCGAGATCCGCGAGCGGATCTTGAAGATCTGGCACGCGATGGAAGCGTGCGTGAAGCGCGGCTGCGAGCGCGA
>JBDUAS010000461.1:0-4070 GCA_040004535.1 Deltaproteobacteria bacterium
ACGTACTCGAGCGGATGATTCTCGACCTTGACCGCGAGGCGCTTGTCGTCCGGATCCATCGACGGGGCCTTCGGGACGGCCCACGAGCACAGCACGCCATCGATCTCGAGCCGCAGATCCCAGTGCATCCGGGTCGCGTCGTGCTGGTGGACCACGAACATTCTCGGGCCTTTACCGATGGCTTTCTCGCCCGCACCGGGGCTGCTGGCCATCGGTTCAGGTGTCGAGCCTGCGACCCGCTTCTCGCGGTAGCGGTCCAGAGCGTCTTTAGTTTCCTCGGGCACGGGACCGGTACAATTTACGCCATGCCCGCCCGTTCCATAGGTACAGCCACGATCTCGTTCGGCCTGGTGTCGATTCCGACCAAGCTCTACACGACGAACGAGTCGGGCAGCGACATCCACTTCAACATGCTCCACGACACGGATGGGGCGCGGCTAAAGCAGCAGTACGTCTGCACGAAGTGCGGCGAAGTGGTCGATCGCGAGCACACCGTCAAGGGTTACGAGCACGCGAAAGGCCAGTACGTGGTGCTCTCCGGCGAGGAGCTCAAGGCGCTCGACGCGGTCGCCTCGCAGACCATCGCGCTCGAGGAATTTGTCCCCGCGTCGGCGGTCGACCCGCTGTTCGTCGAGAAGAGCTACTACCTCGGGCCCGACAAGGGCGGCGAGCGCGCGTACAAGCTGATCCGGGATGCGATGCTCGAGACCGGGCTCGTCGGCATCGCGTCGTACGCGGCACGCGGCAAGCAGTACATCGTCGCGCTACGCCCGTTCGAGGAAGGTCTGATCATCCATCAGCTGCGCTACGCCGCGGAGGTCAAGCCGTGGTCGGAGGTGCCGATGCCGGACCTGCCGGAGCTCAAGCCGCAGGAGATCGGGCTCGCGAAGCAGATCATCCAGCAGATCCAGCACGAGACGTGGAACCCCGAGAAGTACAAGGACGAGGTTCAGGAGCGGATGCTCGAGCTGATCAACAAGAAGGTCGAAGGTCAGGAGATCACGATCGCGCCCGAGGCACCGGCCGGCAAGGTCATCGATCTCATGGCCGCGTTGAAGGCGTCACTCGGCATGGCGAAGGACGCGGAGCCCGAGCGCAAGCCGGCGCTCGCGGCCGATGCTGAAGAACCCGCTACGAAGAAGAAAGCGCCGAAGAAGAAGTCGGGCTAGCGTTCGGTCGTGCCCGAGCTTCCGGACGTCGCGGTCTACGTCGAGCGCCTGGCCGCGTTCGTCGTCGGCCAGCCACTGCTGGGCATCCGGATCCCGAGCCCGTTCGTGTTGCGCACGTACACGCCGTCGCCGAAACAATTGATCGGCGCGAAGGTCACGGGCGTCGAGCGGCTCGGCAAGCGGATCATCCTCGCGCTCGAAGCCGATCGCTTCATCGTCATTCACCTGATGATCGCCGGAAGACTTCGCTGGAAAGAACCGGCGGCGAAGCTGCCGGGCAAGCTCGCGCTCGCGGGCTTCGACTTTCCGACCGGCACGTTGATCTTCACCGAGGCAAGCCCGAAGAAGCGCGCGTCGCTCCACCTCGTGCAAGGCCGCGCCGGGCTCGCAGAGTTCGATCGCGGCGGGCTCGACGTGCTCGACGCGACCGCCGCGCAGTTTGGCGTGCGCCTGCGCAGCGAGCGTCACACCGTGAAGCGCTCGCTCACCGATCCGACGCTGTTCGACGGTATCGGCAACGCGTACTCCGACGAGATCCTGTGGGCCGCGAAGATGTCGCCGTTCCGCATGACGAGCGCGCTCGACGACGCCGAGGTCAAGGCGCTCCACACCGCGTGCAAGACCCAGCTCGTCCTGTGGACCGATCGGCTGCGCGCCGAAGTCGGCGACGGCTTCCCCGACAAGGTCACCGCGTTTCGCCCCGAGATGGCGGTGCACGGCAAGTATAACGAGCCGTGCCCGCGCTGCGGCAGCAAGGTCCAGCGCATCGTCTATGCCGACAACGAGGCGAACTACTGCCCGACATGTCAGACCGACGGCAAGCTGCTCGCCGACCGGTCGCTGTCGCGCCTGCTCAAGGAGGACTGGCCGAAGACCCTCGAAGAGTTAGAGGACAAGAAGCGCGCAAAATGACAAGTCGGGCGAACGCCCGGCGCGTAGCAGGCGGTGCGGAAAAATAGATCGCGGGAATATCCCGTGCGTTTCCCCCCAAGCGTCCGCAATCGCTTTTGGGGTGTGTCATGAAGAAGGTCTTCGCTGGAGTCTTGTTGTCGGCGGCTCTCGCCGCCTGTGGTCCGAAGCACGCTTCGTTCGTCAAGGTCGACAACGTCGCACTCGGGCGCGTCGTCGTGTATCGCAACGGCGTCGCCTACTACGAGCGCCATGCGTTCGTGACCGGCGGGATGCTCACGGTCAGCGTGCCTCGCGACCGCGTCGACGACTTCTTGAAATCGCTCACGGTCGTCGACACGATCAGCGGCAAGCCGCTTCCGGTCTCGATCCCACGCGAGCAACAAGGCGATGGCACGAACCTCGTGATGAAGCTCGAGCTGCCGCCCGAAGCGAAGGGCAAGGCCGAGGTCCTGCTCACGTACGTCACCGAGTCGCCGTCGTGGAAGCCGAGCTATCGCGTCGCGGTCGGCGCGAAGGGCAAGGTGATGCTCGAAGGCTGGGCGATCGTCGACAACACCTCGGGCGAAGACTGGAAGGGCGTGAAGGTCGGCGTTGGCTCGAGCTCTGCGCTGTCGTTCAAGTACGACCTGTGGAGCGTGCGCACGGTCCAGCGCGAGACGCTGCAGTCCGAAGAGAAGTTCGCGGTCGCGCCGCCGATGGGCAGCTCGCCGTACGGCGGCACGAAGCCCGCCGATCAGGGCGGCGAAGCCGTGATGGCCGAGCTCGGCGACGACGAGATTCGCCGCCCCGAAGGTCATCCCGAGAATGCGAAGAGCAAGAGCGTCGCGAAGAAGGACGAGGAGAGCGAAGACTTCGCTGGCGTCGCCGATTCCGGCGCTGCGGGCGGTTATTCCGGCGCGACCGTCGCGTCGGTGGGCCCGCGTCCTGCGCCGGCACCACCGCCGCCGCGCGCACAGGGTAACGGCGGCGGCGGTCATCGCCCGCGCCTCGATGCGATGCACTCGTCGCTGAGCGCCAACGAGACCCAGCGCGATCAGCGCGTCGCGACCGGCGACCAGAAGATGAAGTCGATCTCGCAAGGGCTGGTTCACTCCGACAAGAACATCGTGATCGAGGCGTACGCCGACGCGAACCGCAACGACGGTTCGATCAACGGCACACAACGCGCGACCGACCGCGCGAACATCGTCCGCAACCAGCTGATCGATTCCGGGGTCGCGCCGGCGCGGATCAAGATCGTCACGCACGTCGATCCGGGCAATGCCGAGCGCGTGCGCCTCGTCGCGCAAGCGCCGTCGCCCGCGGAGGTCCAGGCGAAGGTCGGCGGCGGCAAGAGCAGCGATGCCGACGCGCAGGCGGTCGGCGAGAGCCACTTCGAGAACCCGATGCCGATGACGGTCGAGAAGGGCAGCTCGGCGATGGTCTCGATGGTCCGCGCGAAGACCGACGGCGACGTGGTCTACCTCTACGACGCCGAGAGCGAGCGCGGCAACGACCACTTCGCGTTCCGCGCGGTGCGGTTCCTGAACCCGACCGACTCGACGCTCGAGACCGGCCCGGTCACCGTCTACGGCGATCGCCGGTTCATCGGCGAAGGCCTGACGGAGCCGATTCCGCCGAAGTCCGAGGCCGTCGTGCCGTACGCGCTCGATCGCCAGATCGTGATCGAGAAGGCCGACACCGAGGACAACAAGCTGTCGCGTCTCGTCACGCTCCAGCGCGGCGTGCTGACCGCCGAGGTTCAACACATCCGCCACGAGAAGCTGACGATCACGAACCGGTTGCCCGACATGGCGAAGGTCTACATCCGTCACACCGTCAACAAGGGTTGGAAGCTGATCGAAGCTCCGCCCGCATCGGAGCGGATCGGCGACGCGAAGCTGTTCGAGGTCGACTTGAAGGGTGGCGAGACCAAGGACGTCGAGATCTCGGAAGCGACGCCGATGGAGCGCACGCTCGATCTCAACGCCGACGTCACGATGGACATGA
>JBDUAS010000462.1:0-4062 GCA_040004535.1 Deltaproteobacteria bacterium
CCGAGGACGTGGATCACCGCGGCCGTCCGCGACGCGACCAGACCAACGAGAGCCTACGGATCGAACGGCGCAAGACCGACGACGTCCTCACCAGGGCGCGCGATGCCGTCGAAGGGGTGGCGGACGAGGTGGTGCGGATCGCCCGCGAACGTGCCGATCGGGTCGTGCAGACCGCGCGAGACGATGCGGACAGCGAGCGCCCTCCGCAGTCGGCCGTCGGCGAAGCCAGCTCCAAGCGCGAACGCAAACGAGCGGACGGCCTCGTCGAGGACCAGCGCTCCGACGCAGATGCGTTGCTCGTGAACGAACGCGTGGTGCGGCAGCGCCACGCCGATGACTTCTTGACGCTCGAACGCGATGCCATGGACGAGGATCTGACTGGCGAACGCGCACAGTCCGACAGGCTCGTCGTCGATCAGCGCGAAGCGAACCAGCAGATGGTCATCGCAACACTTCGGGCGCGAGATCTAACCGTCGAAGCTGACGTTGCCAGGCAGCGCGCCGAGGACAGCGAGCACAAGCTCCACGCGGTAGCGGAGTTCCGGGAGATGTTCATCGGCATCCTCGGGCACGATCTGCGTAACCCGCTCGCATCGATCTCCATGGCCACCGGCTTGCTACTCGCGCGCGGCCATCTCGATGATCAAGACGCGATGAGGGTCTCGCTCATTGACCGCAACAGCCAACGCATCACCCGAATGATCCATTTCGGACTCAACTCGATCGACAGAACCCTTCGCGGGCGCAATAGGAACCAACTCGGATCAGAGCGATCGGCGTGGTCGCGCAAAACGGGCCCCGACAACCCACCTGCCGCGGGTAGGAGCGTTCGCGCGAAGGCCTCCCACTCGGCCACGATCGTAATCCGCTCCCGATCGATGAACTCGGCGAGGCCTTGGGTGACGGACATCGTGCAGATACTACCGTCGCAACGCTGGTCGTGACAGCTCGCCCGGCGTGAGGTTCAGATCGAACGCGCGCTGATACGGCGACTGACAGAGCGCGCGAGATGCGCTTCGAAACCGGCGGCCGTGGAGCCCTCCGACCTCGACGGCGGTGCGGTCAACGGATCGAAGAAATAGCGAGACTGACCCGGGCCAGGCAAGCGAGGCGGCCGACCACCCGGCGACCCGACCGATTCGCACGACCACCACAAGCCTTCCGGAGGAGGACGGCTCGCGCATCGGCGTCATGGAACCGCGCCGATGACGTCCAGCTGGTCGTGGTGGGTTCAATGCTACGAACGCGATCCCGCGATTTCGCGAGCCGTCCGCCACACGGACGCCACTCCGGAAACAGACTCTATTCCGCCATTGCACCGATCCTGCGGGACTTACTGAACAAGTTATCAGCTGTCATACCGGCATCGTAAATTGCTTCCACAAGGGAGACACATCAATGGCAGCGATGACGGATTCGCCGGAGCAACTCTGGCGCACGCAGTTCGACAAGCAGGTCACGAACAAGATGATGGAGCGGGTTCTCAAGCAGACGATGGCGCTCGTGCGCAGGGTCGAGAGGAAGACCCCGTGGCGGGATCAGCAGACCGAGGATGATCGGTTGCACACCGCGATCGCGAAGACACTCGCGGGCACGCTGCGGTGGGATCCGGTTCGCGTCGATCTCGAGCGGCACCTGCTCGGCGCGATCGCCGGCGACATCTCGCACGAGATCGAGCACGCGACGAACTTCCGCCACACGTCGCTCGATGAGGAGCGCACGGACGCGGAGGATCTCGAGCGCGAGACCAGCAACGCACTCGCCGGTACCCGCGAAACCAAGTGCGAGGTTCCGAAGCGCGTGTGGTGGTCGGCGGCGATGGACGAGTTCCGCAAGCACGCCGTTGGCGATGCTGGGGTGCTCGCGATCATCGATGCCTACGACCACGAGAGCTTCACGCGGCGCGCCGTGATGGAGCACACCAGCATGACCGCACGCCAGTACCACGCCGCGTATCAGCGGCTCATGCGCGCTGCGCAGAAGGTCGACGAGGACGTTCGCGGCCTCATCATCCAGGCGATCGCCTGAGAAGGAGCACGACGATGAACCAGAGCCAACGAGACCTGAGGACGTTCATGGTGATCGCGCAAGAAGCCGCGATCGCCGATGCCAAGCTGATGCCGACCACCCCGGACATCAAGCGCCGCGCGCATGCGCTCGCCGAGTTCGCGCGCGATCGGATCGCGGAGATGCGGCGCGAGGAGCGCGCGAAGCGGCCCTCCAATGTCGTGAGCGGCGCGATCCGGGCGGTGATTCAGGCGATGAGCCTGCCGGGGGTGCGCGCGCGCTTGACCGAGCTGCGTGACGGGCATCCGACGATGCAGTTCGCCTGCCGCGACTACGACCACATGACCGACGAGGACCTGCGCAGCGCGCTCGAAGACGCCGAGTCGCTCATCGAGCGCGGAGACTGACGGGGTGGCGGGACTGGCTCTTGCCCGACGACTCGGCGACGAACTTCTGGTCGATGTCGGGGCACGCGGCCCGGCCCACATCGATCCGATCGAGACGGCGAAGCATCTGGGGATCGAAGTGACGTTCGGTCATCTCAACGGCGCGACGGCACGCATCTTCCGCAACGGGGCCAAGGCGCGGATCCGTGTGTCGGATCGGATCGTGACCGTGGGGCGGCGTCGCTTCTCGATCATGCACGAGATCGGGCACTACCTCCTCAACCACGCGCTGCCGAGCGAAGGCGACGAAGCGAGCTGGTTCGCGACGTGCTGCGCACAGCGCAACCGGAGCGAAGAGCGGGAAGCTGACGTGTTCGCGGTCGAACACCTCACACCCGTGCGGATGGTGAAGCCGTATTGCGATGTCATCCCGGTCAACCTGCACGCGGTGCGCGCGATCGCGGACGTGTTCAACACGTCGCCGGTCATGAGCGCGATGCGCTTCGTGGAGCTGTCGAGCGAGCGGTGCGCCGCGGTGTACTCGGAAGGCGGCCTGGTCAAGTGGGCGAAGCGGAGTCGCACGTTCTCGGCGTACATCGCGCAGGGAACGCGGCTTTCTCGCGAGACCGTGGCCGGGGACTACGATCGCGGCGCGATCAGCGACGTCGCGCAGTCTCGGCCCGCGGGAACCTGGCTCGGATCCAGCGAGCTCGCGGCGGGCGGCGCCGAGATCGTGGAGCACGCGACCGTCATTCCGGAGCCGGGATGGGGTGGCGTGCTCTCGTTGCTGTGGATCCCGTGCAGCGGTTCGGCGACGGCGGATCAGATCCGGCACATGCAGTAGACGAACTGCTGCCGGCTTCCGCTCGGAGTGCTGTGCTCTTCGATCTGATGTTCGACAAGCTCGAATCGTGCGCCGAACTGTTCGTGCAAGGAATCAGCGTCGTAGCGCGCGACGTCCAGGCCACTGCATTGCTGTGGCCCTTCCGGACCGAACGTCGCAACGATGACGTGGCCACCAGGTTTTACCGCCCGCGCCACCTGGTGCACGTAGGCCCGACGCTGGTCGGGATGTGTCAAGAAGTGGAAGACTGCGCGGTCGTGCCAAAGGTCGTAGCGGCCGGGCTCGAATGCATAGGTTGTGACGTCCCCTCGCAACCAGCCGACCGAGATGCCGTCGGCGCCGAGTCGTTCCTTCGCGACCTGCAGCGCTTTCTCGGATAGGTCGAGCACGTCCACGTGTGGGAATCCCGCCGCCACCAGATCGTCGACGAGTGTTGCCTCGCCACCACCGACATCCACGATGAGAGCATCGCGATCCGCGAGAGCCTTCGAGATGAGACCCAGCGATACGTCGAGATGCTGACGGTACCAACTTACCTGGTCGGCACGCTTGGTCTCGTAGACGCGCTCCCAATGAGTCTTGGCGTCCATCGTGTCCGATTCTACCAGGCAATCAGCGATGTCGGTTCCGCGCAATCCAGGCGCTCGGTGGTGCCTACGCCGTCGGGCTCCAGAGCTTCGAGCGCGGCTATCGCGAGTGAGGGCGGTCAAGTCCGAACGTTTGTGTGAATGCCTGAACCGTGACCATCGCGAGTTGCCGATTGTCACGCCGCGGCCTACGACGGTTTCTTGCCGCGACGGCCCTGCGCGAACTCGACGGAGTATC
>JBDUAS010000463.1:0-4060 GCA_040004535.1 Deltaproteobacteria bacterium
GCGATACATCGACGATCCGGACATGGCGTATCTGATGCGGCGGTTTCGCCAGACCCACGATGTGTGGCACGCGCTGCTAGGGCTCGGCGTCGCCGGTCACGAAGAAGTGATCATTCACTGGTTCGCGTTCGGCCAGCTTCGGCTGCCGGTCTCGGCGATGGTCATGGTGCTCGGCGGGCTCAAGCACCTGGTGCTCGAGCGGCGCTGGGGTGCGCTGCGCCATTCGGCGATGGAGGCGTATCGCGCGGGTCGCGATGCGGCGCCGCTCCTGCCGGTGATCTGGGAAGACCGCTGGACCGACGATCTCGACGCTGTCCGCGGCGATGTCCGGATCCGCCCGCTCGAGCAACGCTGGCTCGCGCCCTCCGCCTAGCCACGCGTTGGTCTCGACGCGCGCGAGCGAAGGACCTCGGGGTTCCGCGGAGTGCGCGGCCGTCTTCGAGCAAGTCGGTCGTGGCAATGGCGCCGCGGCCCGGTTCAGGACGTGGCCCCGAGGCCGGAGCGAAGCAGCGCTTCGACGCCAACGCCTTGGCGAGGCGCCATGTGGCCGAGCGCCTTCGCGCCTCTTCGTGATAAGCCGTCCTGGGTGATTACGAGCCAGAACACGCAGGTGATCGCGTTGCTGCGAGCCCTGCTGATCGCGGTGTTCGTGGTGCTCGGCTGGTTCGTGCTGAGCTATCTCGCGACCGTGCTCGCGCCGATCCTCGCGGCGCTCGGCATCGCGTACATGCTGAACCCGGTGCTCGACCGGCTCGTTCGCGGAGGCGTGCCGCGGATGCTCGGCGCGGC
Organism: Deltaproteobacteria bacterium; assembly: GCA_040004535.1. Lineage (GTDB taxonomy): Bacteria > Myxococcota_A > Polyangia > Haliangiales > Haliangiaceae > JABFXX01. Next base: position 790 of record JBDUAS010000463.1, read on the forward strand.
GCTGCTGCTGGTCGGCCTCGTCGCGTTGATCGCGACCGCGATCACGATCATGGCCCCGAAGATCGCGAACCAGCTCACGCAGTTCTTCGACGATCTGCCGCGGATGCTCGACAACCTGAACGTGTGGCTGAAGGAGCACTTCAACACCGAGGTCCCGTCGGAGTGGCGCTCGTTCGTGAAGACGGCGAAGCACTCGATCGGCGAGGGCCCGCTCGGCGAGCTCGCGACCGCGGCGCTCGGCGGCATGTTCCACCTGCTCGGCATGCTCGCCGAGATGCTGCTCGTCCCGGTGTTCTCGTTCTACTTCCTCGTCGATTGGCCCAATCTGTTGAAGCGGATCGATCACATGATCCCGCCGCGCCGCCGCAACGAGGTCCGCGAGGTCGCGCGAGAGATCGATGGCGTGATCAGCGGCTGGGTTCGCGGTCAGGCGATCGTCACGACGCTGCTCGCCGTGCTCTACGCGATCGGGTTCTCGATCGTCGGCATGCCGCTGTCGTTGCCGATCGGGCTGCTCGTCGGCGCGCTGACCGTGATCCCGTTCGTCGGCACGTTCGTCGGAGCTGCGATCGCCGCGCTCGTCACCATCGCGGACGGTGGCTCGATGCAGACGCTCGGCATGGTCGCCGGCGTGATCCTCTGCCTGCACTTGCTCGAGGCCGGCGTGTTGACCCCGAAGATCGTCGGCCACCGCGTCGGTCTGTCGGAGACCGGTGCCTTGTTCGCGGTCGTTGCCGGCGGCAAGCTGCTCGGCTTCGTCGGCGTCGTGCTCGCGGTTCCGATCGCGGCGACCTGCGCGGTGCTCGTGCGCTACGGCGTCCGCTTTTACGAGCACACCGCGTTCTTCGGCCGCGAGTCCGATGCCGATGTCGTGATCACGCCCGCGATGGCGCTGATCATGCCGGGGGTGAGACCGGGCGCGAAGATCGACGCCGATCCGAAACCGACGAAGGCGGCCGAGCTCGAGCCGGGGCTCGAAGGGGATCCGCTCGCGAGCCCGACGTCGCTGTCCGTGGACGAGTGGGGGATCGAGCCAGAGCTCGGGGCCGCGGGCGCGCCGCCGAAACCTCCCGGAGACACCGGATCGTGAGCCGGAACTATTCGGGCAGCTCGGGCTTGGCCGCGTCGTAGAGCTTCGCGAGGCAATCGAGCATGTCGCGCGCGACGCCTTGCTGGCGATGGTTCGGATGAGCTTCGCCTGCCGGTATGGCCTTCATCGCGGTCTCGGCGCACGCGACGTCCTTGCACGCGCAGACATCCTGCTTGACGCGCTCGAGCTGCGTGAGCTCCTTATCCTCGCAGCCGCCGGCGCCGAGACCGACCAGCGCTAGTACGACCACCAAGCGCACTAGAACAGCGAGCCGAGCTTCGACCCGAGACCGGCAGGGAGACGGTCCTTGAGCGCGTCGCTCTCGAGGGCCTTCAGCGCGTCTTCCTTGTGCTCCTTGAGGAACGTGAAAATTTTCTCGGCGGTCGCCTTGTCGATGCCGACGTGGGCGACCATCTTCTCGATGAGCTCTTCCATGCGCGGACTATAGCGCCCTAACAGCCCGGGCGCTTGAGGCCGCTGTGCGCGACCGAGAGCTTCATCACGCGAATCATTTCCTTGTCGTCGACTTCCTTGTTGATGCGCTGGTAGATGTCGCCGGTCGTCGGGTCGACGAACACGATCGCCGGGAGTGTCGGCGCACCATACTTGTCCTTCATCTTCAGTCCGAGCTCGGAATCCTCGGTGACGTCGACCTTGAGTGGGACGAAGTCGCGCGTGATCTCCTCGTAGACGTCGTCGGTGCCGAACGTCCGCTCCATCTCGTGGCACGGCGTGCACCACTCGGCGGAGAAGTCGATCATCACGAGCTTGCCCTCGGCCTTGGCCTTCGTGTACGCGGCGAGCTCGTCGTGCTCGTACGCGAGCTTGTGCTTCGGCGCCTGACGCCACAGCCACAACGTGACCGCGCCGCCGAGCACGAGCGCGACCGCGATGCCCTTGCGCAGCCGCTCGTTCCACGTGCCGTGAAACGACTTGTGGATCGCGCCCGACGCGATGCCGATCAGGATCACGACGCAACCCACGATCACGAAGCCGAGCGTCGGCTGGACCAGGTTGCGGACCGCCGGCAAGAACGGCATCAGGTAATAGATCGCGGCGAACAACAGGCCGATGCCGCCGATCGACTTCACGTAATCCATCCACGCGCCGCTCTTCGGCAGCGACACCGCGAACGCGGCGAGGATGAAGAACAAGACGCCCATGCCGAGGCCGTAGAGATAGAGCAAGCCGCCACCGCCGACGACGTTCGCGGTGGTCGCGACGTACGTCAGCAAGCCGGCGAGGAACGGGCCGGTGCACGGCGCCGCGATCAAACCGCCGACGAGGCCCATCGCGAACGCACCGCCGTAGCCTTTGCCGCCGACGGTGTTGAGCTTCGCCTGCCAGCTCGCGGGCAGGTTGAGATCGAACGCACCGAACATCGACAGCGCGAGCGCGATGAACAGGATCGCGAGCGGGAACACGACGTACGGGCTCGCGAGCTGGGTGCCGAAGTCGCCGGCCTTGCCGATCATCGCGAACGTGACGCCGAGGATCGTGTAGGTCAGGCACATGCCGTTGACGTATGCGACGGCGAGCAGGATCGCGCGCTTGCGCGGAACGTCCTTGCCACGCGCGCCGAAGATCGCGAGCGTGATCGGGATCATCGGGTAGACGCACGGGGTCAGCGACGTCAGGAATCCGAACCCGAACGCGGCGAGGACCATCGGTCCCCAGCCTCTGTTCTGGTAGTCGGAGAAGCCGCAGTCGCCGCTGGCGCAGCCGGCGACAAAGACCAGCGCGATGGCGACGAGGACGAGGAGCGTTGGACGGCGACGCACGACCGGACTATAGACCCGAGCCCCGCAAACGACATTCCCTTGATCGTGGAGGCCGGTGTAGGGTCCTAGCGCCGTATGGACCTTACTGCTATTGCGCCGCCTCACGTTCGGACACTCGACGTCTACCAACCCGGAAAGCCGGTCGAGGAGCTCGAGCGCGAGCTGGGGATCACCGGCGCGATCAAGGTCGCCTCTAACGAAAACCCGCTCGGTCCGTCGCCGCGGGCGCTGGCGGCACTGCCGGCGGCGCTGCCGCAGCTCCACCTGTACCCCGACGCGGGTGGGTTCCAGCTTCGCCGGGCCTTATCGGCCAAGCTCGGGGTGCCGGTCGAGGAGCTCGCGCTCGGCAACGGCTCGAACGACATGCTGTACCAGCTCGTGCTCGCGACCTGCGAGCCGA
>JBDUAS010000464.1:0-4058 GCA_040004535.1 Deltaproteobacteria bacterium
CCTGCTGGAAGTAGGTGAACTGGGTCACCTCCATGCCGTCGCACCAGACCTCCCAACCCAATCCCCACGCACCGAGCGTCGGCGACTCCCAATCGTCCTCGACAAACCGGATGTCGTGCGTCCCCGGATCGAGGCCGATCGCACGCAGCGAGTCGAGGTAGAGATCCTGGACGTGCAGCGGCGACGGCTTCAGGCCGACTTGAAACTGGTAGTACGCGCCCGCGCGATTCGGGTTCTCGCCGTAACGACCATCGCTCGGCCGGCGACAGAACTGCGCGAACGCCGCGTTCCACGGCTCGGGGCCGAGCACGCGAAGGAACGTCGCCGGATGGAACGTGCCGGCACCCACTTCGACATCGACGGGCTGCTCGATCACGCAGCCTCGGTCCGCCCAGAACTTCTGGAGCGTGAAGATGAGGTCCTGCAGGTACATGGCGCGCCGGGACCCTACCGTTGGAGGTCCGGCTCGTCAAGCCGCTCCCATGAGCTAAGTGCGCCAGAATACTTGACGATCTTCGCGCTCGAACGCTAGCTTGGTGAACATGGTCAGGGAGAGTCTGCTGCTTGCGCGCGCCGCTCTGATCGTCACCGCCATCTCGGGTCCCGGCTGCTCGTTCATCCTCGACTTCTCCGACAAGGCCGGCGTTCACGATGCGTCACTCGATGGCCCGTACACGCAGGCCGAGTGCGACTACAAGGAACCGAACGACTCCATGGACACTGCAGCGGTGATCGACCCGACCGTCGACATGGGGCCCGCCGCGATCTGCAAGGTCGCGATGGGCGAGGACGACGACTACTACAAGTTCACCGTCCCCGACATGACCACGAAGGTCACGATCACGCTGGCGAACGGCGCGGGCGGTGGCGACCTCGACCTCAAGCTTTACGACGCGACCGGCGACACCATCGGCCAGTCGCGCAGCTTCGGCGCGGATGAAACGTTGATCTGCCCTGCGGTATCGCCGTCGTGCCCGGCGCTCGCCGCAGGCGACTACGTGTTCGAGGTGCTGCCCGGCTCGCCGGTCAACCTCAACAACTACACGTTCTCCGTCGCGTTCGACTAGAACTCGTACGTCACCGTCCAGCCGACGCGCGCGATCGCGTGCGGCTTGACCTCGAGCTTCTCGCGCAAGACATCACCGGTCGCCGACGGCCTCTCCGGCCACGCGCGCTCGATCTTGCGATGGCGCGCTCGGCGCACGTACTCCTCGACCCAGACCTCGCGCGGGACGTCGCCGAGGTTCGAGATCGACAGCATCAGACGCTCGCTCGTCGTCGCATCGGCATCGATCGTCGGATCTGCGAACCGCAGCCGCGAGCCCGCGAGCGAAGCGTCGAGCCAGAGCGGCAACCGCACGACCTCGCCCCGCGGATCGGCATGCACGTCGCGCAACGATGCCGGAAGCTCGAGGTCGCGCACCGGCTCGCCCGCGAGCTCGACGTGTGCGCGCACGGGTCCGGGTGCGAGTGGCGCGTGGAGCTCGAGCCACACCCACACCGCGTGGGTCGACTCGGCGTTCCACATTGGATCCGCGATGTCGACGCCCGCCGTCACGACCGCACCGTTGTAGATCCGACGCAGGCTGGCGCCGACCTCGCGCGGTGGCGCTTCCAGGATCGCGATCGATCCGTCGAGCGCGACCGCGCCGTGCGCGAGCTCGGTCGGCAACTTCTCGCCGCCGGGCACGCCATCGAGCACCGTGACCTCCGCGTGCTCGTGCCACGCCGGCGTGGTGAACGCGTAGCGGGTCGCGACGTGCGCACGATCTGGTGCAGTCATCGCGATGTCGTGTTGCGCGCGATAGCCGAGCGAATGCGAGACGTAGAGGATGCGAACGAGGTGGCGGCCCGGCGCGCCCGCGACGGTGCAGCGAACGGTCGCCGTGACCCGCAGATCCGGTTTCGGCGTGGCATCCTCCGCCGGCGCGGTCGGCACGACGGTGCCGGTCAGCGGCTTGGTCGCCGGTGGTGGCGGCGCGCCCCCCAACCGGTACAACCGCAGCTGCATCTGGTGCCGCCGGCTCGCCGGATCGAGCTGGAGCTTCGGTGCCGGCTTCGCGGCCGGTGGTAATGGTTGCGGCGATGCCGGCAGGGCCTCGCGCGAGCAGCGCTCGATCGCGAGCGGCGCGGCATCGAGCGGCTCGATCACGAGCGATGCGAGCGACGCGCCCGGATCGATCTGCTCGAGCGCGAGCTCGGTGCCGGCAAGCTCGACCCAGCGACGATCGTCGACGACGCCGTACGCGGTGCTCGGATCTCCGTTGCTGTACAGGCTGATCGTGACTCCCGCCGCGATCGGGGCCACCGGTGTGACCGCGGGGTGCGCGCTGCATGCGCTGCCGATCAGCAGGCAGAGCAGCGCACGCTTCACTCGTCACTCTTCCACGGCGACGGTGTCGCCGACGAGCGCCGCGGCCTCGCGCGGCTCCGCGCGACCCGACAGCACCGCGGCGACGCCGGTCAGCACCGGCATTCGCACGCGCAGCTTCGCGGCGAGCTCGGCCCCCGCGATCGCGGCGCGCGCGCCCTCGGTGCGTTGCGAGTCCGCGCTGACGACGCCTTCGGCGAGCCGGCGACCGAGCTCGTAATCGACGCTGCGATTGCTCGCGCGCACGAGCAAGTTGCCGAGCCCGGCGAGTCCCGCGAACGTGCGCGCCTCGGCGCCACTTGCTTGGCCGAGCCGCGACGCTTCCGCGACGGCGCGCGTGATCAGCACCGCGCGCGGCCCCGCGCCCATGCCGAGCCCGTCGCACAGACCGAGCGCGACCGTGTACGCACCCGACAGCGCCGACGCGAGCTCGACACCCGCGAGATCCTTCGACGAGTACAAGCGCAGCTGCGGCGGTGCGTTCAACAAGCGGCGGCCCTCGGCGACGACCTCGTCGAACACCGACGCGATCACCATCGAGGCGTACTCGCCCGCCACGAGATCCGCCGGCAACGCCGGCCCGGCGATCGCCCCGATCTTCAAGGTCGGCAGGCCGAGCGCCATCACGTCGGACACGCGCTCCCAGCTGCTCGCGCCTTTCTCCGGCATCGCGAGCGCACCGATCGCGTGGACGACGATGTGACTGCCGTCGAGGTAATTGCCGAGCTCTCGCGCGCGCTCGCGCACGTTCGTCGAGCTGACCGCCATCACGAGGAAGCGCGCCTCCGCGGCGAGCACGCGTGGATCCGCGGTCGCCGTGAGCGGCTCGGGCAGCGGCGCGTCTGCGAGGCGCGGGCAGCGCCGAGTCGTCCGGATCGCGTCGACGATCGCCGTGTCACGCGACCATAGAATGACGCGGCGATTCGCACGCGCCAGCACGGATCCGAGCGCGGTTCCGAACCGCCCTGCGCCGACGATACCGACGGTCTCGGCCCGGTGCGCCGCCATCACGACGCTGCCTCGGGCGGGATGTGGGCGGTGCGATTTTGATAGTAGTAGACCAGCTTCATGTCGCTCGCGGACAGCGAGTCACCGCGATCCTCGACGGCGACGCGGGTGTGGAACGTCGACAGACCCTTCACGCCGTCCGCGAGCTTGTCGGCCGAGGCTTGATCGAGGAAGCCCGGATGCTCCGCGCCCCACGCGGGGTTCGCGGCGATCCTCGCGCGCAACCGATCCAGCGCGGCGAGCGCGTCGGCCTTGGGGACCGCGGTCTGCGGGACCCGCATCAAGCGATAGATGTCGCGCGTACCGGCACGGCGCGCGACCTCGTCGAACATCACGCGTGCCGCGAGGTGGGTCGAGTGAAACACGGTCAGCTTCGGGTACGCCGCGGCGAGCCGGCGGCCGAGCGCACGGGTGTACTCGGCATCGCGTTGATCGTCGTCGGTGACCTCGCCGCTCGCACCGCGCACGAAGCTCGCGGGATCGACGTGGCGGCCGGCGCGATCGATCGACTCGCCGTCATCGGTGATGTCGTTACCGAACGGATCGAACGGCCGGCCGAACCGGACGACGACCGAGCCCTCGTGCGCGAGGATCTTGCGAAAGAACTCGACGATCCGGCCGACGCGCGAGAACTCGTCGTCGGTGATGATGTAGCGGCTCTTGCCGGTCTCGGCGAGGT
>JBDUAS010000465.1:0-4050 GCA_040004535.1 Deltaproteobacteria bacterium
GTGAACGGGGTCTCGCCCGGTGGGCCATCGCTCGCGCGATACGCGGCGACGCGATCTTGTTCGATCGCGATCAACGAGGACGAGCGCGTACCGTAGAAGTCGGTGTGGATGCAGATCGCGGTGAGCTCGCGCGCGACCTCGCGCGTCAAGTGATGCGCCGGCGGAGTGGCGGCGAGCGCGACGCGTTCGTGATCGCCGAGCGCGGTCGCGAGCCGCGGCCACAGCGCATCCCATGAGGTGCCCTGCGCGACCGCGGTCTCGATCATCGCGCGCAACCGTTCGCCGCGCGGAAACCCCGGTGCGCCGAGGCGATCGTTGCATAGCACGTGGATACCTTCGTCGAGCCGCACGAGCTCGTGACCTCCGTCTTCGCGGCGCAGATACGCGATCGTCACGCCACGCGCACTGCCGTACACGAGGTTCATACTCGCGTAGTCGCGCGGGTCCAGCGCGCGCACGTACGCGTCTTGATCGGCGGCGTCCGCGCACTCGATCACCGCGAGCCCGCGCGATCGCAAACCGACCGGCGGACGATCGAGAGCGCGCTGATTCGTGACCGCCGCGAACTGACCATCGGCGCGCAGCGCGAGCCAGGTTCCGCCCGACAACACGTCGCGTCCTCCGACGAGCCGCGGACCTAGACGTTCGGGCGGTCGCGTCGGTCGCGCGTAGATTTCGTCGCGATTTGCGGCGAGCACCACGGGTGCATCGGCGACGCCAATCAGGATTGCGATCGTGCACATTGTGGGACGAAAAAAAGTCCGCGCGGAGGGTGCTGCGCGGCTTGCATGTGTGGCGGGCGGACCCTACAGTGCCGCGAGAATGAGACTGTATCCAGGGAAGGTCGACAGCATCGCCTCGGAGATCATCACTTCGCTCACGCAAGCGGGTGATATCGAAGTGGGCGATGGCAACGAGGCTCAGCTCGATGCCGCGGCCGTTCTCAAGGAGTACATCCGGGTCGAGAAGGAGCTGACGGAGCGCGCGAAGGACATCCTCGAGATTCGGGGGCTTCCCTACTCGCACCTCGGCCGCACGAAGCGTCAGCTCGCGGAGCAGAAGGAATTCGGGCTCGGCGAAGAGGGTCTCGCGTGGATCGCGAACCAGATGCTCGAGGCGTTCATGTCGTCGCGCCACATCGACGAGGTGTTCGCAGATGACGCGATCTTGCGCCGCAAGATCAAGGACATCTGCAAGAAGCACATGCAAGTCGACGAGCAGATCGACCAGGAAGTCCGCGATCGGATCAAGAACCTCGAAGAGGGCTCGCAGGCGTGGGACCTCGAGTACCAGAAGGTGCTCGAGCAGGTGAAGGGCAAGCACGGCCTCAAGGAATAGGCCGGTTCCAGACCTTGTGAGAAGGCGCACCGAAATCGGTGCGCTTGTCATTTTCGGGCATGGGAGCACAGTTAGATCATGGGCTCGCGTCGCTGCGTCGCGTGCGTCGAAGCGCCGGTCGCGACTTGTGGCCGGTGCAGCACCACGCGATGCGCGGCTCACAAGTTCAAGGCCGGCGAGCGGTGCACCGCGTGCGAGCGAGATTTCCGCGACGAAGCGCTGACCCGCCGCGCGGTGAAGCTGATCTTCGCGGCGCCGGTCGGGTTGTTCTGCGGCGGCACGTTGTTCGCGCTGCTCTCGTTCGGCGGCGCGCTCGGCACCGTGATCACCTGCGTGATCGCGTGCTTTGCCGCGGTCGGCGCCGGCGCGGGCGTGTGCTCGCTGGTCGACAGCTCGGCGCGCGCGATGTTCTTGCGCGAAAAATCTCCGGGTTTGCCGGCGGCACGATTGTTACCGCCCGGCCGCCATCACGCATAGCGCGATCACCACGGCGTCTGGAGATGGGTGAATACGACGTCGCCGTAGGACGTGCGCGGGAAGTTGTAGCCGGTAGACGCGTCGAGCCCGCAGCCATCGCTCGTCGTGTCTTGCAGGAGATTCGGCGGACACCGCATGTGGAAGTTCCACGCGATGTAAGGGACCTCGGCCGCTTCGGCGACCGTCCACATCTGCTGGACGTCATTGATCGTCATGTCGCCGGCTTCGCCGTACTCGCCGATGATCATCGGCACGGTCGCGCTCGGCTGCGTGATGAGTGAAGCGAAGTCCGTCGCCTTGTTGTACGGATGGATCTCGTACGCGATCTGATCGCCGGCGAGTGGGTGGGTCTCGAAATACGAAACATCGCGGGCGTAGCCGAGCGGCGCCTGCGCGATCACGACGTGGTGCGGAACGCCGTGCGCGTCCTCGACCGCGCGGATCGCGGCGATCGCAGTTTGATAGACCGCGGCGAGTGCGGCCTCGTGTTGCGTCGTGTCGGTGTGCGGCTCGTTCGTGAGCCCGAACAACACGTGCGGGTTGTCCGCGAACGTTTCGGCAAGCTTGGTGTAGCGCGGCGTCGAATCGCCCATCGACGACGGCCACTCGCTGTCGAAGTCGGTGTTGTTATCTTTCATCGTCGGATCGGCGAACAGCGTGACCAGGACGTAGACCCCGGGCTTCGCGGTCAGGTGATCGACGTTCTGCTTGATGTCGGCGAGGTATGCCGGATCATCGATCAGGTTCTGCCACTGGACCTCGCCCGCGTTGAACGGCGCGGCTTTCGAGGACAGCAAGAATCGGACGAGATTCGCGTGCCAGTGATCGACGAGCTCGTCGCTCCAGCGATCGACCCCATTCGGGTTCGCCGGCATGAACGAGCACGCCTCGCAGGACCGCACGTCGTGCAAATTCGCGCCGCGGCCGTGAAAGTTCGCGCCGCTCGACGCGTACGTGATGTGGTTCCCGACGATCCTCAGTCCGTCGGTCGAATCCGAGCCCGAGCCCGAGCCCGAGCCCGAGCCCGATCCGGCGTCCGTATCGTCCACGTTCGCGCCCGGCGAGTGGCCGCACGCGATCAAGCACGCTAGTGCGAGTGCCCTCATGCGGTGATCGTAACAGCCGCGATCACGCCGCTGGGAACAATCCGCTTGGTCCTACGAGCTGAATACCGCTAGCTCGCGGCCTTGATCCCGAGCGCTTCGAGAACCTCACCGACGACCATCTCGCCGAGGCGCTGGATCAGCTGCTCGCCTTCTTCGATCGACGCGGAGGCCGGATCGCCGGCGTACGCCGCCTCCATGCCCATCGCCTCGAACGTCATCACGCCGTCGCGGAGCTTGTCGCTGAGGCTGATCGGTACGCTCGGCAGGCGCGTGCGCATCGGCTCGTTCACGAGCTCGGGTGCGGCCGCCATCATGATCGACGTCTCGTAGCGCCCGGCGTGGCACTGCCCGCTCTTGAACTCGGCCGACAGCGTGCGCGCCCACCGCTTCGTCAGCGGGCACGCGACGGATGCTTTCTTGTCGCGGCCGACGATCGCCGCACGGACTGCGGCATCGTGCGCGGGCTCGAGGTGATTGTTGACAAGGCAGACGTGGCGGACGCCACTCGCGAGCAGGCCATCGACGACCGCGACCAGGTACTGGGTCAGCACCGCCGCGGGGATCGAGACCGCACCTTGAAAGCCGGTCGCGCACTCGGTCACGCCGTAGCTAACCGCGGGCGCGATCATGCCGACCATCGTGTTGCGCTTGTCGAACAGCTCGCACGCGCGCAAGCACGCGGCCGCCGAGATGATGACATCGGTGCCGAGCCCGAGGTGCGGGCCGTGCGGCTCGGTCGATCCGACGGGGACGAGCGCGATCACGCCACGCGAACCGGCGGTGAGCTGCTCGAGCGAAGCGGTGGTATGGCGGGCGAGGAAGCGTTCCATGAATCAGCTACTCGGTAGCTCGCCACGCTTTTCACGTTCGATCAACGTCTTCTTGTCGACCTTGCCGCGATCGTTTTTCGGGAGATCGTCGACGAACACGATCCAGCGGGGATACTTGTGCTTGCTCAGCTTGCCTTGGACGTGCGCCTTCAGCTCGTCGGCGAGAGCCACCCGATCGGCGGGGGATGCGAGCCGATCGCGCGCGTCGGGGCGAACCTCGACGAGCGCCTTCGGCTTGGTCAGGCCCTGATCCTCTGCGGGAATCACCGCGACGACCGATACGGCCGGGTGCGCGAGCA
>JBDUAS010000466.1:0-4048 GCA_040004535.1 Deltaproteobacteria bacterium
GCGCGATCAACGTACCGCTGCACAGCGCCATCGGCGCGACGACGAGCGCGACGTCCGGATACGCGCCGGTCGCCACAGTCGAGCCGCCGACGACCGGATGATCGGGCGAGCCCGCGAACGCCGCCGAAGAAACGAGAACGAGGACGAGAGAAAGTTGGTTTCGCATGCGCGCGCCTTCAGCAACTGCGGGGCCAGCTCGCGCGCGCGTGAAATCAAGATCTTCGGCGACGCTCTGGCCGCCTGGCGGACGAGCGAGTCCGAGTCCCGTCGGACAGCCGGACGAGCGCCGCGCTCGACCCGACTTGACAACGATACCTAGCGGCCTTATGCCTAGAGCTGTGAGGCATGCAAAGGAACGGATCGCGAAGGACCTGATCGCCGCATCTGCAACGCCGCTGTTACTCGCGATCCTCCACAAGAGCCCGAGCTACGGCTACGCGATCATCCAGGCCGTCCGCGATCTGTCCGGCGGCGAGCTCGAGTGGTCCGAGGGGATGCTCTATCCAGTGCTCCATCGGCTCGAGGAGCAAGGCCTGATCGAGGCGTACGAACAGATCGGCGAGACCGGCCGCAAGCGCCGCTATTACCGACTCCGGCCCGACGGCCGCAAGGCACTCCAAGAGGAGCGCAGGCAATGGGACATCGTGACCACCGCGCTCGCGAAGGCGATCAAACACGCGTAACTGGGAGGCAACGTGACTGACAGCAGCGATGACAAGAACGGCGAAGGCGACCCGACGAGCGACGCGAGTGGCGAGGAGGTGATCGCGACGTACAAACGCGAGCTCGTCGCAGAGGCCGAGCTCGCACGCGGCGACCTCGACGAGATCGAGGATCATCTCCGCGTGCTCGCCAGCGAGCTCCGCGACCGTGGCATGCCGCGGATCGAAGCGACGCTCGAGGCGTGTCGCCGGCTCGGCGAGCCACGCGCGGTCGCGCGCGAGCATGCTCGCGTTCGTTCCCCGTTCGGCGCGCGGCTGACGAAGCTGCGCGCGTACAGCGCGGTGGCGTTGATCATGCCGATCTTGATCCAGGCAGCGCACGGGGTCGCTGCGGGGAGCGGGCTGCTCTCGCGGTCCGGCATGGAGCTCGCGCTCTCGATGGTGCTCGTCGTCGCGCTCGCCGCGCGCGTCACGTGGGCGCGGCCGATCGTGCTCGCCGGAATGATCTGTTTCTCGCTCGAGATCCTGCTCGGCGTGAACGCCGGCGTAGCGCACCCACTATGGCTCGTGCCGTATGTCGGCACCGTGATGTTCGTGATGCCCTGGCGGCGCAGCGAGCTGACCGCGAGCGGGCTCGCGCTCGCGCTGCAGGTCTGGTCGTACGCCGGCGCTTCCTTCGCGTTGAATTTCGCGATCACGACGCACGGGCGCGCCGATTGGCGGCCGGTCTCGTACGGTGCGGTCGTCGCGTTCTTCACGACGGTGATCGCGACGACCGGCGGCGTCTTACGCGCGCGCTGGGGCGCAGTTGCGGGGCTCGTGTCGGCGGTGGCGCTCGTCGCCGCGGTCGGCGAGTTTGCGATGCTCCCCTACTATTTCCCGCTGCACTTTCAGATTCCGGCGATGGCCCTGCTCGGATCCGGGGCGCTCGCGGCCGCGATCAGCGCGATGCTGAGCTGGCGCGAGGCTCGCTCGCTGTTCGGTACGCTGCGCTACGTCCTCCAATGACGGGCGCCGAGCGCCCACGCACAGCGAGGATCCGGCATGTGGTCTGCAGATCCTCCGCTCATGTCGAACCGGCGCCCGATTCACCCGCTGTTGACCGCGCTGCCGTGCATCGCGTTCGCGATCACGATCGTCGGACTGCTCGCCCATGCGATCACGCGCGACCTGAGCTGGTATCGCCTAGCGCTCTACGCGAACAGCACCGGCGTCGTGATCGCACTGTTCTCGTTCACGATCAGTTTGGTCGACGCCGAGAACCTGCCGGCGCACACGGCGGCACGCGAAGCCGGAATGCGTCATGTCGGGTTCGAAGCGATCGCGATGGTGTTGTTCGCGACCTGCGCGAGCGTGATGTTCGCGCAGTACGTGAAGCACCAGGTGCTCGCCGATGCGGTGCCCCTCGCGTTCGCGATCGCCGGAGGCGCCGCGATGGCGACGGCAGGCTGGTACGCCGGCGTGCTGATGCGGCTGTTCCGGCTGCGTCACACGATCGATCGCTACACGCCGCGCCATGGCCTCGTCACGCCACGGGCGCCGCATCCGCGGCCGGTGCCGACGATCGGCTGACTACTTCTTCTCCTTGTGGCAGTCGAGGCAGCCGAACTGGCTCGGGTCGGGCTTCTCCGGGTCGTAGACCGGCTTCTGGAGCAGCTTCGCCATCCCGGGCTCGACCACCTCGCCCATCCACTTCGCGACCTTCGGCTTCTGCTTGCCGGCCTTGAGCGCGGCGAAGTCGAGCTTCGGCAGATCCGGCGTCGGCATCTTGAACTTCGCCGCCTTTGGATCCTTACCGTGGCAGGTCTTGCAGCCGAAGTTCGCGTAGTGCTTCGCATCGAACTTCTGGAACAACGGCTTCATGGTCGGCACGACGTGCTTCTTCATGAAGTCGGTCTGCTCTTCATGCGTGAGCTTGTCGAAGTCCCACGTCGCGGAGCCCGAGCCGGCACCGGAGCCAGCCATCGCGACGGCCGAGCCGGAGCCGGCCGCGGAACCGCTCATGTCAGAGCCGGCCATCGCCGAGCCCGAGCCGGCCATCGCCGAGCCAGCCATCGCCGAGCCGGCCATCGCCGAGCCCGAGCCCGCCATCGCCGAGCCAGCCATCGCGGAGCTTCCCGAGCCGGTGGCAGTACCGTTGTCCTTCTTCGAGCAACCGAAGACCGCGAGCGCGAGAATCACCGAAAAGCCGAGCTGCTTCATGGCCGCGGACATTATCGCGGTCTTGCGACCAGTGCTTGTTTCAAGCCGAGGACTCTCTGTTGCCGGACCTATATAGTCGGCACCGGCGTGCAGCTGGTCAGCTCGATTAGAGGCGTGCGGTATCGCTTCGAATCCGTGAAGGAGGTGCTCGCGAAAGCGAACCCGCCGAAGAGCGGTGACGATCTCGCCGGCGTGTCGGCGCGCGATGCGGTCGAGCGCGTCGCGGCCCGCGCAGTGCTCGCGGAGCTCACGCTCGCCGACCTGCGCATGAATCCTGCGGTGCCATACGAGGACGACGAGCTCACCCGCCTCGTCGAGCATGACCTCGACGACCAGGCGTACCGCGCCGTCTCGCACCTCACGGTCGGCCAGTTTCGCGAGTGGTTGCTCGACATCCAGACCACCGGGCCGACGCTGCGCGCGATCGCACCGGGCCTCACGCCCGAGATGGTCGCGGCGGCGGCGAAGCTGATGTCGAACTTCGACCTGATGACCGTCGGGGCGAAGTGCCAGGTCGTCGTCCGCGCGAACAACACGCTGGGCCTGCCCGGCCGGTTGTCGTCGCGCTGCCAGCCGAATCACCCGACCGACGACGTGCTCGGCATCCTCGCGTCGATGCGCGAAGGCCTGTCGTACGGTTGTGGCGATGCCGTGATCGGCGTCAATCCTGCGACCGACACCCCCGAATCGACGGCCGAAATCCTGACGGCGATCGACGAGGTATTGAAGCGCAACCAGATTCCGACGCAGCACTGCGTGCTGTCGCACATCACCGTGCAGATGAAGGCGCTCGCGCTCGGCTGCCCGATGGACCTGATGTTCCAGTCGCTCGCCGGTACCGAAGGCGGCAACAAGGCGTTCGGCATCAGCATCAAGCTCCTCGACGAAGCCTGGGCGCTGATGAAGGAGAAAGGCTCGACCCGCGGCCCGAACCGGATGTACTTCGAGACCGGCCAGGGCTCGGCGCTGTCGTCGGGAACTCATCACGGCGCCGATCAAGTCACGATCGAAGCGCGCGCTTACGGCCTCGCGCGCCGCTACAAGCCGTTCCTCGTCAACACCGTGGTCGGCTTCATCGGCCCCGAATACCTCGAGGACGGCCCGCAGATCTCCCGCGCCGCGCTCGAGGATCACTGCATGGGCAAGCTGCTCGGCCTGCCGATGGGCTGCGACGCGTGCTTCAC
>JBDUAS010000467.1:0-4042 GCA_040004535.1 Deltaproteobacteria bacterium
CTGATCGCGCTCGCGTTGTTGACGAGGATGTCGATGCCGCCGAACGTCTCGACCGCCTTCGCGACCGCGGCCTGGACCTGGTCCTCGAACCGGATGTCGACCTGGAGCGGGAGTGCCTTGCCGCCGGCCTCCTCGATCTCCTTCGCGGCCGTGTAGATCGTGCCGGGAAGCTTCGGGTTGGGATCCGAGGTCTTCGCAGCGATCACGACGTTGGCGCCGTCGCGCGCGGCGCGCTTGCCGATCGCCAGGCCGATACCGCGGCTCGCGCCGGTGATGAACAGGGTCTTGCCTCGCAGGGACATGCGCGAAACCTACGCTAGAAGCCAGCACAGGGGCAGACCGGCGACCACGTTCGGTGCGATGCTCGTTAGTGGCGTGAGGGACAGTGCACAGTCAGGGCTGTGGTTCCTCGAGAGCATCGATCGGGTCAACCGAGCGATCCAGGGGACGCACGAGCTCGAGCAGATGATGCGAGACGTGCTCGACGTCGTACTCGACGTGTTCCAGGCCGACCGAGCGTTCCTCATCACGACTCCGGCCGACGACCCCAATCTGTTCCTGCCGACGATCGAGCGCACGACCGCCGCATACCCGGGCCTCGGCGACGACCAACCACTCGCGCCGTCTGCCGCGATGGTCGCGGCGCACGTGCGGGTGATGGAGGCGAGAGAGCCCCTCGCGTTCGACGAGCGCGAGCTCGCGGGGACCGGACTCGTCGAGCATCTCGGCGTGCGGTCGCTGTTAGTGACCGCGATCCATCCGAAGCAGATGCCGCCGTACGTGTTCGGTCTGCACCAATGCTCGCGACCGCGTACGTGGTCGCGGGACGAACGCGAGCTGGTCGCCGAGATCGGCGAGCGGATCTCGGTCGCCCTCAACGCCTTGCTGCTGTTTCGCGAGCTGCGCACGAGCGAGAATCGGCTCGCAGCTGCAGAAGCGCTCGCGCACATCGGTTACTGGGAGATCGATCTCGCGACGAATCGGCTGACGCTGTCGCCCGAAGCGCGGCTGATCTTCGGTGACGTCGAGACCGGCGAACAGCTCCGCCAACGGGTCTATCCGGAGGATCGCGACCGCGTCACCAAGGGCCGGCGCGAGCAGCTTCTCGAGGGCAAGATCGTCGACGAGGAAGCTCGCGTCGAACGCCCCGACGGCGCGATCCGGATCATCCACACTCGGATCCAGCTGCTTCGCCATGCCGATGGTCGACCGCGCAGCTTCTTCGCGACGTCGCAGGACGTGACCGACGAGAGAGCGGCGGAGATGATGCAGCGCGAAACCGAGGCGAGGTTTCGTACGTTCGTCGATCACGCGAGTGATGCCTTGTTCCTCATCGACACCGCGTCTCGCATTATCGATGTCAATCAGCAGACGTGCGAGAGCCTCGGTTACACCCGGGACGAGCTACTCGGTGCGGCGCCGGTCGAGTTCGATCTCCACGCGACGCCCGAATTCATCGAAGGCTTGAAGCAGCGGTTCGCGACCGAAGAGACGATCGAGTTCGAGTCGGTGCATCGCCGCAAGGACGGCTCGGAGTTTCCCGTCGAGGTCCGCATGCGACGATTCTGGGACGGCGAGCGCCGGATCGTCGGGCTGGCGCGCGATATCACCGAGCGCAAGCGGGCGGAGCAACGCCTGCGCGAGAGCGAGCTGCGGTTCCGATCGATGATCGAGAACGCGTCGGATCTGATCTCGGTGATCAATCGCGACGGGATCTTCCAGTTCCAGAGCCCGGCATCGTTGCGAATGCTCGGCTATCCGCCCGAGCTCCTGATCGACAAGCCGTGCATGGACTACGTCCACCCGGCCGATGTCGCGAAGAAGTTGATGGCGCTCGATCGCGCGCTCGCGCATCCGGGCACTCCGGTCACCGTCGAGCAACGCGTGCGCCGCGCTGACGGCGAGTGGCGCGTGTTCGAGACCACCGCACAGAGCTTGCCGAACGAGGATGAGGGCCTGATCGTGTTGAACTCGCGCGACCTCACCGACTCGCGCGCGCTCGAGGAACAGCTCCGCCAGGCGCAGAAGATGGAGGCGATCGGCCAGCTCGCGGGCGGCGTCGCGCACGACTTCAACAACATCCTCGCGGCGATCATGATGCAGACCGGGTTATCGAACATCCCCGGCGTGCCCGACGAAGTGCGCGAGAACCTCGAGCAGATCCAGCTCGCGGCCGAGCGCGCGGCAGAGCTGACCCGCCAGTTGCTGATGTTCAGCCGCCGCCAGCTGATGCAGCCGCGCGATGTCGATCTCAACGAGCTCGTGAAGAGCCTCGCGAAGATGTTGCAGCGGATCATCGGCGAGACCGTCGCACTGCGGCTGGACCTCGATACCCAACCGCTCATCACCCGCGTCGATCCTGGAATGATGGATCAACTGCTGATGAACCTCGCGATCAACTCGCGCGACGCGATGCCGAGCGGCGGCACGCTCGTGATCCAGACGCGGCGGGCGGGCGCATCGATCGCGATTCGCGTGCACGACACGGGCGCCGGTATCGCCGCCGAGGTGCTGCCGCGGATCTTCGAGCCGTTCTTCACGACGAAAGAAGCGGGCAAGGGCACGGGCCTCGGGCTCGCGACCGTGTTCGGGATCGTCCAGCAGCATCACGGAACGATCGAGGTCAAGAGCGAGCCCGGTCATGGCACGACGTTCACCGTCATGATCCCGATCGGTGGCAGCGGCCACGTCGCGGCGACGACCGTGCGCACGGCGCCGCGAGGTACGAACGAGCTCGTGCTCGTCGTCGAGGACGATGCTTCGGTGCGGCGGATCATCCGGCGGACGCTGGAGCGCGCTGGCTACCGCGTCGTCGATGCGCCGAACGGGCGCGAGGCGGTCCAGACGTGGGAAGGGCTCGCCGACAAGCCGGCGCTGGTGCTCACCGACCTGGTGATGCCCGGGATGAGTGGCCACCAGGTCGCGGCCGCGCTGCGCAAGACCATGCCGGCGGTGCGCGTGTTGTACACGAGCGGTTACAGCGCGGAGAACGCGGGCAAGGAGCTCGAGCTGCGCACCGGCGAGAACTTCGTGCAGAAGCCGTTCGCACCGGCGGCGTTGCTCGAAGCCGTGCGGCGCTGTCTCGACACCTAGAACTTGTCCGGATCGATCGCGCCGTCCATCAGATCCGGATCGACCGGGCGATTGACGCGCGCGAGCATGATCGAGCCGGCGAGGCCGAGCACCGCGCCGACGCCGAAGATCCAGAACGCGATGCCGACGCCGACGAACCCGGCGGGGCCCGGCTTGGTCGCGACGAACACGCAACCGCTGACGAGCCCGGCCATCAGCGCCAGGAGCGAGACCGAGCTCGGCGAGACCGGCAGTTGCGGCTGCTTCTTCGCGAGCGCGAGCGCGGCGGCGGCGAGCAGACCGAGCGCACCGACGAAGCACGCGATCGATGTGACGAGCCCGCACGGTGCGAACGCGGCCGAGTGATATTGGCCGCTCTCGGTCTTCCACTCCGCGTTGTAGTCGCTGTTGCTCTTCGTGCGGCACTCGTCGGGGCGCGGTCCGAGCAGCATGCCGACCGAGCCGCACTCGGTCGTCGAACGGAGGCCCATCGCGATCGAGCCGTTTGCGCCGGTGTTCGCGAGCCACTGCGACGACATCGCCGCGAACAACAGCGCGGCGGCGCCGAGCAGCGCGAGCACGATCGGAGGCATCCTGCGGGGGGGATCGGCGCGTGGTTCGTCGGAGTCTTCGCTCATGTTGCCCTCGGCGTGGGCATCACCTTACCCATCTCGACGTACTCGTGATGTGCGCCGACCCACAGATCGTCGGCGATCATGGCTCGGCCCGCACGCGCGGCGATCACGGCGGCACGCACGACCGCGTTCTTGATGTAGCCGCCGGTCATGTCGAAGCGTTCGGCGAGCGCCTTGAAGTCGACCTCGGCGAGCCCGGTCGCGGGCGGTAGCAGCTGGCGCCACAGCTTCTCGCGCTCCTCGACCTCGGGCTCGGGGAACCGGATCCGGAAGTTGAGCCTGCGCTGGAGTGCCGGATCGATCGCGGATTCGGCGTTCGTCGTCAGCACGCTGAC
>JBDUAS010000196.1:0-13717 GCA_040004535.1 Deltaproteobacteria bacterium
GGTCATACCCTGGATCGGGGTCGGCGTAGCCACGCCGGCTTGTCCGATCGAGATGAGGAGATCGATCGAGAATGGCAATGCGCTAAACCCAGCCTGTCCAGCTCCCGCGAGACAGCCGGTGAACGGCACGTACGTGCACCAGCCGAGGAGCGTGCTGCCCCATGCGGCGATCGGATTCGGCGCGTGGCCGTAGTTGCTCACGAGTCCGACGTCGTGCAGGCGGCCCGCTTCGCCGAGCCGAAAGTCCACCGCGCTCGAGCTCGTTACATCGAGGAACGAGCTCGTCATGAAGCGGTTGTTGGTGTTGTGGAGATCCGTATAGACGGCAGGACCACCAAGGTCGTTGTTCGCGAAGTGCAGCGGGATGATCATCCGGTAGCCGGCGTCGTAGAGGCTCTGCACCCGGGCCTCCCAGGCCACGAGATCCGTCCCGCAGGAGCGCTTCACCTTGACCTGATCCCACGGATTCGCGCCGTTCGTCGAGGTCGTGGTCGGCACCGCGCCGTCGAGGTTGCCGTACGGATACGAGATGTCGCCGTTGCAGTTGTCGCCGATGTCATCGATCTCGGTCTGCAACACGATCGCGAGGTGGTGCGCGCGAATGATCCGCCGCGCGTCACTCGGCGTGTACGCGATCTCCATCCACGAGTTGCTCGCCACGAGGCCCTTCACGTACGCCGCGAACCGCCGCATCGCGCCGTAGTCCGAGACGTACAGATCTCCGCTTCCGTTGCGAAGCACCATGCCTAGCGCCTCGGCGTTTCCGGCGCTCGCGACGAGCAACCTCTGTCCGCCTTGAAACGAGCGCTTGATCCAGTCCAAGTACATCTGCTGGTGCGTGCGCGTGTACCAGTACGTCGAACCGACTGTCGCGTCGTGCCAACCGTCGCCGGCCATGAACTGCGGATGCTGATCGAAGTAGCTGCAGTTGCTTCCGGCGTGGCTCAGCCCTCCTTGGTCGCAACCGACCGGCAGTGCGGGCGCGATGCCGAAGCTCTGGGTCTCGAGGGTCTGCGTCAGCGTCCGCGCACCGTGGTGCCCGACGGTTCCGTGATCGGCTCCGTCGCACACACCGCGCGTGACCGAGTCGACCTCCTCGGGCGCACCGACGAGGGCGTGCGATCCGCCGACCATCGCTTGGAACGTCAGGTGATTGCCCAGATGCGAATGCGTATCGGCGAAGCCCCACAGCGGTTGATTGGCGCCGCCGAGATCATCCGGTGCGCGATCGGTGAGCAGCACGTGATCGATGTTGATGTGACCCCACGCGCCGGTCGCGGCATCGGTGACGACGAGGCGCACCGTCTTTCCCCAGAGTCCGCTCTCGAGATCTGTCGCCCAGTACTTGCGCACCATCAGCTCGGTACACGAGCCCGTGATGCGCCTCGCTCGACCGCGGCGATCGAGCGAGGTCTGCCAGCCCTTCCCGACCCTCTCCTGGATCTGGATGCTGACCGTGTTGGCATCACAGCCTCCGCCGATCAAGAACGTCAGATAGTTTCGATCGATGACGAATTGCGGTGACACCACCGAGCCCGTCGCCGCGTCGCCCTGAGTGCCGCTCCAGCCGTCGGCGCTGGTGTGCCGGTTCTCGTACGTGCCGAGCCAGAACAGACCTTGATGACCGATCGGGTACGGCGTCTGCCAGTAATCACCGCCGATCGCGTTGAGGTCGTCGAGCATGCTGATCGCTCCGAGCTGACTCGGCGTGGTTTGCAGCACGCGCCAAGCGGCCACGTTGTCGCCGAACGTCGGTTGGTTCGCGAACGCGGTGCCGGAAGCGGTCCAGTACCCGAACGTGTTATCGCCAAGCCCACCGGTCTCGAAGTCCCAGCACTGCGACGTCGGCGTCGGGTAAAACAGGCCACATGTCGTCGGATTCTGGGTGGCGAGACATTGCTGGTACGCCACGTTCTGAAGTCGAACGTCATGGCAGCTGTCCTCCTTCACCGCCGTGTCGGCGTAGGCGAGCTCAGGCAGGACGAGGGTCGCGAGCGCGAGGAAGTAGGGTTTCACCCCTGTATGGAGGGAGTTGGCCGGTTGTGACGCATTATTCGGGTAAGCCGCTAAAACTACTTGATCCCGCCGTGTGCGGACGTCATGGAGCCGGTGGCGTTCCTGCGGCATCGTCGGCGACCACGCGGCTCAGGAGGTCGGCCCACGCGAGCCGGCGCGCGCGTGACGTCGTCGCTGCGGTCTGAGGTAGCCGGGGTTTTGCGCAGCGGGCGTCGCCGGCCGGTTGTGCGGGGTCGGTGGGGACGAGCGCTCGCAGCGCGTGTCCGTGCTTGCTGGCCGGGCCAAAGATCCCGCTGTGCCGGACGAGATGACGACCGACGAGCCGTGCTCCAGTGCCCCTGCGGCGGGCGCCGCAGCGTCCTCGCCATCGTCACCGACACGGCGCTCGCCCGCTCGCTGCTGCCTCGGCCCTCGCCAAGACTACCGTCGTGAAACCGCGCTTGAACTTCCTCGCCGCATCGGAAGCTGACTATCCACCGCAAGGCGAACGGGCTCGGTACGACGGACGACTACCGCGTACTGATGCGGTCGATGCTGGACCCGAGCGTCGTGCGAGCCAGCTGGTCGCCGACCAGCGATTTGGCACGTGGCGAGCACTCCACGACACGGGCAGCGAGCCTGGCTCGGCCGCGAGAGCGACCGAGCCACGCACTCGACGGCCGTTCCGCCGTACGCCATGGTTCCAGAGTTTCAAGCGATGACGGATACTACGAGCGGTTCGCATGACCACATTGAAAGTCGACCTCGATCTCATCACCAAGTACAACGTTGCCGGCCCGCGCTACACGTCATACCCACCGGCCACGCGCTTCACGGAGGAGATCAACCTCGACAAGCTGCGTCCACTGATCGCGGCGAACAATGCCGTCGAGCGCGACCTGTCGCTCTATTTTCATCTGCCGTTCTGCTATTCGCTGTGCTGGTTCTGCGGGTGCACCACCGTCATCACGACAGCGCAAAGCCAGAGCACGACCTATCTCGACTACATCGAGAAGGAGCTGGCGCTGATGAAGCGGCTGCTCAACCCTGGACGCAAGGTGGTGCAATTTCATTTTGGCGGCGGATCTCCCACGTTCCTGACGCCTGACGAGATTCGTCGGCTGGGTCAGCTGATCCACTCGAATTTCACGGTGTCGCCTGACGTGGAAGCCTCGGTGGAGGTGGATCCGCGCCGGCTCACACGCGAGCACGTGGCGGCGCTCGTCGAGATCGGCGCGAACCGTGGGTCGCTCGGCGTGCAGGACAACAACCCCAAGGTGCAGGAAGCCATCCATCGCATTCAACCGTTCGCGCTGACCCAGCAAGCTGTCGGGTGGATGCGCGACGTCGGCTTTCGCTCCGTCAACATCGACCTCATCTACGGCTTGCCATATCAGACCGCCGCCACCTTCGAGAAGACGCTCACCGAGATTCTCACCCTCGACCCGGACCGCCTCGCGGTCTTCAGTTACGCGCACGTGCCCTGGATCAAGCCGCACCAGAAGCTCCTCAAGGCGGACGCCCGGCCGTCGCCGGAGGTGAAGATGGAGCTGCTGAAGATGACCATCGAACGGCTCACCTCCGTCGGCTACGACTACATCGGCATGGATCACTTCGCCCGATCCACGGACGAGCTCGCCGTCGCGCAGCGGCAAAAGACATTGCAACGGAATTTTCAGGGCTACAGCACGCACGGCGGCGCAGACATCTACGCGTTTGGCATGTCGTCCATCTCGCAAGCCGACGGCATCTACTGGCAGAACGTGAAAGAGTTGCCGGACTATTATCGGATGCTCGATGCCGGTGAGCTGCCGGTGGACAAGGGCTACATCATGAGCGCGGACGACAAGCTTCGTCGCGAGACCATCATGCGGCTGATGTGCGATCTCAGCCTCGATTACGCGGCCATGTCACAGAAGCTCGGCGTGACCTTCACGGACTACTTCTCGCACGAGCTGGCCTCGCTCGAAGACCTGGAGGCCGACGGCCTGCTCCAGCGCAGCGCAACCGACCTGACCGTGACCGATCTGGGCCGCTTGCTCATCCGCAACATTGCCATGCGCTTCGACGCCACCCTCGCGCAGGACAACGACCGGCGCTATTCACGCACGATCTGATTGCTGGTGAAGCCCGTTGCCATCAGCGGAGCCGGCATCACCTGGCTCACCGCCGCGTATTGGCTGCAACAGCGCGGCGTGCCGGTCACGACCCATGAAGCCAGCAGCCCGGGCGGTGGCGTCATCCGTAGCTACCGCGAAGATGGCTACCTCGCCGAAGCTGGACCGAGCTCGATCCTCGAGACCTCGCCCAGGATCAGTGCGCTGATCCAGGACCTCGGCCCGACCGCCCGTCGGGTCCACGCGTTGCCCACCGCAGCGAACCGGTAGCTCGTGCGTGGCAAGCAGCCGGTCCGCGAGCCATAGATGTCGGCGACCGCAGCTTGATCGAGGGTCTCTGCCGAATGCTCCGTCAACGCTCCGTCAGCGCGACTCGGCGCACAGCGTCGGCCTGAGGTCGACCTCCGAGTTGCGCTCGATGGTCCCGAACGAAGCGTCGAACGAAGTGTCGAACGAAGTGTCGAACGAAGTGTCGACCGCCGCCGCCTCGGTCCGCGTACACCGTACGCAGTCGCGGCTACACGCCAGCGCGGTCACCGGACGGAAACGCGAGCACGCGTGGACCAGCGGTCCGAGTGGGCTTTCGCAATAGTCGATCAGCTCGAGGTCATCGGTTACGGGGCACACCACCAGCGCCTGCGACATAGGACCTCCGCCAACTAGTTTGGCGAGTCCTACCACGCTGTCCTGCGGTGAATGGTCGCACACGGAGCTGCCGCAACGAACGGTGGTCGCGAGCCTGCGCCGCACCTGAAGAGCGGATCACGCGCTGATGAACGCGATCCCGCGTCGCCGTACGAGTCGCCTCGCGTTCCAGGTCCGGCCCGTCGCGACCGCGGAGACCGACGCGAGGAGGCGGACGAGCGCCCGCTCGGCGACCCGGCGTTCGATAAGGTCGAAGCTCGCGCTGTGCTGGTCGTGTCGGCCATGCGCCACGCGAGCACGAGGCACGCCCGAGCGCGCTCGGGTGTGACGTGGCGTCGCAGCAACCGAGAGGGCTTTACAGCGACCGATGCCAACGGCACCGTCGCTGCTGCATGAATCAACGCGAGCTCGAACCCGGTATTCACGTCGAACTCCAGCGCGAGAAGACCTACGGCGCGTATCTCTGCCTCGACCAGCTGCTCTCCGCGCAACAACCTCGATCGCAGCCGCCGCACCACGACGAGCTGCTGTTCATCATCCAGCATCAAACCTCGGAGCTCTGGATGAAGCTGATGCTGCACGAGCTCGATGCCGCCGCAGCGTGCGTGCGCGATGATCACCTCGAGGCATGCTTCAAGATCATGGCGCGGGTCGCGCAGATCCAGCGGATGCTGTTCGAACAGTGGAGCGTGCTCGAGACGATGACGCCGAGCGAGTACCTCGGCTTCCGGGAGGCGCTCGGTCCGGCGAGCGGCTTTCAGTCGCATCAATATCGCGCGATCGAGTTCGTGCTCGGGAACAAAGACGCGAGCAGCATGAAGCCGCACCGCGCGAACCCGGAGAGTTATGCG
This sequence comes from Deltaproteobacteria bacterium, assembly GCA_040004535.1. Classification (GTDB taxonomy): domain Bacteria; phylum Myxococcota_A; class Polyangia; order Haliangiales; family Haliangiaceae; genus JABFXX01. Next base: position 5,609 of record JBDUAS010000196.1, read on the forward strand.
GCGCTCGACGCGCGGTTGCGCCAGCCATCGCTCTATGACGAGTTCCTGCGCTGCCTCGCAAGACGTGGCCTCCCGGTGCCTGCCGATCGCCTCGATCGCGACTTCTCGCTGCCGTACGAGCGGAGCCCGGCCGTTCTCGCCGTGTTGCGCACCATCTACGAGAACCCGGTGCGGTACTGGAGCGAGTACGACATGGCGGAGAAGCTCGTCGACGTCGAGGAACGATTTCAGCTCTGGCGCTTCCGGCACATGACGACCGTGAAGCGAATCATCGGATTTCGCCGCGGGACGGGCGGGAGCTCCGGCGTGGGCTTCCTCCAGAAGGCGCTCGATCTGGTGTTCTTCCCCGAGCTGTGGGAGGTCCGGACCGAGCTCGAACCACCGCGTTCGTGACCAGCGGCGATCTCGACACGCGGGGTCAGCGAGCCGCGCAGCTTGGCTGTGATCGGGAGTCGCTGGCCGCCGCGGCGCGCGTCCACGAACAGGACCTTCTCCTCCATCGCGATGTGACGCAGGAGTCCGGCTGTGAGCTCGTCGTAGGATCCGACGTCGAACCCGTCCGGATTCGCGGTCGCCTGGGCGAGTAGTGCGTGATCTCCTGCGAGCTACCGGTGGATCGCTGCGGGGGCCATCCCGTCGCTCATCCGGCCTTCTGATCAACGCGCGGCATGAGATAGATGAACCCGAGCCGCGTGATCCACGGCGCAAACCCGGGGCGCGGTCGTGGTCTCCGTCGAGAACCACGAGCGCGAGCGCGTAGCACGCCTTTGCTGGTGCGGTTGGCAGTTTGGATGCGTTCGGGTCGACACGCACGATCGCGCGGACCTGGTGGATCCGCGCGACTCCGCATCGTCATTTCGGCGCATTGGACTCCCGCCGCCTCCACCATTCTGCAAGTTACTCGCCTGACTCAGCGCAACGCGATCAGGAACGCGAGCGATCCACAGGATGCGATCACGAGCGCGACACCTATGGCGCGCATTCGCTTCGCCGGCGGCGGACGCACGACCAGATATAGCGCGACCACCACCAGCGGTATTGCAATGCTCGCGACTGGTAGCGCGGCATGGAGCACGACTGCCGTGACAACGATGGACGCGAACCCGAGCGCCAGCACGCGATCGATCTGCGCTCGGGGTCGGCGACGATGCGCGAGCACGCGATGCACGGCGACGACGCAGCACGCGTATCCCACCGCCCACGCGGCCCAGATCATGACTGCGTTTCCGACCGACACCCCATCGGCGACGAGCACGGGCGCCGCGGCGCCGGGAAAAGCGATCGCGGCGACGAGCTCCCCGCCGAATGTGTGCTGGCGGCGTGACCACGCGAGCGTCGCGAGACAAGCAGCCGGGATCGCGGCAAGCCCCGCGATCTCGAGCGTCGCCTGCGAGCCGCGGGCGAGGCCAAAGCCTCCGGATACCACCGCGCCCAGGAGCGCGAGCATCAGCCGGCGCGCGGCGACCGGCCCGTAGCTCGCCCGCATGCGTTCGCCGCGCTGGCCGAGCACGACGAGCAACGGCTCGTTCGCGAGGAACGCGCAGCATGCGGCCGCGGCGAGCGAGAGCGCGCCGACGGTAGGCGTGTGGAGAAGTAGCGCGCCGAGCAGGGGCGCGCCGAGTTGACCGTACGCACCGTGCTCGCGGGGCCACAACGAACGAGGTCGCGCTGTCACCGCGATCACTCCGACAGCGCCGCGACGAGCGCGCTCGGATCGCCAATGCCGTCCATCCGCGCGATGCTGCGACCGTCGCGGTCGACCGCCACGATCACCGAAGTGTGAAAGAACTGGCCGTCCGGAGTCGCACGGTAGTGGACCCCAAGCACTGCGGCGAGCGTACGCGCATCGGTGTCGGTTGCCGCCGCGAGGGTCCACCGTGCATCGAGGTGATGCGCGCGCGTGAGCTCTTGCAGCCGCGCCGGCGTATCCCGCCCTGGATCGAAGCTAACGAGCACGACGCGCGCATGGCTGCGACTGCTCGCCGGTAGTTGCTGGAGCGTGCGATCGATCGTGTCGATCAACAGGGGGCATGCGGCCGCGCAGCTACCGTAGAACATCGAGACCAGCGTCGGGTGGCCGCGATCGACATCGAGGTGCTGCCGCACACCTCCGGCATCGGTCATCGCGATGTCGAGGTCGTAAAGCGATGGCCCGGTCGCGACGGCGACCGCCGGCTTGGCGACCACGGGGGTCGCGAGCTCGCGAGCCACTGGATGCGAGCTGCACGCAACGGCGAGTAACGCGATCAACATCTTCATCGTGATCTCTCCTGATCGTACGCACAACGGAAGCCCAGGCTCGCGACCGTGTCGCGCGCAACCAGCGAGCCGCGAAACGCAAAGCGCATGAACGTCGCGTATGCGCGTGGATCCTTCGCAGCCGCGGCTTCGGCGCCGCACACTTGGGTGCGCGTCGGATCGCGCGAGTCGGATGTGACTAGAGACGCGGTGAAATCTTCGACCCATTCCCAGACCAGGCCGTGCAGGTCGTGCACACCCCACGCGTTCGCGGCGCCACCGACATCCGGCAGTTGCGCCGGCGTCGTCCGCGCGTACCACGCGAGGATCTGCGCTTGAAACACCGGATCGTCGCTCGCGTCTCGGTGATGCGCATCTGCCGACGCGGCGAGCTCCCATTCGGCCTCCCCCGGCAACCGGCCGCCGCGCCATGCGCAGTACGCGCGCGCCGCGAACCAGCTGACGCGCACGACGGGCGCGGTCGGCGAGGCCGAAGTGTGACCTCGAAGATAGTTGTCGTCGGCGAAGATCGGCTTCACGCGATCGCGCGCCCATTCGGGTTCGGCCTGCACGAACGCGGCGTACTCGACGTTCGTGACGGGCTCGCGGTCGAGCCAGAACGCTTGCACGGCGACCGTGCGCTCCGCGGGTGACGCCGGAAATGCCGGCCGATAGATCCCCGGGCCGACGCGCGCCGGTCCGGCGTATGCGGCCGCGCCGAGCATCGCGATGATCGCGACGAGCTTCACGGCGCGCTCGCGCTCTGGCCGCGCACTCTCGCGACGTCGTCGGGGCTCACCGGCGACAGATCGTTGCCGAAGGACGCACGGGCGTACGTCAACACCGAAGCGATCTCGACGTCGGAGAGGAAGTTGAGCATCGGCATCTGGCCGTTGTAAGCCATGCCGTTGACGACGAGCGGTCCCTGCAGACCGTGCAGGAGGTGGCCGATGATCTTGTCCTTCGGCGCCGACGCGAGATAGTCCGAGTGCGCGAGCGGCGGAAACTGACCGGGGACACCGAGCCCCGTTGGCAGGTGACACGCCGCGCAGATCCGAGTGAACGTGCCCTCGCCCATCTGGAGCACCGGATTGCCATCGGTACGGAGCGGCGGCGCGACGATCGGGGCACCGCCGTATGCAAGGTCGGCCGTCTTCGGCGACATCACATCATTGCGCGTCGGACCTTCGACGCGCAGTTGCCCGACCGCGCCCTTGTTGAACGCGCGGAACAGCGCGTGATCGACGAGCGAGTACGTGCCGGGCACGGTGGCCCGGAATTCGACGATCGTCGCGCCGCCGGCGGGTACGAGTGTGGTCTGAACGTGTGCCTGCGCGATGGAGCCGCCCTCCGGGTACACGCGATCGAAGATCTCGCCGATGATGTGGAAGTTCGCGTCGAGGTTCGGGCCGGCGTTGCCAAAGAAGATCCGGATCGAATCGCCGGTGTCGGCCTTGAGCGCCTTGTCACCGACGAGCGAGCCCTCGGCCCCGTCGAACAGGACGTAGGTCGGGCGCTCGTCGATCCCCTTCTCCATGTCGAACGTCTGTAGCCCGAGGTCGTGGTACTTGCCCGACGTGTAGAACTCGCCCTGCATCACGTAGTACTCGTGCGCGACGGACGGGAAGCCACCAGGCGGCTCGACGAGGATCATCCCGTACATGCCGTTCGCGACGTGCATCGGCACCGGCGCCGTCGCGCAGTGGTAGACGTAGAGTCCTGGCTGCGTCGCGCGGAACGTGAACTGCGACTCGTGGCCTGGCGCCGTGAACGTGCTCGCCGCACCGCCACCCGGTCCGCTGACCGCGTGGAGATCGATGTTGTGCGGCAGCTTGTTCGCGGGATCGTTCTTGAGGTGGACCTCGACGATATCGCCTTGGCGCACCCGGATGAACTTGCCCGGCACCTGCCCGCCAAACGTCCAGAACGTGTAGCGCACGCCCGGTGCGATCTCTTTCTCGATCTCGTTGATCGTGAGCTCGACGATCACGTGCGCGGGGTGCTTGCGAAAGATCTTCGCGGGTACCTCGGGTGCATCGGTGAGCTGGGCCAGCAACGGATGTCCCTCCGGAGTGCTCGTGACATCGGGCTCCCTCTCTGCCGGGACGACCTGGATGAAGTCATCCTGCGTGCTACCGGAGCTCGAGCGACATGCGGCGACTGCAACGACTGCGAGGATTAACGTCTTGGTCACGGCTCGCACTACAGCAACGCGCGTGCCGCGGATCGTGGCCAATTCCGCGCAATGCCGGCGTGACTGTTGCCCGACGCGAAGCGTTTGCGCGTTCGTTCAACGTGTTGAAATGCGAAGGCGTCGCGCCATGTGATGGAGGTTGCCGCGATCCATTCCGAGCCGGCGGGCGGCCTCGGCCCAGTTGCCCTTGGTCTCGTCGAGCGTGCTCGCGATGGCGTCGCGCTTGACCTCTTCGAGGGCATCGCGGAGCGGCAGCTGGCCTCTCGCGACGCGCTTGACTATCGAGTCGGCGGCGGGGGCCGCGCGAGCGGTGGTCTCTGCCATCGGGTCGATATCGAAGGCCTCGATCCGGATCGCTTTGCTCTTGGTTCGCAGCTTCGCCCGCAGCATGGCGCGTGCGATCACGTGATCGAGCTCGCGCACATTGCCAGGCCAGTCGCCGGATTCGAGGACGGCGACCGCCTCGGGTGCGAGCGAGAGGCGCGCGAGACCGAGCTGGACGCGATGGCGGTCGAGGAAGTACCCCGAGAGAATGCCGATGTCTCCCGCGCGCTCGCGCAGTGCAGGAATCTGCAGCGGAAACACATCCAGCCGATGATACAGGTCAGCTCGAAATCTCCCCTCACTGACCTCGCGTGCGAGATCGCGATTCGTCGCAGTTAGGATGCGGACATTGACGCGTACGGGTGTGTCCGAGCCGACCCGCTGGATCTCGCCTTCCTGCAGAACGCGGAGCAGCTTGGCCTGTGCGCCGAGCGGGAGTTCGCCGATCTCGTCGAGGAAGAGTGTGCCGCGGTCAGCGACCTCGAACTTTCCCGCGCGATTGGCGACCGCGCCGGTGAACGCACCGCGCACGTGGCCGAACAGCTCGCTCTCGATCACGCCTTCCGGCAGCGCGGCGCAGTTGATCTGGATGAACGGACAATCGCTGCGGCGCGAACCATCATGGATCGCTCGCGCTGCGAGCTCTTTGCCGACGCCGGTCTCGCCGAGGATGAGCACTGGAAACTCGGTGCTCGCGACCGCCTCGATCTCGCGCCGTACGCGCTCGATCGCCGGGCTCGTGCCCAGCATCTGTGCGCCCTGCGAGCCGCGATGGCGCGTCAGCTCCTGAACGACCATGCCGCGCTGCTCGGCGAGCATCTCGATCGTCTCGAACAAGCGTGCGGTGTGAAGTGCGGCGCCCGCTAACGCACCCAGGGCGAGGAGGAATTCCTCGTCGAGACCGTCGAACGCGTTGGTCACGAGTGCGTCCGCAGTCAAGATACCGACCACTTCGCCTGCAGCGACGAGCGGACACCCGAGACAGTCGTGCACAGCAGCGTGCTCGCCCGGTGCGTCTTCGACGAGCCCGTCGAATGGATCTGGCAGCGGCGAGTCACTCGGAAATCGGATCGGCTTGGCGCTCGTGAGGATCGCCTCGAGTCGCGGATGCTGCACGGGCGCGAACCGCATCCCGAGGACCTGACGCGAGAGCCCGCGTGCCGCGAGTGGAACGAGCTCGCCGTCCCGATACGCGAGCAGCGCCGTCGCGTTGCACGGGATCTCCGAGCGAACGACATCGAGGAGGCGGTCGTAGCGATCCGACGCTCGAAGGCTCTCTGTCAGATCGATCGCGATGCGCTGGAGCGCCGGCCATGACGACATGTGTAAAAACTACAGCGCGTTGTGGCAACCACAACGAGGCGAGTTGTCGCAGTCACAACGCCTGTTTGATCTCCAAGAGTTAGTGGTGGTCCCACCCGTGCAAATGATGCGTTCATGCACGCTACGACCACGCTGGCCGACTTCGCGCGAACCCAACCATCCGCCACGCGGGTGTTCATGCGCCACAAGCTCGACTTCTGTTGCGGGGGGCGAAAGTCGCTCGCGGATGCCTGCGCCAGCCGTGGGCTCGACGCCGACCAGATCTTGCGCGAGCTCGACGTCGAAGCTCGGCGCGGCGACGATCCGCCGAGCTGGGAACGCCGCACGCAGTCCGAGCTCGCGGATCACATCGAGAGCCATTACCACGCAGCGCTGCGCAAAGACGTGCCGCTCCTGATCAATGCATCGCGCAAGGTGGAGCGTGTCCACGCGGACAAGCCTGGAGTACCGGCGGGTCTGGCCGACGTGCTGGTCGAATTCTTGGGCGAGATGGAGCAGCACATGCAGAAGGAAGAACGCGTGCTGTTCCCGATGCTGCGACGGGGCGTGCGTGGCGAGGGCGTCTACATGCCGGTTCGCATGATGGAGAGCGAGCACGATAGTCACCGCGAGTACCTCGAACGCATTCGCGGCCTCACCGATGATCTCCAACTGCCGCCACACGCGTGCGCGACCTGGACCGCGCTCTACAACGGGCTCGCACACGTCGAGGCCGAGCTCATGCAGCACATCCACCTCGAGAACAACATCCTGTTCTCGCGCGCAACGCGAGAGGGGTGACCGTGTACGACGAGATCATGGTCCATCACGACTACGTGTGGGCACGCGTTCCGTTCCTCGCGCCGATGGCGGCGGCGATCGCGCGCTGCAGACCGAACGCCGCGGACGTCGCGCGCCGGCTGCGTGGGCTCGGCTCGCTGTTGCTCGGTCATCTAGGTCAAGAAGAGCGGCTCCTCGCCGGTGATGCCGCCGCCGCCGTGTCCTTGATCGGCAGCGGGATGATGGGCGATCATTTGATGATCGCGACGGCGCTCGACGAGATCCGTGACGCGGTGGCGCGCTGGCCGGTCTCGAGCGAGCAGGAGCGCCGACTTGGCAGCGAGCTCGCGCTACTCGACGAGCACCTGCAAGCGCAGATCGCCCTCGAGGAGAGGTTTGTCGCGACGCTGCTCGGCATGCTCGATCACTACTAGCGACTACTCGTGCGAGCGGCGAGCAAGCGCGCGATGTGATCGTGGATTCGCGCCTCGTCGACATGCGCTGACACCCGAACGGGCGGGATCGCTTGCATGCGTGCGAGGACCTCGCGCACGTCCGCGCCGGCGAGCTGCTCGCAGTCCTCGTAGAGCCCGTGTTCTCGCTCTTCGAGCGGATTGTGCTCGGCAAGGATGTCGCGGACCGAGCGAAGCAGGTCCGGTGTCGGTGAAGGCACCAGCAGCGATGCGAGCGCGGCGTGATCTGCATGTAAGCGCGCGACGATCGGCAATGGAGAACCTCCGCGTCGCGCGCGCGCGTCGGAGAACAACACCTTTTCTTCCATGGCGATGTGGCGCAACAAGCCCGCACGCAACTCTTCGTAGCTAGCGCGCTCGGCCTCGGCGCGCGCGAGTAACTGGTCGAGCCGCGTGTGATCGGCGGAGAGATACTCGTGGATCGGGCCCGCCATGCATGGAGTCTACTCGGTACGTCGCGTGCTACGGGAGTCCCGCATGCTCGTTCAGATCGGCCAGCGTAGTACCGCCGGAGACGTGGTCGATCTGCTTCGCGAGTGTCACGGGCGAATCCGGCGACTTCTCGAGATCAAGGCCGCGATGCGGCATCGCCGCGAGACGCCCGCAGGAGTGTCGAGGTCATTCCAATCGCCGCGAGCGCCCACGCCGTGACTGCCACATAGACGAAGACCCTGGGAATCTCGACGAGGAAGCTCGCGTCGACCGCGGCCGCAAGGCGGTACGTACACACCGTGTACATGCCGAGCGGGAACACGGCGCCCCAGTAGAGCGGGTCGTAGCGCAGCGGGAACTTGCGGA
>JBDUAS010000468.1:0-4033 GCA_040004535.1 Deltaproteobacteria bacterium
GGATCGAGCTGCCGAGCCGCGCGTTCGCGATCCTGAAGGTGTTCGCGAAGCGGCCCGGCGAGGTCGTGTCTCGTGATGTGCTGCTCGACGAGGCGTGGGGCTACGAGGACTATCCGAACACGCGCACCGTCGATAACCACCTCGTGAAGCTGCGTCGCGCACTCGAGGACGAGCCGGATAAACCGCGCTGGCTCGTCACGATTCACGGCGCGGGCTACAAGCTCGACGTGCCGCGTGACGCGGTGCGGTTCGCGAGGTCGGGCTCCGGTGCGTAGATCTCGTAGGCCGGGCGATGACAACATCGTGACATCGTTTTGCGACGTCGTGACGTCGCGAGATGAAGTGAACATCATCCCGCCGAGCCCATTTGGTACCAAGGTGATGGGCGAGGTGATGGCGCCGGTATCAGGGTCGAACTCCTCCGGTGGGGCTGATTCTGGTACCGGCGCCAAGCCGAGTTTGAAGCGTCTCGCGCTGCTTCTTGTCGTGGTGGCCGCCTGCCACGATGATGGACACGCCGCGCACTCGACCGGCACCCCGCCCGGCATCACTCAACCGAGCGTCGCCGATCCAGCGACCGGCGTGACCACCGAGCTCGACGGCATCGCCCCCGAGTTCGGTGACGCCGTGATCGCGGAGCTCGCGGGCGACGAAGCCGGTGCACGCACCGCATTTCAGAAAGTCCTCGACGCCCCTGACGCGCCCGCACCGATCGCCGCGCGCGCCGCGCTTCACCTCGCCCAGCTCGACGGCCGCGCCGGCAGGAGCCGCCACGCGCTCGACCTCTCCGCGCGCGCCGCCGCGCTCGCACCGAACGACGCCGCGATCACCGAAGGCGTCGCCCAGGTCCAGGCCGATGTCGTCGCGGCGAGCGGCGGTGGCGACTTGCGTGGCCCGAAGGCCGGCACCGCCTTAGCCGGCGTCGATCCGAAGCTCGCTGATGCGTTCGCCCGCGCCGAGCGCTCGCTCGTCCGCGTCCACGCGATTCGGCCGCACCAGCGCCTCGAGATCTGGGCGAAGGAAGACGCGACCGCGGAGCTCGTCGCGATGTACCGCGCGATCCGTGACAAGGCCGCCGAGCGTTCCGGTGCCGGCGCGCTCGCGCAGATCGCCGCGGACTACCGGATCGGCAGCCTGTATCACGACCTCGGGCTCGGCCTCCTGTTCGGTGGCGCTGCCGAGCTCCGCGGCCGGGCGCTCGCATATCTGAAGCTCGCCGCCACCGCGTATCGCGCGAGCCTCGCCGGCCCAACGCTGCCCGACGCCGAGCTCTGGCGCCTCGCGGCGGAGACCGATCTGCGCAATGCGCGCGACGTGCTCGCCGCCGCCGGCGCCTCTGACTAGCGGATCGGGCGTAAGGTTCGGCCCATGAGAACCGCATGCTTGGTCGTACTCGGTCACGGCGAGAGCGGCGACTTGTCGAAGCGGGTCGAGCAAGAAGCCGACATTCTCGCGTGCGCCGCGAAGTATCTCGGCATGGATCGTTAGTGATCGCGATCGACGGCATCTTGGTTCGCGATGACGACGCGAAGATCTCGGTGCTAGATCGCGGGTTTCTCTACGGCGATGGCTTGTTCGAGATCTTGCGCACGTGGAATCGCGTGGCCGTCGATCTCGATCTTCATCTCGACCGCTTGCTGGCCTCTGCGATCGAGCTGCACATCGCCGCGGACCGGGTCGCGATCACGCGCGCGGTCACCGACGTCATCGCGGCCACCGAAGGTGAGCAACGCCTCCGGATCATCGTGACGCGCGGGCAGGGTGGCATCACCGCGCGGTTCGCCGACGTTCGCGGCGGCCACACGATCGTGATCGCGGAATCGCTCACACCTCCCCCACCTCGGGCCACCGAAGAAGTCGCACAGGTGAGTCTCGCGGTCGTCGACTATCCCCTCGCGCAGCGCGCGGGCCACGCACACAAGACCTTGTCGTACCTCGATCACCTGATCGCGAAGCAACTCGCCGCGGAAGCCGGGGCCGACGAAGCGCTCCGCTGCGCGCCTGATGGGTCGGTCGTCGAGGGCGCGACAAGCAATATCTTCATTCTCATCCACGGAATCGTCGTCACGCCGCCGGTCGCAGGGATCCTGCCGGGCATCACTCGCGGCCACGTGCTCGCGTGTTGCGGTGAGCTGGGCCTGTCGTGCCAGGAGCGCGGTATCGCCCGCGCGGAGCTCGCCGCCGCCGACGAAATCTTCATCACGAGCGCGGTTCGCGGGATCGTCGCGGTGACGCGTCTCGACGGTCGATCGCACGGAAATGGCGTGGGGGTGGTCACGAAAGAGCTGGCTCTGGCGTACGCCGAACGGATGAGGCGAGCTACTATGCCGGCTTAGCGCCATGGCACGTGACGCTCGGCAATTGCGCCAGGAAGCGGCGGAAGCTACGTCCGCCGGGAAGCACAAGCGTGCACTCGGGGCGTACCTCGAGCTAGAGACGCTCGAGCCGCGCGACGCGCAGTGGCCGAAGCGTGCCGGCGAGACCTATCGCAAGCTCGCGCGAAACCACGACGCGATCGATGCGTTCACACGCGCCGCCGATCGCTACGCGCAGGGCGGCTTTCTCGTCCAGGCGATGGCGGTGTGCAAGCTGATCCTCCAGATCGATCCGCGCTCCGATGCCGCGCTCCAGCGGATCGCCGCGATGAACGAGCAGATCAACACCGGGCCGACGCGCGCGGTCACGATGGCCGACAACAACCCGAACCTCGCGGACAACACCGCGGTCGCAGCGCTGCGCCGGCGCGGCACGACCGACCAGCAGCAGATCGCGGATCTCGACCTCGATCCGATCGCGATCCCGCGCACGCGCACGCCGAATCCGACGTTGCTGCCCGAAGTCCGGATGACGAAGGGCACGCAGACCCCGCCGTACGGCTCGGCTGCGTCGCGCAAGAGCGACCGCGAGGCGATCGAAGAGATCAACGACCTCGTGCTGCCACGCACGAAGACGAACGCGCAGTCGCAGGTCTCGCAGGCGAGGACCAAGTCCAAGCCGATCACGCTGCCGCCGAACTCCGGCATCGACGCGATCGATCTGAAGAACGAAGTGCCGGACGCGTTCGAGCGCGAGGACAACTCCGGCGTCTACGTGATCCCGATCGGCGACGAGGATTACATGATCGAGGAGTCGCGGCCGTCGGTGCCGCAGATCGTCGTCGAGCCGACCGCTCCCGGCGTCGAGCTGGAGTCGAGCGAGCTCGATGACATCGCAGAGCTCGACCTCGAGGACATCGAAGAGATTCCGCTGCCGGCGCCGCGGATCCTCGGCCACGTCGCCGCCGAAGCGCTCGCCGCGACCCCGCTATTCTCCGGGCTGTCGCAAGAGGCGCTCGAATCACTCGTCGCCGAGCTCCAGCTGATCCAGCTCACCGACGGCGAAGTGCTGTTTTACGAGGGCGATCCGGGCGACGCGCTCTACGTGATCGTCGAGGGCGAGGTCTCGGTCCAGGCCGAAGGCCCGCCGCGCGTCGAGATGGCGCGCCTCGGTCCCGGCTCGTTCATCGGCGAGGTCGCGCTGATGACCGATCAGCCGCGCTCGGCGACGGTCACCTCGGTCGGCGGCGGCGCGGAGCTGTTGCGGATCGATCGCGCGACGTTGAAGCGCGTGCTCGCGGCGCACGGAGAGGTTCTGTCCGCGGTGCTGCGCTTCGTCCGCGATCGGCTCGTCGATCGTTGGACCCGTACGAGCCCGTTGTTTCGCCCGTTCGATACGAACGAGCGCGCGAGGCTCGCCTCGAAGTTCAAGTTCCTCGAGATCGATGCCGGCCGCGTGATGCTGTCCGCGGGCGCGCGGCCCGACGGCCTCTACATCGTGCTCGCCGGTCACTTCGACGTTCGTCGCGGCGGCCAGCAACTCGCGGTGCTCGGCCCGGGCGATCTCGTCGGCGAGACCGCTTTGCTCTCGGGCAGCGCCGTCAAGAGCGACATCATCGCGCGCGGCAAGGCGCTCGCACTGTGCCTGCCCGCGAGCGAGTTCCGCGAGATGATCATGACGCACCCGCACGTGCTCGAGTACATCGGCGAGCAAGCCG
>JBDUAS010000469.1:0-4012 GCA_040004535.1 Deltaproteobacteria bacterium
TCGTCGAGGAAGTGCTCGACCGCGCGCTCGTTGCGCGCGAGGTGCGGGTGCATGACCTTGACCGCGACTTGCTTCTCGAACCCGGCCTCGCCGCGCGAGCGTGCGAGGTAGACGTCGGCCATGCCGCCGGAGCCGATCCGCTTGATGATCTCCCAGCGGCCGAGCAACGCGCCTGGTCCGAGATTCGCCGACGAGTAAGATGCATCGTTGCCGCTTTGCCCGATCGGCGATGGCGTACCGACCGCGTGCGAGCTCGCCGACATCTCGGTCTGCGCGGTACCGAAACCTGGTTGTGAGCTCGCCTGGCCGCGCGGCTGCGTGCCGCCCGGCATGCCTTGGGCCGTCGAACCGGCTTCGCGCTTCTTGCCGGTCACCGCGCCGACGAGCAACAGGATGAGGCCAAGCCCCGCTGCCCCCGCGCCTCCCCCGACGAGCGGGGTCTGCGGTCCACCGGTCACCGGCGGCACCGCGACCGTGACCTTCGCACCGGGCACCGACGGCAGCGGCATCGTCTCGGTCTTCGCCCCAGCGGGTGGCGCGGTACCAAGGACGTGCGTCTTGCCGTCGAGCTCGAACGTGCCTTCGACGTGCGCCTGGTCGAGCTTCGCGAACGCGGGCGCGAGATCCAGTGGCCGCGACACCATCACGTAACCGGTGAGCTCGTTCGCACGATCTTTCGGCACGACGTTCGAGACCTGGGTGACCAGGGCCTTGTCGCCCATCAGCTCGACGTAGCTGCCCGGCTTACCGGCGTGGCTCGACCGCATCGAGCTCTCGGGCAGCGTGAGCAGCGGCGTCGCTTCCTGGCCCTTCATGATCTGGCCGATCTCGATGACCGTGCCGGGCTTGACCGTGATCGCGAGCTCGCCGCGCTCGTTCATGTTGCGCGCCGTTGCGACGTCGGTCGCGACCGCGGCCTGGACCGACGGGAAGCCGGCGAGCGCCTCCGCATTGCCGCTGACGTCGGACTGCGCGGCGCGAATATCGCCGTCGAGCTGGCCGATCGCAGACGTCATCATCGAGGACGCTTCCGGCGTCATCCCGCCGGTCGCCTTGCGCGTGGCGCCGTAGCCGGCGAGTCCCGCGCCCGCCGCCAAGAGAACAATCCCCGCCGCGATCAGCGCGGGTCTACCCACGCTTGCCCCCGAACTTGTCGGGCGCAGGCCCGGTAGGCGCATCGGCGGCGACGCCGACGTTCACCGCATTCGCGCCGACCTTGATCGTGACTTCCTGCTCGATCGGCGCCTTCGAGCGCTCGCTCCACGCCTTCAAGTGATACTTGCCGGGCGCGAGGTGCTTGAACGAGAACTTGCCTGCGTCGTCGGTGACGACATACGCGGGCGCAGAGACGACCGCGATGTACGCGCTCATGTTCGCGTGCAGGTTGCAGCCGAGCCGGATGATGCCTTCCTTCTGGAACGTGAACTCGCGCGCCTCGCCGGCCTTGTAGATGCCGAGGTCGAACGCCGCGACCGGCGACGTCGAGAACACGTTGTGGAACACGCCGTCGAAGTTCGGAAACGCGATCGTCGATCCGACGGGGATCGCCATCACGTGCGGGAGGAACGTTCGATCGCGTTGTTCGATCACGCGGCGCTTCGGTGTACGCGCCGGCGACTTGCCGGTTACAGGCTCGAGCGTGACGAGGCCGAACGCCCCGACGAGCGGCTTGCCGTCGATCTGGACGCTGCCGGTCAAGCTGCCTTCGACGCGCGGCGGCGGCACCTTCGCGGCGGCGTCTTCTTCTTCGGAGCTGCCGACGGTCTTCGGCTGCGGCGCGGTGTGGGTGTCGACCTTCTCGGTCGGTGCGGTCACGCGCGGCGGCGCGCCTTCGCGAAACGTCGAGGCGAGCGCGGCGATCGCCTCGGGACCGGTGAGGAGCTCCGCGCTCGAGAAGTACTGATCCGCGAGGTTCTTGTTGCCGTTATCGAGCGCGGCTTGCGCCTTGTCGATCAGATCTGCGGCGTCGCGGAAGACCTGCGCCTTGAGATTTGCAGGCGTGAGCTTGCCAGTCGGCTTGGTCGTACCCACTGTAGGACCGGCAGCAGCCCCCGTCCCCGCCGGGGCTCCTGGATCCGTTTTCGCGGTCTGGCCCGGCTTGCAGTCGTAATAGCAGTCTTCGAACTTTCCGTTCGTCGGGTGCGACTTGCTGCTCGCACACGAAGCGAGCGCCCCAGAAACGAGCGCGATGACAAACGAGGACCGCGGTGCCACGACCCTACTGTACGACAGACATGCCCGACCAGATCAGTTCTGGGCCAGCCTTGCCGTCTCGGGCGCAGAACGGTAGGTTGCGAACGAATTTCAGAGCCCGGTAAGAAGAAAACAAATGGTTTTCGGCCTCTTCTCCAAGGATCGCGCTCTCCAGCGCACGATCGATAAAGCGACCAACAAGCTCTCCCAGCAACCGGATCGCTGGGGCGCGTTGGAGAGGTTGCGCGAGGACGGTAGCGACAACGCGCTGTACGGCTTGTGCAAGCGCTTCGGGGTCACCGCGATGAAGGGCGTGGAGGACGAACAGGAGAAGACCTGGGTCGTCGACGTACTCGTCGAAAAAGGCCCGATGGTCCTGCCCGCGCTCGTCCGCTACATGAAGGGCGCCGAGCAGCTGGCGTTCCCGCTGCGCGTGCTCGAGAAGGTCGCGGACCACGACAAGCAGCTCGCGATCGTCGACGAGCTCCTCGCGACCGAGCAGCCGGGCTACGTCCGCATGCCCGACAAGCGGATCGACCTCCTGAAGTGGTTCACCGAGCACAAGGGCATGTCGGACGACGAGGTGATCTCGCGCGTCACGCCGTACGTCGCCGACTTCGACGAGAACTCGCGGTTCACCGCGATCGAGGGCCTCGGCACGAAAGAGCCGGCGAAGATCGCCGAGCCGCTGATCGATGCCCTGCTCCGTCCCGACGAAGAGTCCGGCCGGATCAAGCGCACGATCGTCGAAGTGCTCGAGCGGACGAAGGCGCCGCTCGGCGACCGCAAGACCCAGGTCGCGGCCGCGCTGACCGGTCCGCTGGCCGACGGCTATCGCGTCGACGGCAACGTGGTGAAGAAGAAGTAACCATGGGCACCACCGCCGACATCCTCGGCGAAGTGCCGATGTTTGCGGAGCTCGACCCGAAGGAACGCGCGATCCTCGCGGAGCGCGTCGACCTCGAGAACATAGCCGAGGGCGAGACCCTGTTCGAGTACGGCGATCCAGGTGACTGGATGGGCATCGTGCTGGCCGGCTCGGTCGAGATGTCGGTCAAGATCAAGACCGGCGAGAACGTGTTCCTCGAGCTCGCCGAGCGCGGTGATTTCTTCGGTGAAATCTCGCTGCTCGACGGTGGCTCGCGGAGTGCGCGCGCCGTGTGCAAAGAGGCAGGCCAGCTGATCGTCGTCGACCGCGGCGACCTCGACGAGCTGCTCCGCATGCGGCCGGCCGCGGCGCTGAATCTCCTGACCGCGACCGGCAAGCGGCTGCGCGCGAACGCGGCCGTGCTGCGCAACACCGCCGCGCGCAACACCTACGACGTCGCCGAGGCCCGTCAGAACATCATCCAGCGCGCCGCCGACTGGGTTGCGAACTTCTCGGGCAGCCTGTCGTTCCTGATCATCCACATCGTGCTGTTCGGGGTGTACATCCTGCTCAACGTCGGCCTGTTCGAGTGGGGGAACTTCGATACGTTCCCGTTTGGCTTGTTGACGATGGTGGTGTCGCTCGAGGCGATCATCCTGTCGACGCTGCTCTTGTACTCGCAGAACCGCCAGGCCGCGCGCGACCGGGTCCGTGCCGATATCGAGTACGAGGTCAACCTCAAAGCCGAGCTACAGATCCAGCACCTGCACGAAAAGGTCGACCAGATCCACGCTCAGATCCTGACCCGGCTCGACGAGATCAGCCCGAAGCGGAAGCACACCGGACTCCCGCACGATCTCAGCGGCTGACGCGCCTGTTTGTGGTATCAGGTCTCCCCGATGCCACGTCGGAAGGACCTCGAGTCCATCCTCATCATCGGGTCCGGGCCGA
>JBDUAS010000197.1:0-13594 GCA_040004535.1 Deltaproteobacteria bacterium
CGTGGCCGGTGACCGCGATGCCGGTGTGGAGCACGAGCTCGATCCGGCCGGTCGAATTCGCGGAGCCGACGCTCGTGAAGCCAGCGTTCGGCGCGAAGCCTTCAGCGGTCGCGTGGACGCCGACCCAACCGGGATGGACCGGGCCGATCGTCGCGTTGCCGTCGGCGCCGGTCTTCGCGGTGACGCCGTCTTCTTCGTCGACCTTGACCTCGGCGTTCGCGATCGGCTCGTGCTGATCGTCGTGAACGCTGACGATCAGCTTCGCGGCGCCGGCGAGCTGGAGGATCGCGGGGTCGCTCTTGTCGGTCAGCTTGTACGCGATCGGCCCGCCGATCTCGTTGCCGCTGCGCGCGGTCAGCCGATACGTGCGGCCGACCAGCTTGTCGAACGTGAACGTGCCGTCGCCTTCGGTCTTCGCCGTTCGTGGCGGCACCGAGCCGAGCCAGACTTCCGCGCCGGCGACGCCGTGACCGTCGGCATCGAGGACCTGGCCTTCGAGCTGGAGCGGACCTTCCGGATCGAGATCGAGGTCCCACGTGGCGCTGCGCGACGACGGCGCTTGGGTCTGCACCGCGTGCTGCGTCGCGAGCGACGGCACCTTGTTGCTCGCGCGATCCGCGGTGCCTTTGCCGGCCGCATGATCGCCGCGGTGGCGGAAGAACAACCAGGCTGCGAGTCCAACTGCGACGAGCGCCAGCACCCCACCGAGTCGTTTGCTATTCATTCGTTGGCAACGCTAAGGCTGGCCGATCGGGCTGGAAAGATGCGACATCGCCGCGACACCCGCTGCGACGTCACTTTTCCCCGATCTGCGACCAGCTAAGCCTCGTTCAGGAACGGATAACGATAGTCGGTCGGCGGCACGAACGTCTCTTTGATCGTCCGCGCCGCGGTCCATCGGATCAGGTTCAGGAGCGAGCCGGCCTTGTCGTCGGTGCCCGATGCGCGCGCGCCGCCGAACGGCTGCTGGCCGACGACCGCGCCAGTCGGCTTGTCATTGATGTAGAAGTTGCCGGCCGCATCGCGTAGCGCGGAGGACGCATGGTTGATCGCGGCGCGGTCGCGCGCGAACACCGCACCGGTCAGCGCGTAGGGTGACGTCATGTCGACGAGGCGGAGCGTGTCGTCCCATGCGTGGTCTGGATAGACGTGGAGCGTCACGATCGGGCCGAACAGCTCCTCCTGCATGTGACGCACCATCGGATCCTCCGTGGTGATCAACGTCGGCTTCACGAAGTAGCCCTCGCGGTCGTCGGTGCCGCCGCCGGCGACGACCTTCATGCCGCGGGTCTCGCGCGCCTCGGCGATCGCGGTCGCGTGCTTGTCGAACGCGCCTTTCTTGATCACGGCGCCGCAGAAGTTCGTGAAGTCGGAGACGTCGCCGACGCGGAGCGAGTTGATCGTGTCGCAGAGCTCGTCCTTCATCGCCTTCCACACGCTCTCGGCGATATACGCGCGCGATGCGGCGGAGCACTTCTGGCCCTGGTACTCGTAGCCGCCACGGATCAGCGCGGTCGCGACCGCCTTCGGATCGGCGGACGGATGGGCGAGCACGAAGTCCTTGCCGCCGGTCTCGCCGACCATGCGCGGGAACGTGCGGTAGCGATGGATGTTGTCGGCGATCCGGCGCCAGAACGAATGGAACACGTCGGTCGAGCCGGTGAAGTGGACGCCGGCGAGATCGGGATGATCGAGGATGACGTTCGTCTGGTCGTGTGGCAGGCCTGGGATGAAGTTGATGACGCCCGGCGGAAACCCGGCCTCCTCGAGGATCTGCATCGTGCGCCACGCGGCGAGCACCTGGGTCTCGGCCGGCTTCCACACGACGGTGTTGCCCATCAGTGCAGGCGCGGTCGGAAGGTTCCCGCCGATCGCGGTGAAGTTGAACGGCGTCAGCGCGAACACGAAGCCTTCGAGCGGCCGCAGCTCGCTCTGGTTCCAGATGCCGGCGCTCGACTTCGGCTGCATCTGATAGCACTGCTGCGCGAACGCCACGTTGAATCGCCAGAAGTCGATCAGCTCGCACGCCGAATCGATCTCGGCCTGGTAACAAGTCTTCGACTGGCCGGCCATCGTCGCGGCGTTCATCGTCATCCGCCAGGGGCCGGCGAGCAGCTCGGCGGCCTTGAGGAGGCAAGCGGCGCGCGCTTCCCAGCGCATCGCGGCCCACTCGCGGCGCGCATCGAGAGCCGCGCGAATCGCGCGCTCGACGGTGTCTTCATCCGCGGCGTGGAACCGCGCGATCACGTGCTGGTGGCGGTGCGGCATCCGGACTTCGCGAATCTTGCCGGTGCGGACGTGCTCGCCGCCGACGACGCACGGAATCTCGATGACCTCGCGCTCGACCTGCGCGAGCGCCGCCTTGAGTCGCGCCTTCTCCGGGCTGCCCGGCGCGTAGCCGAGCACGGGCTCGTTGACCGGATCGGGAACGTGGACGATGGCGTCGTTCATGACCGGCGGTTTACCACGGGCTACTCTCGCAGGCGTGTCGATCACCACGACGACCCGCCCATCAAAGGAGGCCGATTTCCCGACGTTCACCAAGATCACGAACGAGGTGATCCGGACGTCCGCGACGCACTTCGGTTACGAGCCGCTCGCCGACGCAGGCCGCGACCTGGTTCCGCAGCGGCGCCGGGTACCAGCGCCCGCGCTCGACGCGCGCCAATTGTCGTCG
Organism: Deltaproteobacteria bacterium; assembly: GCA_040004535.1. Classification (GTDB taxonomy): domain Bacteria; phylum Myxococcota_A; class Polyangia; order Haliangiales; family Haliangiaceae; genus JABFXX01. The sequence continues at coordinate 2,678 of JBDUAS010000197.1, forward strand.
GAGATCTCGAAGGTGTCGTTGTTCATCGCCGGAGCCGAGCAGAACCGGCGGCCAGTGTCAGGACGGGCTACGTCGAAACCTTACCTTGGAGAGGCATTCATTTATCCCCGATATGGGTGGGAGGATCTTTCACGTATTGCCGACGTCCTATTACACGACCGAAGACGCCGACGGCGACGGTTCGCAGAGTTTCACACTGGTTGTTCACAACAACTCCGGTGCCTGGATCTCCGTCGACATCGACCGGAGCACGGGCGTAGTTCCAACCGGACATATACCCGATGGCGAAACCCGCGCGCTGACCGAGATGCTTCAGCTGTATGCGAACTACCGCAACAGGGTCACGCGTTGGCGACCTGGACGCATGAACATCGCGGGCAACGCAGGAGGGCAGATCCTGTTCTCCGTACCGGAGGATGCATTCGATATCTTCCTGGAGGTCGAAGTCCGCGGTTAACGGCGCTGCGCCAAGGTTCGCCACGCGATCGCCTACTACTCAACAAGTGGCCCCACTACGACGAGGACAAGTTCAATTGTGTCTCGCGTGCTAGGTCAGTCATCGTCGTGGCAGCCGGGCACTTCGTCGATACTGATCAGCCCGTAGCGTCGCCATCCGGTCGACAAGAAGTAGGTGCGCGGCCAGGCCACCATCGGGCCGTCGTAACCCGAGGGAGCCGCGAAGTACGGCAAGTTCTCGCGCTCCTTCCAACCGTCGAAGGACAGGCCACTCGCGTACGGATCAGTTCTCCAAGGGCGCTTCAGCCGGTCGCGGTCGGAGCCGTGGTGGTGCCAGTTGTTCAGCACGTACGAGATGCAGTGACGCACCTGCCTCGGATTCGTCAGCACGGTCGCGTGATACCGATCGGTGAACACCGAACCCCGACGGCGCTTCCGATACCCGCGCGCCGCGCTCACGAGCGCGTTGATGTGCTTCGCCGCCGAGATGCCGAACGCCTTCATGCCGAGGCCCAGCGCTTTCTTGTCGTTGGCCTCGACGAGGAGATGGATGTGCGTCTTCTGAATGCTGAAGTGCACGATCCGGAACGTCTCCTCGTGCTTGTAGATTTGAATCGTCGCCTCGCGAACGGCCGCGAACACGGCGTGCGTGCGCAACGAGCCGATCTCTTCGCACGCACGCAGCACGACATGCACCGGATGACGCGCGCAGTGCTCGGGACGCACCAGATGGCGCTCGCTCGCTCGGCCTAGCCCCAGCTTCTTGAAGCTCGGACGCCCCGCGCCACGACGCGCACCACCACGCCATTGTTCATTTTTGTCGCGCTTGCGCTCGAGCCTCGTCATCTCGAGTTGCTCGTGATGTTTGCGCGCACGTCGACTCATGAATTCAGCCTAGTTCTCGACACGTTAACCGTCAAATGAAAAGCGCCGATATTTAGTATAATCGAGGTTCTCGACGCTGTGAAGCGCGTTGTGTTCTGATCCGAACCCGATAATAGGCACGGCGGTGGAGCGAGCACGGCCTCGTGCATCTCGAGCGGCCGTGTAGCAAGCAGAACGCCGAGCACGGCGGCTCGCTCGGGCAGAGTGATGGCGGTCGGCCCGGGATGAGCGATCGTGTCGCGCGACGGGAGTCATCGCGCACGCGGTCGTTACGATCGCGCGAGAGCTGCGTCGACACGAGCTCGGTCAGATCACGGTGTTGCCGGCCGGCGCTTCGTAACGATCACGCCGACAATCACCGGCGGGATGTGGCCGCGCTCGGCGCGACGAGGAATGCGGAGAGCTTGTCCTATCTCCTAGTGATCTCACCGTATCAGCGCGTGCTCGTGCTTGCGGACGTATGCGGGGCAACAGGGCCGCTTGCTCAGTTTCAGGGTCGCATACGTCCGCGCGCGACACGCGGACTACGGGTCGGTGCATTTTCTGCGAACATCTCGGCTAGCCGCGGCATGGAAGGGGAAGTGGAAACGCGACTCGACCGCGTGCTTGCCGAGATGGGGTGGGTCCGCCGCCTCGCTGGGGTCCTCGCGCGCGACGAGATCGCAGCGGAGGATGTCGCGCAGGAGGCGTGGCTGGTCGCGGCACAGCACGCGCCCGATGACGAGCGACCGCTGCGACCGTGGCTAGCCCGCGTGGTGCACAACCTCGTGCGCATGCGCCATCGCGGCGCGACCCGGCGCGCGACGCGCGAACGAGACTCGACGCCGCCCTCGGCGCAGCCGACGCCGCACGATCTCCTCGAGCGCGTCGAGGCTCAGCGAGCGATCGCCGAGGAAGTGGTGCGGCTTGCCGAGCCGTATCGCGAGGTCGTCCTGCTTCACTACGTCGAGGGCGTCTCCACTCACGCGATCGCGCGCCGCCTCGACGTTCCGCCGGGGACCGTACGGCGCCGTCTCTCGGTCGCCCGCGATCGGCTGCGCGAACGCTTACGACGCGGCGACCGCATCGCGCTCGTCCTCCTGCTCGCCGTCGCGCGCTCGCGCACCGCGCGCGCCACCCCCCTCGCACTTGGAGCGTTGACGATGAAGAAGACCCTCGCCGCCATCGCGCTGATCGCGTTGCTGCTGCTCCTAGGTGCCGAGCTCGCGCACCGGCGGCACGGTCGTAGCGTCGCGCCTCGCGTGACCGGCACGACCGTTCACCGCGCGCTCGTACCTGCGGCCATGCCTGCGTCCACCGCCGCGAGTGCACGGGTGTTCGCACCACGCCACATCGCGGGGCGTGTCGTCCTCGCCGGCGGGCAACCGGTCGCCCACGCCGTCGTCCGGCTCGGCTCGGTGCCGTTCCCGAACGCGGTCGGCGATCTCGAACCGCTCGCGGTCGTGCAGACGGACGCGCACGGCAACTTTGATTTTGGGATCCGCTCGGTGGGAGATGCAATCGTCGTGGCCGAGGCCCCGGAGCACGCGGTCGCGTGGGTGCGCGTGGATGCGGCACCAGTCGCAGACCGGATCGTGCTCGAGCTCGGCGGCTGTTCGACCCGGGTCGTCGGGATCGTGCGCGACGCCGCGGGCACCGCGATCCCGAAGGCGAGGATCACGACCCTTGGCCTCGGCGGGTTCGATGCGGCCGCGGACGGTTCGTTCGTCGCGTGCATGAGTCCCGGCTGGGTCGACGTCCGAGCCGAAGGTTACGGAGGCGTCATGTTCGACGTGTCGGTCGCCGGTCGAGTCCACCACGATGTCACGCTCGTTCCCGAGGGCGTGCTCGTCGGCAGCGTCACCGACGAAGCCGGCCGTGCCGTCGGCGGTGCACACGTCGGCGCGTTCGTCGACGCAGGCGAGCACGGTTGCGACGAGCGCTCGGGGACGAGCGACGCCGAGGGCAGGTTCCGGATCGCGGGCTTCACGCCGGCGCGCTATCGCCTCGTCGCCATCGCGCCGGGCATGGGAACGCGAACGGAGGTCCACGTGACCGTCAAATCCGGTACCGCGACGCCGGAGGTCCACCTCGTACTCGTCACCCGCGCACGAGTCACCGGTCGGGTCACCGAGCACGGCGCTGCCGCGGTCGGTGCGCGAGTGTCGATCGTGGACCGCGATGACGGCGCTTACGCGGTCTCCGGTACCGACGGCCAGTTCGTTCTCGACGGCGTCCCGCTCGGCACGCTCGAGCTCGCCGCGGCGCCTTATCACGTGGACAGCCCGCGCCGGGTCGTCGTCGATCGGCTCGAGCTCACCGGCGTCACGCTCGAGGTCTCGCGGGTTGGCTTGCTGCACGGCCGCGTCGTTCGCGCCGGTGCCGCCGTTACGGGCGCCGACGTGAGCTGTGGTGACGCCCACTCGTCCAGCGACGCCACCGGCGCCTACGCGTTCAGCGACCTCGCCGACGACCACTGCAAGCTGGTCGCGAGGTCCGGCGACCAGGCGACCGCTCCGCTCGACGTCGCGATCTCGAGCGAGCCGCAGGTCATCGACCTCGATCTCGCCGCGAGCAGCACGATCCGCGGTCTGATCGTCGACGCGCGCGGCGCGCCGGTCACCGACGCATTCCTCGTCGTCCGTGCGCCCGCCCATCCATCGGACCTCTGCACGAGCGCGACCGACGACGCCGGCGCGTTCGCGTGCAGCGGCCTCAGCGGCGGCGACTACGAGCTCGCCGCGTACCCGGCGCCCGGCACCCGCCCGTTCCACGCGACGACCAATCCATCGATCCATGTCGACCGCGGTGGCGACGCGAAGGTGACCGTGACAGTCGATTCGGAGCTGCTCACGATTCACGGTACGGTCGTCGACGACACGGGTGCACCGATCGCGGACGCCCTCGTCGAGGCCCGGACGTCATCAACCGCCACGACGTCGATCACGATCGAGCCGATGCCGACCGTGCGCACCGACGCCGCCGGCACGTTCACGATCGAGCGTCTCGCGGCTGGCACGTACACCCTGAGCGCGCACGCCGGCGAGGGCGGCGACACGTTGCGCGCGGGCATCGCCGCGGGCGCCACCGGGGTCGAACTCCAGATCGCACGCGCCGGCTCGATCGCGGGCGACCTGGTGGGCTTCACCACGCCGCCCGAGGTCACGATCCACCGGATCACGTACGGCGGCGGCGTCGCCGCCACCGCGACCGTCGACGGCGCGACGTTCACGGCCACAGGCCTCGAGCCCGGGACCTATCGCCTCGAGGCGTACGACTACGCCGCGAGCCTGGAAGCCGACGCGACGACCGTCGTGGTCGAGTCGGGCCGTAGCGCCCACGCGACGCTCGCCTCGCGGGCGCGCGGTAGCGTGGAAGCCACCGTCCTGGACGCGACCACGCGCGCACCGGTGCCGGGCTTGTACTGCCACGTCGCCGCGGTCTCCGACGGTCAGATCGGCTGTTGCGGCTGGCTGTTCGGTACCCCTGGAGTGATGAGCGATCCCGGCGGCCACCTGCGGCTCGAATCGCCTGCCGGCGCGGTTCGGGTGTTCTGCATGCAGAGCCCGGAACCGCCATTCTCTCCCGACGCGCCGTACAGCTGGGCCTCCGGTGATGCGATCGTGCCCGCCGGCGGCACCGCCACGACCGAGGTCCTCGCCGCGCCGCGCATCTATCCGCGCAGCGACATCGGCTTCTACGCGCAGAACTTCGGGTCGCCGCCGGCGATCATCTCGATCGATCCCGCCGGTCCGGCCGCACACAGTGGCCTTGTCGTCGGCGACGTGATCATCGCGCTCGACGGCGCGCCCGTCGCGACGATGGCGCCGAGCGCGGTGATGACCCTCGCGACCAACCACCGTCCCGGCACGCTGCTCTCGGTCGGGACGCCGCGTGGCACGTTCACGATCGTCGTCGCCGCCAACGCGCTGTGAGCCAGCTCACGCGGTTAGCGGGCCGTGCGGGTCGCGAGGTCGCCGCGGCGCGCGTCTTCGCGCATGTGGTCGCAACGCTGGCGCGACAAGTAGCCGTACACCGCGGAGCTCGAGAACAGGACCGCCAGCGGGACGAGCTCGATCAGATAGCCGTAGATCGGATAGGCGCCGTCTTGCCTGGCGATCTGGAGCGCACCGATTCCAGCGCTGCTCGCGAGCGCTGCACCGCCGATGATGGTGTCGGTGACCGGCGCCTCGAAGCCGTCGTTACACGCACGCGTGGCGACCGTGGATGGTGGCGGCATGAACGCGAACGAGCACGCCCCGACGAAGACCAGACATACCCGCCACATCGATCGAACCCTATCACCGGCGCTTCTCATGAGCTGCGTGATCTTTCCGTTACGGCGGAAGCATCACGTGGACAGGCGGCGGTCCGTCGTGGTTGTCTGGCGAGATGAAGCGCAGCGGCGAGCTGGTCGTGATCTCCCGCCGCACGTTCGTCACGCTCGCGGGCGCCGGCGGCCTCGGGATCGTCGTCGCGTGCAACTCGACCCCATCGTCGACCATCGATGCGCCACCGAGCTCGACCGACGCCCCCACCGGCGGTGGTTGCAGCACGGCTGGCATCGATGTCGGCGCGGCGTCGACCTACATGATGAACGTGCCCGTGCTGACCAAGCGACTCGTGATCGTGCGCGACGGCGGCGGGCTCTACGCGATGTCGGCGGCGTGTACGCACGAGGGTCAGCCGGTCTGCATCGGGACGACGACCTCTTGCACGAGCTCGGGCACCGATCTCTATTGCACGCGGCACGGCGCCGCGTTCACGTTCACCGGCGCGGTGGTGCGCGGCCCGGCGAACACGCCGCTGCCCCACTACGCGATGTGCACGCTCGCGAACGGCAACCTCGGCGTCCTGACCACGATGGTCGTCCCCGCGACCACACGGTTCCAGGCCTGATCGATCGCTCGCCGCTTACAGCCGCTTCGACATGATCAGGCGCGGCACGACCGTCATGCCGGCGCGCTCGTAGAGCCGCTTCGCGGGGTTATCGCTGCGGACTTGGAGATGATAGGCGCGGACGCCGCGCGCGCGGAGCTCGGGCTCGAGCAGCTCGAGCGCGTGGGTGCCGCCACCGCGGCCGCGCGCGGCTTCGTCGATGAAGATCTCGGTGAGCCATGCCTCGCGGCCGGCGAACTCGAGATCGTACGAGTACGACAGGAACGTGTAGCCGACGACGACGCTGTCGTCCTCGATCATGAACACCACGCCGAGCTTGGGGTCGGCGAGAAACTCGCGAAGCGCGCGCTCGAGCTCGGCATCACTGACGTCGATGTTCTCGTGGCGCTGCAGCGCGCCCGAGCGGGGCACGAGCTCGGGGATGTCTGCCTCGGTCGCGATCCGCAACCGAAACGTCATGGCGTCGACTCGACGCCCATACGACCACCGTCGCGCAGCGCCGTGGGCACGAGCGGGCTGGGCTCGGCGGTCGTGACGAGCCAGAGCTGGTGCGCCGCGCGCGTCACGCCGATGTGGAGCAGGTGGCGCGCCCAGTTGACCTTCGGATAGCTGGTGTCGTTGACGTCGACCATCACGACGTAATCGAACTCGAGGCCCTTCACGTGCGTGACGTCGGTGACGTCGACGCCGGGCTGGAAGTTGAACTCGTCGCGCTTGATCCGGCGCAGTGCCGGCACTTCGGCGCGGCGTAGGCCCTCGAAGTACGCGTCCGCTTGCTCCGAGTGGCGCGCGATCACCGCGCACGACGCGGTCGGCTCGTGATTCATCAACGTGCGGAGCGCATCCCCGAGGAACGCGACGGCTTCGCCGAGATCGCCGAACTCGTGGAGCTCGACCGGCTCGCCGGGACGCGCCGCGAGCGGATCGTCGGGCGCGAGCTCGGGGCCGAGGATCTCGCGCGCGAGCAACATCACTTCGGCCGTCGAGCGATACGACAGCTTCAACGGCCGCACGATCGCCGCCTGGCCCTTGCTCGAGACGTAGCCGAGCAGCTCTTCCCAGGTCGTGAAGTTGTTGTCGAACACCAGGCGCTGCGCGGTGTCGCCGGCGATCGTGATCGACCGCTTGGTCGGATCGCCATCCGGTGCGTGCACCGCCTCGACCAGCACCTTGATCTCGAGCGCGGCACGATCTTGCGCCTCGTCGACGGCGACGTGCTCGTAGATGATCTCGTCGCCGCCGGTCGGCATCAACCCGCCGCGCTTGAGCTGGACGAGACGCAGCAGGATGACGTCGTCTTCCTCGTCGAACCTGCCCGCCGGATCGTCTTCGTCGGGACCGACCGGTAGCCCTTCCGCATCGAGCTCGGGGTTGCCTTCTTCGTCGACCGGAGACCGTTGCGGCTTCGCCAGCTGCCGCTTCACCCACGAGATCAGGCGCTCGATGTCCTTCGCGGTGACATCCGTCCCGGCGAAGCCCTCGGTCAGCGCCTTCGCATCCGTGAACAGCTCCGCCCAGTCGAGCACGGGGTCATCGGCGCGCTTCTTCGCCCGCTTGATCAAGCCCTCGAGTGCCACGCGTAGCGTCGGATCGAGATCCGTCTGTTTCTTCAGCCAGCTGTTCAGGCCCGACAACCGCGGCACGAGAGCGCGGTGGACCAGGCGGTTCCATTCCGCGAGCGCCGCCGCCGAGTGCTCCGCCAGATCGGCACCGATCGTCGCCGCTTGCTGCGCGACCGTGTCGTCGAGCAGCCTGATCAGCGCCGGATGCTTCTTCACGCGCGACACCTGGTCCGGTGGATCGGCGTTGTACTTCGTCGGCGCATCCGGCAAGCACCGCATCCGCGTGGTCCGCGCCCAGCCGAGATAGGTCACGACCGGCACACCGGCGACGCCGAGCGCCGGCAGCACGCCGCCGACGTAGCGCACGAGCGACTGCGTCGGCACGACGAACAACGTGTTCTGCGGCTTGAACCGCCGGCCGTCCTGGAAGTTCAGATACGCGACGCGATGCAACGCCACCGTCGTCTTGCCCGAGCCCGCGCCGCCCTGGATCACGACGATGCCCGAGCCCGGCTGGGTGATCAGCTCGAACTGCTCCTTGTCGATCAACGCCGCGATCTCCGGCAGCGCCTTGTCGGCGCGTGCGAGGCCGTGGTGGACGCCGAGCACGCTCTTCTGGCCGCCGATCATCGGCAGCGCGACCGGGCGCGCCGCCTTGCCCATGCCGCCGTGGAGTACCGGCGTCATCTGCCCGACCGCTTGCAACCAGTTGCCGCGTGCGTCCTTCAGATACGTGCCGTTCGGCGTGCCGATCCGCCTGAGGTTGCCCTTCGCGATCGAAACGTTGCGGCGCGCCTCGACGATTCCCTCGACCCGCCGCCCGGCGATCTCTTCCTCGTAGTCGTCGCCTTCTTCGTAGCGGTAGTAGATCCGCGAGATCGGTGCGTTGCGCCAATCCACGATCTGCACGTTCGACGAGCGATCGATGAAGCCGCGCTTGCCGACCAGGACGTCGCGCGACTTGCCGCTCTCCTTCAACCGGATATGCGCGAAGTACGGCGACGTGATGTCGACCGGCAACGACCGGCCGCCGCCGAGCCGCGCCTTCAACGCCGCGAGCCGCGTCATCTGCTCGACCAGCGGCGGTAGATCCTCGGCGCGTGCTTCCGCGATTTGATCGCGCAGCGAGAGCAGATCGTTGTCGAGATCCGACGATCCGACGCGAGGACGCTCGTCCTGTTCCTCGCCCATCGCGACCCGCGCTTGGACCTGGCCGTAGAGGCGCTCCTCTTCCCCGATGATGTTCGCGGCCTCGCTACCTTTGACGATCTCCTGGCCCATGGGGATTGGCGAATCTAGTGACCTGTCGCGTCACACGCAAGTACCTAGATCCTCGTCGAGCGACCAAAAAAAACTTCGCCCCGACACGCATCCGAATCCTGCCTCGTACCGAAGACATAGCTGATGCCTACCCCAATCCGGAACAAGCAAGGAATCCGCTCCACGGGCTGGAACGTAGGATATGCGATGACGAGAGCTGCCACGTCGCTACCCGCGCATACGCGCCTGGGCGACTACGAGCTGCTTCGGCTGGTCGCCCAGGGCGGCATGGCCGACATCTACCTGGCGCGCACCCGTGACGACCGGCTGTGCGCCATCAAGGTGATGAACCCGAGCCGGTCCGGCGATGCCGAGGCGTGCACGCTGTTCATGGATGAAGGCCGGGTGCTCGGCATGCTGGACCACGCGAACCTCGCGGGCGTCCACGAGGTCGCGAAGGAAGGTCACTGCTACTACCTCGCGATGGAGTTCGTCCACGGTGCCGACCTCCGCGAGCTGCTCGCCACGGCCGAGCGCTCCAACGCGGCCATGCCGTACGAGACCGCCGTCGCGATCGTCGCGGCCGCCGCAGCTGGCCTCGATCATGCGCATCGCCGGTGCAGCCCCGATGGCAAGCCGCTCCGCCTCGTCCATCGCGATGTGTCGCTGTCGAACATCATGGTGTCGCACACCGGCACGGTGAAGGTGATCGACTTCGGCATCGCGTGCGCGAGCGTTTCGGAGCACCACACCAATCCGGGCGTCGTTCGCGGCAAGGCGAGCTACATGTCGCCCGAGCAGGCGCTCGGCGAGGACGTCGATCTTCGCACCGACGTGTTCGCGCTCGGCGTCGTGCTCTACGAGCTGACCACCGGCCGTCGCTGCTTCACCGGCGCGAGCGACTTCGAGCGCATGCTCGCGGTCGTGCGGGGCGAGTTCATCGCACCGACCGCGATCGTCCCGGGCTTCCCGCCGGGCCTCGAGCGGGTGATCAAGGCCGCGCTCGCCGTCGACAAGAACCAGCGCTATGCGTCGGCCGCCGCGCTGCTCGAGGCGCTCGAAGGCCTCGCCGCCGCCGAAGATTGGCAGCTCCACGCCGCGCCGATCGCCGCGCTGATGACCCAGCTGTACGGCGAAGCGCCGGACCCGTTCGCCGAGGTCCACACCGTCGAGATCACGGATTCGGCGATCGTCGCCGACGACGATGACCACGATCCCGACTCCGAGGTCGCGATCATCGTCGAGCCACCGATCGCCGAGGCCGTCGCGATCCAGGCGACGGTCATCATCACGCGACCGCGCCGCCTCGCTCGCGGCACGGAGTCCGACGTCAGCGACGATCAGCCGACGCGCGGCCGCCGCTCGCTACCGGCGATCTTCGCACCCCGCGTAGCCGCCTGAAACCCATTGCGCCGGGGGGTAATTGGCCGTACCAACGTGTCAAACGATGGCACGCGCCAAGCTCTTGTTCGCCCACGATCCGCTCCGTCGCTGGTCCTCCGCCGACGCGAACGACACGTACAACATTCCCCGCTGGGGCTGCGGTTACTTCGGCGTCAACGAGCAGGGCAACCTGATCGTCACGCCGCGGTCGCAGGTGCCGGGCAGCGACGCAGTCCCGGGCGAGATCGACATGAAAGAGCTCATCGACGAGCTCGTCGCGCGCGGCATCCAGCTGCCGATCCTGCTGCGCTTCAGCGACATCTTGAGGGCGCGCATCGAGCTGCTGTGCGCGTCGTTCAACGGCGCGATCAAGGAGTACGGCTACGGCGGCCAATACCGCGGCGTGTACCCGATCAAGGTCAACCAGAACCGCACCGTCGTCGAGGAGATCATCGAGTACGGCCGGCCGTTCCACTACGGCCTCGAGGCCGGC
>JBDUAS010000198.1:0-13592 GCA_040004535.1 Deltaproteobacteria bacterium
TGATCGCGCTCACCGCGAAGGCGATGAAGGGCGACCGCGAGAAGTGCCTCGAAGCGGGCGCAAGTGACTACATCACGAAGCCCGTGGACAGCGACCAGCTGCTTTCGCTGCTGCGCGTCTGGCTCTACCAGGCCTAGCGCGACGCGGACATGCGATCGACGATCGCACCGAGGTCGGTGAACGCGCGCGCGAGGTCGGGGCGCGGTCCGATCTGCTTCTTGACGTCGCCTTCCTGCGGCGTGCCGGTCGCGCGGAGGAGCGCTCGAACTTCGGCGGGCGTCAACGGCGTGCCGACCTTGGTGCGGACGTAGCTCTCGACGAGGATCGCGGCACCCGCGACGATCGGCGAGGCGCTCGAGGTGCCGGAGAACTCGCCGGTGTAGTGGCGGTCGGTGTAGCCGCGGTCGGCGCCTTTGCAGCTCTGGAGGTCGCCGTAGTCGAGCGTCGTGACCTTGCGGCCCCAGCCCTGGACGTCGACGCGCGAGCCGTAGTTCGAGAAGTCGAGCTTCGCGCGATCGCGGAAGCCGGGGCGCGGCGGTGCGCCGGCGCCGACGAGGATCGCACCGGAGTCGCGCGACCAGCGATCGAACTTGCCCTTGAACACCGAGTGGTCGAGATCCTCGCTGCCGTTGCCGGCCGCCTCGACGACGACGATGCCGCGGGCGGCCGCGAGCTGGATCGCCTCGAAGTTGTCGTCCCAGTACTCGATCGGGACGTAGCGACCGCGCGGGCCGGTGCCCTGGAGCTCGATCAGCAGCACGTCGCCGGCGTTCAGCTTCTCGGCAGCGTCGTCGATCGCGTCGGCGACGGACGTACCGCCGATCGACGACGTGTAGATACGGTCGACGTCGGGCGCGATGCCGATCACGCCCTTGCCGTTGTCGCGGCCGACGACCTCGCCGAGCACCGCGGTGCCGTGCGCGCGCCAGCTCGCGTCGATGATCGGCCGGCCGGCGACGTGGGTGATTCGATCACCGGGCAGATCTTCGTGCGCCGCGTTCCAGCCGCCTTCGATGTCGGCGAACTGCACGCCCGCACCGCGCGTGCCGGTCGCCCAGGCGCGCGGCGCGTCGATGCCGCCCGGCGCCGGGCCGAGATAGTCCTGATGGTGGTCGTACGTCGGCGTCGTGATCGGGCACGAATCGGCAGCGGCTTCCGCGGAAGGCAACGCCGGCAGCGTGTAGAGCGGCTCGATGTACGCTTCTTCGACGCCCGGATCCGCGAGGAGCTCGGCGAGCTTGTCGTTCGCGCGCGCCGCGGGAACATCGAGCTCCCACCAGCGGGTGCGCGGATCCGGATCGGTCGTCGGCCCGTGGACGTGGTGGGAGAACAGCAGGTGAACTCGGGTCGGAATCGAGTCGGTCGGATGGAACGTGCCGCCGAACCGGAGCTTGACGTGAATCGCGACGTTCTCGCCGTGCGGTTGCTCTTCTTCGTCGACCCAGCGCAACACGAACCACAACCCGACGGCCGCGGCGGCGAGGAGGACGTACCGCCAGAGGGGCGGCAGCTCGGCGTACATACGTCGCATCCTTCGATCGTACGTGATCGGCGGTGCGGTGCAAGGCTCAGAAATAGGCGGAGTAACTGGCGATTCGCTCGCGAATTCGCGCCTCGAGCGCGGCGCTTGCCCCGGCGAGCGCATCGGCGATCTCGATCGCTTCTTCGCGATACGCGCGGCGCTTCTCGCTCGACCACCCAGCGGGCGGGGGTGCGAGGTTCGTGATCCGGTCGGCGAGCTTCACGACCCAGACCTCGCGCGGCTGCAGCCGGATCCGGCCCAGCGAATCGGCCATCCGATCCGCCTTGGGAATCGCGTCGTCGAGCTTCGATAACGCGCGTACGCCATCCGCGATCGCCACGCCGAACGTCGCGACCAGCTCGTCGTACGTGGTCGCGGTGTCCTCCAGCGTGTCGTGAAGCAGCGCGCAGCCGACCGCGAGGTCTGGATCGAGCCACGGCTCGCGATCGAGGACGCCGAGCACCTCGCCGGCGACGGAAACGACGTGCACGAGGTACGGCAAGCCGCTGCCGGCCATGCGCTGGCCCTCGTGCTTCGTCGCGGCGAACCGGAGCGCGGCAACGTAACGATCGGCGGAGAAGCTCACCTGGAAATCATGCCACGTCGCGAAGCGTTGCAAGCATGTGCTCCTTCCGTTCGCGCTACGCTCGCAACGCACGATGCGTGGGTTCGTCGCCGCGGCGTTGATCGCGATCTCGGTCGCGACGGCGGTGCGGCTCGGCCGGCGCGCGCAGAACTGGAACGACGAGCTCGAGCTGGTGTCACCGCTCGCGCATGTCGAGCCGATCGTGATCGATCCGCACACGCCGCGCCTGACGGACGCGGTCGTGCTGATCGTGATCGATGGGCTCGGCATCGACGAGTCCCACCTGCCGTTCCTCGACGAGCTGCGCGCGCGCGGTGCTGCGGAGATCGCGGAAGTCCCCTATCCGACGATCTCGCGGCCGAACTACGTCACCATCCTGTCAGGTGTGCCTCCCGCCGATAGCGGCGTGCGCGCGAATCGCGTGCGCATTCCGGTCGCGGTCGATACCGCGATGGATCGAGTGCGCGCTGCGGGGATGCGTGTCGGCACCGCGAGCGACTACGGCATCATGCCAAATTTGTTCGCGCGCGGCGCGCCGACGCTCGGCGCGATCCGGTGGATCGAGCACGGCTCGCACATCGAGGCGCCCCCCGGCATCACGTGGCCGGTCGACGAAGCCGAGCGCGCGCCGTCGGTGCAGGCGGTCACACCGACGATCTCGCGGATGGTCGCGAGCGGCGATGCGTTCGTTCCCGTCCTCGTGCTCGACGTCGATCGCGCGGGCCACGCGCACGGCGTTGGCCCTGAATATCGCGCCGCTGCGGCGGACGTCGATCGGATGATCCGCGCGACCGTCGCGAAGCTCGACCTGACGCGGGTGACGGTCATCGTCACCGCGGATCACGGTCACGTCGCGCCCGGCGGTCACGGTGGCCCCGAGCGCGAGGTCGCGCACGTGCCGTTGATCCTCGTCGGCAAGGGCATCCGCGTCGGCGCGCACGCACACGCTCGGTCGATCGATTTTGCCGAGACGGTGAGCGCGCTACTCGGCGTACCCAGCCCGGGACATGGCGAAGGCCGCGCACTGACCGAGCTGCTCGAGCTCACGCCGGAACAAGCGGCGCGCCGTGATGCCGCCGATGCCGCGCGCGACGTCGTGATCTCTCAGATCCTCGGCGTCGCCCGCGCCGCTCAGCCGAGACCGATGGCGTGGCGGCTCGGCGTGCTCGCACTCGCGATCGTCGTCGCATTCGCGATCGGGCGCGAGCTGACTCGGCGCGGTGCGTTCGCGCGGACCTGGTCGCCCGTCGGCTTGATCGGGTTCGCGCTCGTGCTGGTCGCGATGGTCGCCGTCACCCGCGGTCACGCATCGCCGTCGTACGTCCCGCCCCTGGCGAAGACGACCGAGCTCGCGACGATCGGCGTCGTCGTCTCGATCGGCATCCAGATCTTTGCCTCCTGGTGGGCGATCCGCCGTGCCCCGGATCGCGTGGCGGCGGCGAGCTCGATCGTCGCGCTCGGGTTTGGCGCGGCGCTGGTCATCCGGTTTGCGGTGCGCGCCTGGTTCACGGCACCATTCGTCGTCGTTCCCTCGCCGCTGTGGATCGTCGCGGTGCCGACGATCGATCTCGCGACCGCGACGTGCGCGATCGCCGGCGCGATCACGCTCGCGATGGCACTGTTCGGCGCTCTCGTCAGGCCACTTCCCTGAGCTCGGCGTCGCCGTAGCTGCGAACCACGAGTACCGGGCACGGCGCGTAGCGGACGATCTGATCGATCGTCGAGCCCCACAGCAGGTGGCGCAGGCCTACGCCGCCGCGCGTCCCGACGACCGCGAGATCGAAGCTCGAAGCACGCATGACCTCGACCAGGCCGTGCCACGGCGTGCCGTTCACCACCGTGTGGCGGACCCGCGGCGCCCCGCCGCGCTCGGCCTCGTGATGCCACTCCGCGAGGTGGAGCTCGATGTGGTCGCAGTCCTCGACCGAGACCATCACGTCGGGCGCGACCGGGATGATGGGCCGGGACACGTGAACGAGCACGAGGTCGGTGCGCTCGCGGTGTGCGATCTCGATCGCCGTGCGCAACGCGTCATGGCACGGCTCCGAGAAATCGACACCGAGGAGCAGCTTCTTGTACTGCATCGAGGATCGAGCGCTGCAAGCGAGATACCCCGACGCCGCGCGGCATGTCCGCGACTTCTCGGGTGGCGATCCGCTGCATCGAGCGCCAGCGCTCGGGCCGTCGACGGACCGGTCGCTAGCGGCGCGCCTCGAGGTCCGAGGTGCACTTCCCCAGGAGGCGAAGCAGCTCCTTACGTTCGGCCGCGCTGAGTGCCGCGAAGCAGGCGTCGTCGGAGCGGTCGACCGCCTCGAGTACCTTGTCGCGGCGTTTGGGCGGGACTCGGGCCTCGATCAGGGAGGCCCGGCGATCGCCAGGCGCCGGGACCCGGCGAACGAGCTCGGCCGCCTCCATGCGGTCGATCGCGCCGGTGAGCGTCGCACTCGAGAGCGCCAGCTCGCGCTGCAACGCACCGATCGTGACCGGCCCCATCTCCCACAGCGCGATCAGCACGTGCGCCTGCTCCCCGGAGAGCTCGAAGTCCGCGACGGCGCGGTTCGTCGCGCGGTTGACGAGGCGAAACAGCCGCACGATCGCGTGAGACAGGCTGCTACTGCGACGGTCCATATCGCGAGGCTATCACAAACATCTTGCATACGAGATAACTGTCTCGTATACGAGGTTTATGCAGCGGTCGCATGCTCTGCACTTGATCGACCAGCTCCGTACGACCGGGTCGTCGTCGGCGCCGCCGTTCGAGATCACCGCCGATCGTTACCGATCGCAGGCGTGGTTCGAGTACGAGCGGCCGCTGTTCGACCTGCCGCGGATCGTCACGACGTCGTCGGCGATCTTACCAGGCGCGTGTGTGCCGGCCGGCACCGCCCTGCTCGTCCGCGATGCCGGCGGCACGTTGCGCGCGTTCGCGAATGCGTGTCGCCATCGCGGCACGCGGTTGGTCGCGGACGCTTGCGCGGCGAAGGCGCTGGTGTGCCCGTACCACGGTTGGACCTACGACCTCACCGGCGCGCTGATCCACGTGCCGCACGCCGAGGTGTTCGCGGGCTCCGAGGCCGGCCGCGATCTGCGGGCCCTACCGGTCGCCGAGCACCATGGCTTCGTGTGGCTCGGTCCCGACGCAGCCGGGTCGATCGGCGACCTCGCCCCCGATCTCGCAGCGCTCGGCGCTGATCAGCTCGTGCCGTTCCGGACCAGCCGGACACGCCGACGTTGCAACTGGAAGTTCCTCGTCGAGGCGTTCCTCGACGGCTATCACCTGCGCACGCTCCACCGCGATTCGGTCTATCGCTTCTTCGTCGATGCGGCGTCGGTCGCCGAGCAGGTCGGTCCGCACGTTCGCGCGATCACGGCGCGCCGCGCGTTACAGGCCCCACCACCTGGCGACATCGCCGACCCGCGCGCGCTCGTCACGCCGTCGCTGTTCGTGTTCCCCGCGACGACGATCGTCGAGCATCCCGACTTCGTCTCGGTGCTGACCGCGCATGCGACCGGGCCCGAGCACACCGACTTCGAGCACCTGATGCTCGTGCCGATCGCGCGAGCCGGCGAGACCGAGCACTGGACCAAGAGCTGGGACTTGATCGAAGGCGCGGTGTTCCAGCGCGAGGATCAATGGGTGTGCGAGGAGATGCAGCACGGCCTCGACGCCGGGACCGAGAGCTTGTTGTTCGGCGGCCTCGAGCACGGCGTGAGCTGGTTCCACGCCGCGATCGCCGAGCGCCTGGCTCACAACGGCGAGCGCAAGTAACCCTGCACCATCAGCGCGAGCGTGCGGCGGACGCCGCGATCGAGCTCGGCACTCTCTGGCTGGCCGATCGAGCTCGCGAGCGACAGCTTCGTCGCGGCATAGCCGAACGCGGCTGCGACCGTGGTGACGAGCGCGAGCTCGACGCGCTCCTTCAGCTCCGGTGCCGCATTCGGATCGATCGCATGCGTGACCTGAGCCGCGACCAGCTGCAAGCCGCGATCGCGGAGCGCGAGCGCGTGGGCGACGTTGCCACCTTCGCTCGCGAGGAAATACTTCATCAGGCGGAGGTGGACCGGATCGTCGAACGTCGAGAACAGCATGTCGATCAGCGTTTCGGCATCGGTGATCCCGCCAGCAGCGAGTCGCTCGAGCACGCGCTCGCGCAACGCACGGGTGCGGCGCTCGAACACCGCTTCGACGACGCCGACGTAGGTCCCGAAGTAGTGGGTGACGAGCGCGTGCGAGACGTCGGCCTCGCGCCCGATATCCTTGAGCCCGACCTGATCCGGCGGGAGGTCTCGGAACAGCCGTTCGGCGGCATCGAGCAGCTCCTGGCGCGCGAGCTCGGGGCTGCGCCGCCGCCGCACCTTGCGGATTAGCTTGCGATGCCGCGCCATTACACTTACAACGTCTCACACTATTGGCCGCTTGACAATAAGAATGGCAACGCTATTATCATCATGACAATAACGAGCAACCACCACAGGAGCTCGCCCACATGATGACCACGACCGCCTCCAATACTCCCTCCATGACCGTCGACCCTTCCGACCTGTCGCCCGTCGCCCGCTGGCGCGTCGCCGTACGCGCGCTCGCCCGCGTGCTGAAGAACCCCGTCGAGACCGATCAAGTCCTGATCTTCTCGACCTACGCGAACGCCGGCTCGAACAACGATCGGCTCGAGACATTCTTCAACGACCCGCGCGGCATGAAGCTATTCACCGAACAGCGCGCGATCGATTCCCACAACATCGATCTCGACGCGCTCTACGCCCTGCCCTCGGGCACGCTCGGCCACGCGTACGCGAGCTTCATGAAGCGCCACGGCCTGACGCCCGACGTGTTCGATGGCGCGCCCGCAGACATCCACGACCCGCGCCGCGCGTACGTGATGCAGCGGATGCGCCAGACCCACGACCTCTGGCACGTCGTGACGAACGCCGAGACCGATCCGGCCGGCGAAGTCGCGCTCCAGGCGTTCACCTGGGCGCAAGTCGGCGCTCCGAGCGCCGGCATCCTCGCCGCGCTCGGCACGCTGAAGACGCTGCGCCACGATCGCCGGATCCTCAAGGACGTCGCCGAGCTGATCCGGCTCGGCCGCGCCGCGGACCGCCTCGTCGTGTTCCCGTGGGAAGACCACTGGGCCACGCCGCTCGCCGAAGTTCGCCGCTTGCTGAAGCTGCCGACGAGCCCGCGCTCGATCGGTGGTTACACCAAGGGCGCGTTCGAAGCTGCGGCCTGATCAGAGCTGATAAGGTCCGGCGCATGACATGCGTCGCGATCACCGGTGCCAGTGGACTCCTCGGTAGCAACCTCGCCGCCGAGCTGCTCGCAGCGGGCCACAGCGTGATCGCCACGCGCCGCGCCGGGACGAAGGTCGCGCACCTCGCAGACCTCGCGATCGAGTGGCGCGACGCGGATCTCGCCGACGGCGCCGCTCTCGCGAAGGCGTTCGCCGGCGCCGAGGCGGTCTTCCACTGCGCCGCGATGGTGACCGTCAAGCGTGAGGTCACCCCCGAGATGGTCGACGCGAACGTCACCGGCACCGAGCGCGTGATTGCCGCGTGCGCGAGTGCCGGCGTGAAGCGGCTCGTCCACACGTCATCGGTCGTCGCGATCGGCCTCACCACGACCGGCGCGCCGAGCGACGAGACCGCGCGCTGGAACTTCGACGAGCTCGGCCTCTCCGACGCGTACGCGATCACGAAGCACCAGGCCGAGGACCGCGTCCGGGCGGCCTCGATCGACGCCGTGATCGTCAACCCGACGTACATGTTCGGTCCACGCGATGCGCGCCCGAGCTCCGGCAAGATGATCGTCGACGTCGCGCGCCGCCGCGTGCCGAGCTGGACGCCCGGCTTCAACAACTTCGTCGACGTCCGCGACGTCGCGCGCGGCATGATCCGCGCGTGGCAGCGGGGCAAGCGCGGCGAGCGCTACATCCTCGGCGGCCACGACATGACGTACAGGCAGTGCTTCGCCACGATCGCGACCGTCGCCGGCGTCAGGCCGCCGCGGTTCGGCGCGCCCCTCCGTGTCGCGAAGCTGCTCGGCATGTGGGGCGACTTCCAGGAGCGCCGCGGCAAGGATCCGATCGTGAACTCCACGCAGATCCGCTACGCGTACACCGACAAGTTCCGCTTCACGTCAGCCCGCGCCCAACGCGAGCTCGGCTACACCTACGGTCCGCTCGAGCCCGCGATCTCCGACGCGATCGCCTGGTTCCGCGCCCACTCGATGCTCTAGCGTCATCGCGGTCCGAACGTCATCGAAATCTCGACATCGGCACCACCAGGCACCGTCAGGTTCAGCTTGCGGATCGCCGCTTCTGCGCAGGGCTCTTTGACCTGCTCGACGTGCGGCTGAGAAAACTCGAGCTCGTCCGGCGTCTCGCCGATCACGAAGGAGACGTTGAGAAGCGGCAGGTCTTTTGCGGCGATGCATTGCTCGAGCTCGGCACGCGCTGGCGCCAGCCGCTTTACGACTTCGGCTGTCGTCAGCCCCATCGAGAAGATATTGAGATCCATCCGACCCAGCCGGCGGTTCGCGAGGTAATCGTCTTGCCTCTCCGGTTGGTACATCGCCGTGAGGGTCACGAGCGTCGCCTCGCCCGGCGAGAACTTCATGTGCTCGAGCTTCGGACGGAAGCAATGTTCCGAGAACCCCGTGCCGGTCTCGAGCCCATAGACGGTGCCCTGGCCATCGACGCTGAAGCGCGCCGCAATCCCACCGCGCGGTGGCCTGAGCCACTTCCGGCCGCATACCTCGAGTTGTGACGCGATCGCTTGCTTCTCGAGATCGCGGGCGATTCGCGGCGACGGGTCCAGTGTCGTCGTCACCGTGATGTCCAGGATCCCGGCGCGAACCTCGTCGCGCTGCTCTGGCGGATAGCCGGCCGACGCGCCGACGGGTCGAGCAGGAGGCGGTGGCTTCACCTCTCGAGCTCGATCGTTCGTCTTCACGCCCGCGTCGCAAGCCGCCACCGCTACCAGCACCACCATCACTCTCATCACGCCTCCCTAACCAGCGTCGCCAGACGCGTAGTCCTGACCGAGGAGCGTATCGCCAAAAACGTACCTGGACGGCGATCTATCGCTTCACCGTCACGCGGTCAGCCAGGTAGCCCTTGCCGCGCGTCATCAGCGCACGGAAGCCTTCGAGGTCATTCGCGCGAACGACGGAGCGCAGCCGTTCGACAGCGTACAATAGGGCCGCGAGCGACTCGGTGCCGTAGTCGTTCAGCGTCTGGATCTCGAAGTAAAGATCCGGGTTCTCCATCGCCACGTTCGCCGCGACCCCGAGCTGCGCATCGAACGTCGTCGACGATAGCGTCGCGAGCTTCGGCGCGGCCTCGCCGCTTTCGGCGAGCGCGGTGAAGAACGCGATGTTGACCGCGTGCGACAGGCCGAGCACGTACGCGATCAGCCGATCGTGACTCTCGAGATCCATGTCGACGAGCGTCGCCATCGTCGGCTCGAACAGCGCACGTGCGGCCGCGGTCGCCGCCGCCGCGCCGAGGTCGACGAAGATCACGTGGCGGCCGCTGAGGAGCGCCGTGTCTGGACCGAACATCGGGTGGACCGAGCAGACCTGGCCACCGGCATCGCGCAGCGCGTGCAGGCCCTCGCGCAACGGCGATTTCAGCGAGCCGACATCGAACACGACGCCTGCCGGCGGCGCGGCCGCGAGGTCTTTCAAGATCTGATTCGTCGCCGACATCGGCGCCGCGATCACGATCAGCTCGTGATCGAGCTTCGCGCGCTTCCAGTCGCGGTGATTGACGACGCCCTCCTGACCGTCGGCGGGATCCGAGATCTCGACGGTGAACCCCTGCGCGCGCAGGTAGCGCACGAACCACGCGCCCATGTGGCCGGCGCCACCCATCACGAGCGCGCGCCGGCCCGAGCCCTCGCCTTCCTTCGCGATCAGATCTTGTTCTTGCACCGTCAGCGACGCGCGGATGAACGCGAGCACGAGCTCTTCGCCGAGCGATTCAGGCAGGCCCTGGTCACCGGCCGCCTTGCGCGCGCGCTGGACGACGTCCTTCTCCTGAAGAAAGTCGCGCGTCGGCAGCCCGAGCTCGCGCTTGGTCTGGCCGATCTCGATCGCCTTGGCCTGGCGCTTCGCGACCAGGTTCAGGATCTCTCGATCGATCGCGCCGAGCTCGCCGCGAAGCTGATCGAGCCGCGCCCGCGCGTCGTTGTCGTCACCATCGTTGCGGCTCATGCCGCGACGATAGCCTAGCCGCGCGTCGCGAGAACGACCTTCGCGACGAGATGCGCTTCGGTCCGTACGTTCGTGAACCCGACTTCCCGCAGGATGTCCGCGAGGTCGTCCTCGAGGTAGTCCGCGTAGAACGGCTCGTGAAACTCCGCCGGAAACCCGCGCAGCACCGGCTCGAGAAAGCCGCTCTCCGAGAGCTGTGCGGAGTCCTCGATCACGACGAGGCCACCTGGCCGGACCACGCGGAACAGCTCGCGCAGGACGTTGCGGCGCGCGTTGCGCGGCAGCTCGTGGAACATGTAGACGCTCGTCGCGAGGTCGAACGTTCCGTCGGCCCACGGCAGTGCCTCGGCATTCTCCGCCGCGAGCGTGACCTCGTCGACGTCGAGCAACCGCTTGCGCGCTTGCTTGATGTACGCCGGCGACATGTCCACGCCGTGCAGCCGCAGGTGTGGATGCGCGCTCGCCAGCTGGTGCAGCGTGCGGCCGGTGCCGCAGCCCACGTCGAGGAGACGCGCATCGCCACTCATGTCGCCGAGATGTTCGTTCAACCAGCGCGTGATCGGCGGGATGATCTGGCGGCGCATCACGTCCGCAGTGCCGCGGAACAACAGCTCGACGCCGAGCTCGTAGACCTGCGCCGAGAACTCGCTGAAGTAGCCACCGCTCTGCCAGTGGAACGTGCGGCGGTAGTACGGCGGGAACCGGTCCTTGTCGACCGCCGGAATGTCCTTGTAGTTGTTGTCGTGCTTGCGCTTCACGACGTGACGCGCGTCGGCGAGCAGCTTCGGCAGGTCGCGGAGGTAGCGGCGCGTCGGGATATCGAACAACAGCTCGCGCGGATACAGCCCCGCCTCGACGTTCGCGAGGTCGATGCGATGGAGCTCGTGGCGCCTGCGCTGCAGCTCTTTCAAGATCTCCTTCGAGATCTTCACGCGGGGCGTGCGCGTCGCGATCCGCGCCGCCTCCTGCACCACCGTCGCGTTGATCAGAAACGAGAGATGTTGCGAGTGATAGGCGAAGCGATCGAGGCGCGACAGCATGGAGTTAACGTCTCCTTCGTCTCCAGAGTAGCGCACCCACGCTGCCGGCCAAGAGCAGCGCGCCCGGTCCCGAGCCGCCCGCGTTGCAGCAGCCCTTCTTCGGAGGTGTAACCATCGTATTGCCGGCGTCATCGCCGTCGCCCGCGACCGCGCAGCTATTGATGCCGGTGCAATCGACCGAGGTATCGGTGATGCCGAGTTGATCCTTGAGGCAGCACCAGACTGACGGCTTTCCCATGTACGAGCTCACGCACTGCTGGGCCTGCACGGTGTCAGCACCGCACTGCACGACGCCGTTGATGTCCTGGAAGCGTAGGACACCGGTCCACGTCGCGTAGTCGGTCGTCTTCATGATGCCGTAGCCGTCGCCGGGGATGCCGGGTGAATCGTAGTTATGCGTGCAGGCCCATACGCTGGTGTCGCCCGGATTCTCGACGAGGCAGTTGATGTGCGGCGGGCTCGCCAGCGGGGTCCATGTCGTGCCGCCGTCCGTCGACTTCTGCGAGCCGGTGGTCTGAGTCGCGGCGATCAGGTCGTGGTTCGACCGCGCGAGGAACACCAGGCCGAACGGATCGCTCGTGGACAGGATCTTCGTCCACGTCCCGCCCCCGTTCACGCTCTTGTAGATGCTGTCGCCGGACGTCGAGTTGTCGGGATTGAGGTGGTCGAGGTTGACGTGGATGTAGACCGTGTTCGGCAGCGCGTGATCGATGCCGACCACGTCGATCGTCGACTGGTTCGTCAGGGTCAGACCGGTCTGCGTCAGCTGCATGTACGTCGAGCCGCCGTTGTCGCTGCGGAACATCAGCTCGACCTTCTGGCTATCGCACGTGTTGGTGCCGCCACAATCAGCGGGCACCGTGCAGGTCATGCTCGTGTTGTTCGAGCAGACCTTCTTGTAGCGATAGCCGGTGAGGTAGATCCGCGTCGGGTCCGATGGCGCGATCATGATCGAGTCCCACCAGTCGTTGTCGAGCCCCGGCGAGCCCGACACCGGAAACGTCATGCCGTCGTTCGTCGACTTGTAGATCTTGCCGTCGTGCGGATCCGCGGCCGCGTAGTAGACGGCGCCGTCGGGTCCCATCTCGGCGGCCGACACGAACGTGGTGCCCGCGGGCGTCGCCGCGAACGTGCAACCGTCGCCGGCCGGCGCCGGGCGCAGCACGGTGAGGCTATCGAACGTGGTCGCGAAGATCGCGCCGGTCGGGCTGTACGCGTAGTCCGGGTCGAACGTGCCGCCGTAGCCGATCGCCTTCTCGCACATCCACTTCCAGGTCACGCCGCCGTCCTCGGAGCGCAGGAACCCGAACGTCATGCCGGCCGCGATGTGCTGGGGATTGCCCTGCTCGAAGTTGATCGTCGACGTTCCGGCCGGGCGGCCATTCGCGCCCGCCGTTCCGGTCAGGGCCGCGACGGAAAGCAACGTCAGGACAGCTCGCCTCATGTCGCGATGGTATCGCACGCGACGAACGTGCCGCGACTTGTTCAGCTCACGCCTGTTAACGCGGCGAGGCGCCGACCCCTTCCGCACCAAGTGTGGGCAAACGCACGCTAACGTCAGCCGACTTTGTGCTCGATCTCGGGCGGCGTCGCGAAGAATCGGTTGCGCTTGGGATCGTTGAAGCGCTTGTAGTCGATCAACCACGGCGTCACCGTCGACGTGCCACCCTCGAGCCGCACGGTCGCGGCCATCGGCGTCACCGTGCGGTAGCTCGACTCCGGCGGCAGATCGAAGTTGTCCGCGCCGCCCGCCGAGAACAGCGTCGCGAGCGACGCGACCTCGCCGTACATCGTGCGGAACCCGGCGTCGACCTTCTCGTGGCCGCGGAACATCATCGAGCAGCCGAACCGCGTCATGAACGCCTCGAACTGGCGCTTGCCGAACGGGAACCGCGCGTTCTGGGCCTGGAGCTCGTCGGGGATGAAGTCGGCCGTCGACGGATCGCTCCACAGCATCTGGAACCGGATATCCGGATCGTTGAGCGCCGCCATGTCGGTGAGCTTCGCCTTGATGTCGGCGTCGCGCGGGATGCCGGCGTGGACGAACATCAGGTCGTCGAAGAACAGCATGTTCGGCAGCTCGTCGAACATCCGCATGTAGTCCTGGAACACCTCGCCGGGGACGTGACCGATCAGCGTGTTGATCGCTTCGGCCGGCTTCACGCCGCCGTAGATCCGGCCGCGATACTCGATGTAGTACTCGTGATTGCCGCGGAGCGGGAACACGTG
>JBDUAS010000470.1:0-4007 GCA_040004535.1 Deltaproteobacteria bacterium
GGCAAGCCGGGCGAAGGCCCGGCGCGCAGTGCCGCCGAAGGCGGTGCGACGGTTGGCGGCAAGCCGGGCGAAGGCCCGGCGCGCAGTGCCGCCGAAGGCGGTGCGACGGTTGACGACAAGGCCGGTTACTACGGCGTGCGGTGCAACGATGTCGTGGATCCAGAAGGCAAGCTGCTGCGGGTCCGCAGCACGCTCGGGCTGACCGGCAAGCTCGAGGTCGCGATCTCGCGCTGCGATGGCGATGCGTGCCAGCGCACGAGCGATGTCACGATCACGAATGCCGGCACCGCGTTCGAGGTCGCCGATCTGAATCGCGATGGTCGCCCCGAAGTCGTGTTCGCGAGCGCGAGCGCGCCGGGCGAGCCGGATGACGTGCGGGTCGTGACGCTCGGCGAGGACGAGCGCAAGACCAAGCTCAAGAAGGCGTTCAACGCCGGCGGCGTGGCGGCGCTCGCGGTCGGCGACTTCGATGGTGCACCGGCGATCATCGCGGCGGTCCGGCTCGTCGGGTCGACGCGCGTCGATCTGTGGAGGCTGAATTGAAGCGCCTCGTCGTACTCCTCGCCGCGCTCGCCGGAACCGCTCACGCCGAGCTCCGCCCGCGCTACGGCGGCTCGGTCGAGGCGACGCTGCTCGGTGGGCCGGCGACGTTCGATCCGGTCGCGGCGAAGACCCACGCCGAGCTGACCGTGATCGGCCTGGTCTTCGACACGCTCTACGTGCTCGGCCCGGACGGCGCGGCGCGGCCCCATCTCGCCGCCGCACTGCCCGTGTTCGACGAGAAGCGGACGACGGCGCGGATCCAGCTCGAGAAGGGGGTCGTGTTCCAGGACGGCACCGCGTTGACCGCGCAGGACGTCGCGGCTTCGCTCGAGCGCGCGCGGATGACGCTGCACTACGCGCTGCCGATCGTCACGGCGATCCATGCGGACGGCGATGGCATCGAGCTCTCGCTCGCGGCACCACCGGGAGACCTCGCTCAGCTGCTCGCGCTGCCCCAGCTCTCGATCACGAAGGCCGGGCGCGCGCCGGCGAGCGGCAAGGTGATCGGCTCGGGGCCGTTCGCGATCGAGCAAGCCGAGCTCGCGCATCACCGGCTCGCGCTGCGTGCGTTCGACAATCACTTCGCCGGCCGGCCGTTCATCGATCGACTCGAGCTGCGCTGGTACGACACCGCCGACGGCGAAGCGCGCCGGTTCGAGACCGGCAACGCGCACACCTCGTCGCGCGGCGTGGCGGCGTTCGCCGGCGGCACGCCGACGTTCGCGGCGCGTGACGTCGCTGGACCCACCGCGCTGCTCGTCTACGTCGGGTTTGGCGCCGCGCATCCCGCGCTCGAACGCGATCCGGCGTTCCGGCGCGCGCTCGATCTCGGCCTCGCGCGCGGTGGCCTCGCGCAGATCGGCTCGGGCGAGCAGATCGTGCCGACCCGCGTGCCCGTGCCGAACGCGATGCCGCTCGATAGCGCGGGCAAGACCGGCGATCTCGATCAGGCGCGCGCGCAGCTCGCCGAGGCAGCGAAGCACACCCCGGAGCTCGCGCGACCGGGCGCGGTGCGTCTCGAGATCCTCGTCGAGGACACCCGGCCCGACGACCGCGACATTGCCGAGCGTGTCGGCCTCGCACTCGACAAGCTCGGCATCGCGTGGACCGTCACACAGGTCACGGCGCAGGTCTTGCGCGAGCGCGTCGGCACGGGCAAGGTCGATCTGTGGATCGGCCAGCTCGTCGAGCCGGTCGCCGCGACGCGCGTGTGGTGGGGCGCGGCATTCGCGGCCGGCGGTGACGCCTGGCCGGTGTCGGCGCTCCAGACCAACACGCTCGATCTGGTCGCGGCCGAAAAGGCGTTCGCACAGCGCGTCCCGATCGTGCCGCTCCTGTTTCGCTCGGTGCGCCTGTGGTACCGCACCGACCTCCACGGCATCGCGTTCGACGCGCTCGGCCGGCCGTGCTTCGAGGACGCGTTCCTGTTCGGCTCGCCCGTGCCTTCGCGAGGCAAGCCGTGAAGCTGCGCGGCCGGTTCACCGTCACGCTCGCGTTCGCCGCGCTGGTTCCGATCACGATCGCGGCCGTGATCACGACGCGCGTGCTCACCAAGAAGTGGCGCGACAACTACAATACGAATCGAAACCAGGCGAGCCAGTTCGTCGAGCGCGAGGTCCATCGGCTCGAACAAGACGTCCATGCCGCGGCCTCCGCACTCGCGAGCTCGGACCATCCGTTCATCGGCCAGCTCCTGATCGATCTCGAGAAGAGCTCGGGCGAGCTCACGGCCGAGGCGCAGCACCGCCTGCGCGGCCAGGCCGAGCAGACGATGAAAGGGCTGTCGCTCGATCTCCTGACGATCACCGGGCCCGACGATGTCGTGCTCGTGTCGCCGCACTATCGCGCGCGGATCGGCGATCCGAACCCGTTGCCGGTCGTGCGCCAGCGCGCCGAGGCGACCGGGGGCAAGCCGTTCTTCACGCGCGACTCGATCATGACCGGCCACACCGCGGAGACCGTGCTCGTGATCGAATCGGCGCAGGTCGCCCGCGAGGGTGGTTATAGCGTCGCGCTCGCCGCCGGCAAGCGCGTCACCGACGATCTATTATCGAACGTCCGCGGCACCGATACCACCGACGCGCGGATCGTGTCGCCGAGCGGCGAGGTCATGCTGCCGCCGAAGCGGGTCGACGCCGCCTGGAGCAAGCTGGCGAAGGAGAAGGACACGCTGCGCACCGCGCTCTCCGGGCCCGATGGCAAGCCGGTCGCGTTCATCGAGGTCGCGGTCAGCGACGGTGGCCTCGATCAGACGCTGTTCAACATCACGCTGACGTCCGCGCTGCTCGCGCTCGGTGCGCTGCTCGCGGTCGTGCTGGTCGGCTCGCTCGTCGCGCGCCGCACCGCTCGCGATCTCGATCAGCTCGTCGAAGGTTCGATCGCCGCCGCGCGCGGCGACCTCGATCACCGTGTCCCCGTGCGCGATCGCGACGAGGTCGGCGCGGTGGCGAACGCGTTCAACTTCATGATGGAGGATCTCAAGACCTCCAAGGAGAAGCTCGTGATCGCCGAGCGGATCGCGGCGTGGCAGGAGATCGCGCGCCGGCTCGCCCACGAGATCAAGAATCCGCTGACGCCGATCCAGATGGCGATGGATACGCTGCGCAAGTCGTACAAGAAGCAGCACCCGGAGTTTGCCGAGATCCTCGAAGAGTCGACGACGACCGTGCTCGAGGAGGTCGATCGGTTGAAGCGGATCGTCGCCGAGTTCAGCGACTTCGCGCGCATGCCGAAGCCCGAGTTCGGCCGGGTCGATCTCAATGACGTGATCCGGGGCTCGCTCGCCCTGTACAAGGACTCGACGCCGCGAGTCGAAGCGAAGCTCGATCCGAAGCTGCCCGAGCTCGATGCCGACAAGGGCCAGATGAACCAGGTCCTGCTCAACCTCGTCGAGAACGGCCGCGATGCACTCGGCGGGCGCGATGGCGGTCGAGTCACGGTGACGACCAAGCGCGGAGACGCGCCCGATCGGTTGACCCTGATCGTCGAGGACAACGGTCCGGGCGTGCCGTCCGAGCTCAAGGACAAGGTGTTCGCGCCGTACTTCACGACCAAGCACGCGAAGGGCGGCACCGGGCTCGGCCTCGCGATCGTCCATCGCATCGTCAGCGATCACGGTGGCCGGATCACGATCAACGACGCGCCGGGTGGCGGCGCGAAGTTCACGATCGAGCTGCCGCTGCGCAACGGCCAGGCACTGCTCGCGTCGCGGATCTAGGGGCGCATGTTCATGCTCCCCGCCCCGGGCCGACGCCGTAGCCACGTTCAACGGTTGCGCGGATGGTCCGTCGCGGCGACCATGGGCGCGTGCAGTGGGTGGTGGCCGCGCTCGTGGTCGTCTCGATGGTGATGCCGGCGCGAGCCGATCGCCTCGCCGCGCGCGTCTACACGACCGCCGATGGTCTGTCGAACGACCGGGTCGATCGCGGTACGCGCGATCTGCACGGCTATCTGTGGTTCGCGAC
>JBDUAS010000199.1:0-13577 GCA_040004535.1 Deltaproteobacteria bacterium
CCCGAGCACGTTCGACACCACGCGGCCGAGCCGCGACGCTTCCTCGCTCATCCGCCGTGCGTAGTCGCGGAGCTTGTTCGGATCGCCGAGGCCGTCTGCGAGCATGTCGCCGTAGAGCTGGAGCCCGGCGAGCGGCGTGCGCAGCTCGTGCGCGGCAGCCGCGGCGAACTGGCTGCGCTCGCGCGCGTAGCGCTCCGTGCGCGCGACCAACCACACGAGCAACAGCGCGGCGACGAGCGCGACCGCACCGATCACGAGAAAGCGAACGATGAAGCCGGTCGCGATCGTCGCGGCGTCGTGCGCGGCCGCTGCGACGGTGCGTGGGTTCGGATGGACGACGAGCTCCCAGCCCGGCGCCAGCTCGGAGTCGGCGCCCGAGCCGGTGCGCAATTCCGCGACCAGATCGTCGTCGTGGGTGGCGAGCCACTGGGTGAGTGCCGCACGGTCGACGACGAAGCCCTGTGCGAGGTTGCCATCGGGCGTCGCGACCTGGCGAACCGCGACGAGCGCGGGCCCCGCGGTGAATGGCAGCGTCTTCCATTCGAGCGGCGAGATGCTGATCGTGATCGGGGATGACGTCGCGGGTCTGGGCGCCGGCACGTGAACGACGGGTTGGACCGGATCGTGATACGTGCTCGGGCTTCCCGTCGGTGTGGCCGCAACGGTCGGCGTTCCCGTGGGTGGTCCACCTGGTGCGCTTTCACTATCGGGCCCACCGTTCGCGTTGGCACCCGATCCACCGGAGGTCCCGGTTCCGACGAGCTCCCCGATCGTTCGCGTGCCCGCGCCGTACACCGCGTTCGCGTTGGAGTTCTGGGCGTACGTCCCCGGATCTAATTGCACCGTCTGCGCCGTGTTCGTGAGGTTCCGAGCACTCGCAATCGTCGTCGCATTCGAACCTGCGCTCGAGCCCGTGCTCGTTCCATCGTGCGCGGCCTCGGCGGTGATTCCACGTGGTTTCGCCGTCGGGTGCGGGTGATGAACCACCGGCGGATCGAGCTGCGCGAGCTGCACGTCCTTCGGCGCACGCTCCGGCGCGAGTTGGTGCGCGAACAACTGCGCGACCTGATCGCGAAACGCTCTTTGTTCGACGAGGTGCTTGAGATCGGAGAGCTGCGGGAACTCGTCGTTGATCGCCGGCGTCGTGACGTGCTCGTCGGAATCGATCTGAAAATAGCCGAGCACCAGCGGATCATCCGGGCCGCTCGCGAGCGGCGACGGGGTCACGCTCCAACCCGCGGACGCGCGTGGATCGTGGAACAAGTTCTGGTACTGGAAGTACGGTCGCTTCGCCTCGCGCTCGACGAGCCGATCGAGCTCGCCGCGCAGCTGCCGCGCGAGCTCGCCCGCCCTTGCCGACGCCGCCGCGATCGGCGCGGTCTCGGTCGTCGCCTGGCGCGCGCGGACATCGCTCCAGCCCGTCAAGAACCAGGCGCCGAGCAGCGCGGCGAGCAGCACCGCGAGGATCGCCGCCGCGATCACAACGCGACTAGCGCGCGAGCCGCCAGGCATAACCGGCTCCCTTGACCGAGACGATCAGCTCCGGCTTCGCCGGGTCGCGCTCGAGCTTCTTGCGCAGCACCGCGATCGCCATGTCGACGGCCCGCGTCTGCAGATCGCCGCGCTGGCCGAACACCTGCTCGAGCAGCTCGGCGCGCGTGACGATTCGATCCTGATGCTGAAACAACCAGCGCACGATCCCGACCTCGCGCGGCGTCAGCATCGTGCGGTGCTCGCCGCGGACAACGACCATGCGCGCCAGATCGATCTTCGCACCATCGACCTGGACCTCGTCGAGCGACTCGGTCGCTGGGGCGCGGCGACCGAGTGCGCGGACCCGCGCCAGCAGCTCGCGCGCGGAGAACGGCTTGGTCACGTAGTCGTCGGCACCTTCGCCGAGACCGCGGACCTTGTCGTCCTCGCAGCCGCGCGCGGTCAGCATCAAGATCGGGAGTCCGGGGCGCGCGCTGCGCAGGCGGCGACAGACCTCGATGCCGTCGAGCCGCGGCAGCATCAGATCGAGCACGACGAGCTCGAACTGCTCGCCGAGGCCGGTCTCGACGCCGGCAACACCGTCGGCGACCGCGGTCACGGTGTGGCCATCGCCACGCAGGAGGTCCGCGATGCCTTCGCGCAGGCTCGGCTCGTCTTCGACTACCAGGACACGCACGCCTCGAGTGTGTCACGCGGCCGTTCGCCGCGTGTAAGGCGCACGTAAGGGCCTGGGGCCGTGCAACGGTGCGGAGTTACCGTTTATGATACCGGCGATGCATCGGGGCTCAGTCGCGTTACTCGTCCTGCTAGCGCCCACGGTCGCGGCCGCCGATCCGACTCAGCTCGGCGCCTTCCTGGGACCGCGGATCTTCAGCCAGCACTCGGCGCTCGGCTACATCGACGGCGAGCCCGCGCACCCGATGCTCGAGAACGGCGTCGCGTTCGGCGCGCGTGTCGCGAAGCAATTCGGCTTGCCGTGGTTGTTCCCCGAATTCGAGCTCGCGTTTTCGCCGACGAAGACCACGACGCCGATGAACGCGATCCCCGCCGACATCTACTGGCTCGATCCGCGGGTGCAAGTTCGGTTCGAGCTGATGCCGGGCCGCCGGATCCAGCCGTTCGTCGTCGTCGGTGGTGGCGCGCCAATCGCGTTGTCGTCCAAGCGGATGACGCTCAACTCCGGCGTGATCGGCGAAGGCTACGTCGGTGGCGGCGTCCGCATCAACACCGACAAGGGCTTCGCGTTCCGCGCCGACGCCCGGTTCGTGATCGTGCCCGGCGAGAACCCGCCGCTGCTCGGCTACGAGGCAGAGTTCAACATCGGCATCGACATCCACCTCGGCGAGAAGCACGTCGCAGCCGCCCCCGAGTTGCCGGTCAACGCCACGCCCTCCGATCGCGACGGCGACGGCATCCCCGACGCGAAGGACAAGTGTCCGGACCGTCCAGAGGACATGGATGGCTTCGAGGACGCCGATGGCTGTCCCGACATCGACAACGACGGCGACCACGTGCTCGACATCGCCGACAAGTGTCCGATGCAGCCCGAGACCTTCAACGGCTTCGAGGATGACGACGGCTGCCCCGACACCGTGCCGCCCGACGTCGAATCGCTGAAGGGCACGATCGAAGGCCTGCTCTACGCCGAAGGCGAGACCGTGGTGCGCGACTCCGCGCACAAGTCGATCTTGAACATCGCGAAGATCATGGCCGACCATCCGTCGATCAAGGTCGTGCTCGTCGGCCACACCGACGATCGCGAGGCGAAGGCGTTCGCGACGCCCGAGCCCGGCCAGCCGCCGCCCGACGTCGATGCGATCGCGACCCAGCTCGCGCACGGCCGCGCCGAAGCCGTCCGCCAGGCGCTCGTCGCCGCCGGCGTGCCCGAAGGCCGCGTCGTCGTCGAAGGTGTCGGCGCCGAGGATCCCGTCTCCGATAACGCGACCGCCAAAGGCCGCCTGGCCAACCGCCGCGTCGAGATCAAACTGTTCGTCCCCAGATAGGGACGGTAACTACTTACTCAACTTGTCGTCTCGAACGTCGCGAAACGACTCGAGCCGACAGGGACGGTTACAACTTTAGCCGCGGTGCGCTTGCTCGATCGCAGCGATGTCGATCTTCTGCATCTGCAACATCGCCTGCGACGCGCGCTGCGCCTTGGCCGGATCCTTGTCGCCAATTAGAGAGAGCAGCTTCTTCGGAATGATCTGCCACGACAGCCCGAACTTATCGACGAGCCAACCGCAGCGCGATTCCGTTCCGCCGGTCGTGATGAACTTCGACCACAGCGCATCGATCTCGGCCTGGGTGTCGACCTGGACCATCAGCGAAACCGCTGGCGTCAGCTTGTAGTGTGGACCGCCGTTGAACGCGATGTAGCGCTGATCTCCGATCTCGAAGCTCGCGCTCATGGGCGTCGTGCTCGTGAGCTTCGCGTCGGGAATGATCTCGCAGTACAGCTTCGCGGCTTCGACGGCGTTGTTATCGAACCAGAGGAACGTGGAGATGTTTGTCTGCATGCTCTGGAGTCGGAGCCGACTACAGTTTCTCGACATCGCCCAGACATCGACGGCCTAAAGTTGTAACCGTCCCTCTCGCGCTTAATGATCTCGGACAGATCGGCGCGACAAGTTGAGTAAGTAGTTACCGTCCCTATCGGACTACTTCTTGCGGCTGAACAGGCCGCGCTTTTCGGCCTTCACGTCTTCACCGAGGTCGGTCGCGAGCTCGCGCAGCAGGTCTTGCTGCTTCTGGGAGAGCTTCTTCGGGATCTCGACCTTCCACTGGATCACGTGATCGCCACGTCCGCCGTGGCCGATCCGCGGGATGCCGCAGCCGCGCCGCACGATGACGTCACCGGGCTGCGTGCCGGGCTTGAGCTCGACCGTCGCCGAGCCGGTGACCTTGTCCTCGAGCGTGTAGATGTCGATTTCGCCACCGAGCGCGGCCTTGACGAAGCTGATCGGGACCTCGCTGAGGATGTCCTCACCATCTCGCTTGAACCGCTCGTCGCCTTGGACGTGGAGCACGACGTAGAGGTGACCAGTGGTGCCGCCCGCCGCGGTCTCGCCTTTGCCGGCGAGCCGCAAGGTCTGGCCGTCGTCAACGCCGGCCGGCACGGTGACCGACAGCGTCGAGGTCTCGGGCTGCACGCCGCGACCGCGACACTCGGGGCAGACTTCTTTGATCTGCTTGCCCGCGCCGCGGCACTGCGGACACGTGGACTGGACCATGAAGAAGCCCTGCGAGTGGACGACCTGGCCTTTGCCCTGGCACGTCTTGCAGACGTCCGGCTTGGTCCCCGCGGCGGCGCCGGTACCGGTGCACGCCGCACACGCGATATCGCGCGAGACCTTCACTTCTTTGGTCACGCCCCACACGGCCTCGGGGAACGTCAGCTCGAGATCGACGCGCAGATCCGCGCCGCGCGGTTGCCGCCGTCCACCACCGCCACCGCGCCCGCCGAAGAAATCTCCGAACAGATCGCCGAACGCGCTGAAGATGTCCTCGACGTTTTGCGGACCCGCGCCGCGCCCGCGCAGCCCGTCGAAGCCGTAGCGATCGTACGCGGCGCGCTGATCGTCGTCCGACAGGATCTGGTACGCGTTCGCGCACTCCTTGAACTTCTCCTCGGCGACTTTGTCGTCGGGGTTCTTGTCGGGATGGAACTCCTGCGCGAGCTTGCGATAGGCCTTCTTTAGATCGGCCTGGCTCGCGCCCTTTTCGACCCCGAGTACTTCGTAGAGATCACGCATCGTCGAGAATTTTCAAGGCTTTGGGTAATGCGGCGTCGAGCAACTGTCAAGGTATCGGGCCGGGCAGTAGTCGCCCCTGGTCGATCTGGTAGCAGGCCGGGTAGCGATCTCACGACGTTGGCGAGGGTCCCCCACCCGACGGACACCGGCCGAAATCGGATCGTGCACATACACGTGACACGTGCACGTGCACGTACACGCGCCACGTCTGAGGCCGCGTCTCCGGATCTCCGATCGGCCACGCCAAGATCGAGATCCGCGCACGACGCCATCCTCGTTTCGGATCCGAACGACACGCGAGATCGCTCTTTCACCGCGCGCGACCGCGTTGCTCGAAGAGCACCGCGCATTCGTTCGTTCGTCGTCGGTGCGTAGCCCGCTGCGCAGCCGCAGCGCGTCACGTGTAGCTGTGCGAAGCACACCCGACTGTGGCTTGTGCTGTGAAGCTGGGGTTGGTACCAACCAGGCATGGCCCTGCTGAAGAAGGTCGATTCGATCTGGCTCGACGGACAGTTGCTCCCTTGGGACAGCGCGACCGAGCACCTCCTCGCGCACACGATGCACTACGGCGTCGGCGCGTTTGAAGGCATCCGGGCGTATCAGCGCGCCGACGGCAAGACCCATATCTTCCGGCTCCGCGAGCACATCGACCGGCTGCTCGATTCGTCGGTGATCTGCACGATGGACGTGCCGTACACCCGCGAACAGCTCATGGCGGCGTGCGTCGAGGTCATCAAGGCGAACAAGATGACCTCGGCGTACCTGCGCCCGCTCGTCTACCTCGGCTACGGCGCGATGGGCCTCGGCTCGTTCGAGCCGCCCGTCCGCACGATGATCGCCTGCTACGACTGGGGCAGCTACCTCGGTGACGAGGGGCTCAAGAAGGGCATCAAGTGCATGGTGTCCGGGTTCTCGCGCTCGAACTCGAACAGCGTGATGAACAAGGGCAAGATCTGCGGCCAGTACGTGAGCTCGGTGCTCGCGAAGCGAATGGCGGTCAAGAGCGGCTTCGAGGAAGCGCTGATGTGCGATCCGCAGGGCATGGTTGCCGAGGGCACCGGCGAGAACATCTTCATCATCAAGAACGGCGTCGTCCGCACGCCGCCGCTCGCAGCCGCGATCCTCGCGGGCATCACGCGCGACACGACGATCCAGCTGCTGCGCGAACAAGGCGTCGAGGTCCGTGA
This sequence comes from Deltaproteobacteria bacterium, assembly GCA_040004535.1. Taxonomy (GTDB): domain Bacteria; phylum Myxococcota_A; class Polyangia; order Haliangiales; family Haliangiaceae; genus JABFXX01. The sequence continues at coordinate 6,437 of JBDUAS010000199.1, forward strand.
AGAGATGATCGCGCGCGACGAGCTGTACGTCGCCGACGAGGTGTTCCTGACCGGCACCGCCGCCGAGATCACGCCGGTCCGCGATATCGATCACCGCAAGATCGGCCGTGGCGAAGCGGGCCCGTTGACCCGCCGACTGCAGGAGTCGTTCTTCTCCGTCGTGAAGGGCAACGACTCCAAGCACGACCACTGGTTGCAGTTTGTCTGAGGATTTCGCGTAGATCGCTGCTACCATCGACGGGCTGTGGCCGCCGTCGCCAACCCAGGGGACATCCTCCTCGGAAAGTACCGCGTCGACGAGGTGATCGGGATCGGCGGGATGGGCCGCGTCGTCAAGGCGAGCCACCTGTATCTGCAGCAGCCGGTGGCGATCAAGATCCTGCTGCCGCAGATGGTCGAGAGCCAGTCGACGGTCGCGCGGTTCTTGCGCGAGGCCCAGTCGACCGTCCGGCTGCGGAGCGAGCACATCGCGCGCGTCATGGATGTCGGCACCCTGCCCGAGGGCACGCCGTTCATCGTGATGGAGTATCTCGACGGCTTCGACCTCAACCAGATCCTGCGCCATCACGGGCCGCAGCTGGCGCAGCCGGTCGTCGATCTGATCCTGCAAGCGTGCGAGGGCCTCGCCGAGGCGCACTCGGTCGGCATCGTCCATCGCGATATCAAACCGTCGAACTTCTTCATCACGCGCCGGCCGGACGGTTCGACGCTGCTGAAGATCCTGGATTTCGGGATCTCGAAGACGCCGCAGGAGCTCAGCGAGCTCACCGGCACGCAGACCGTGATCGGGACGCCGACGTACATGGCGCCCGAACAGATGCGCACGGCGCGGAACACCGATCCGCGGAGCGACATCTGGTCGATGGGCGTCGTGATGTACCAGATGCTCGCGGGGCGGCCGCCGTTCGAGGCGGAGACGTACGCGGAGCTGGTGTTGAAGGTCGGCACCGATCCGCCCGCGCCGCTGCACGCGCCGATGCCGCCGGGCCTCGATGGCATCGTGATGCGGTGCCTGGAGAAAGATCCCAAGAATCGGATCCAATCGGTCGGCGAGCTCGCGAGAATGCTCGCGCCGTACGCCTCGGATCCGTTGAGCGCGCAGCAATCAGCCGAGCGCGCGACGAGGATCCTGACGCAGCCGCGCAACAGCAACATGTCGTTGTCGTCGGTTTCGGTCGGATCGGGCGGCATGGGCCTGACGCCAGCGCCCGCGTTGACACCGAAGAGCTGGAGTCACACCGGTGGTTCGAGCCTCGGTGGCGCGGCCGGTCAGATGGGGACGAAGGTCTCGCGCGGCGGGCGAGCGTGGGTGATCGCGGGCGTCGCGACGTTGATCGTGGCCGCGGGTGCAGGTGGATTCGTGGTCGCGACGTCGATGGGCAAGGATGATGGGGCGCACGTCGGCGCGCCGAATCCGCTCGAGACGACGATGAGCACGGACAAAGCTGCTGCGGCGGCCGCGCCCGCACCAAACCCGGTCGTGAAGTCGGCGGCGCCCGTAGTGCCGGTGACGAAGCCGGATACAGCCACGGCGGCGGGTGTCGGCGTGAAGACCGATCCGGCGGCGACGACGACGAAGGTCGACCCGAAGGCCGACCCGAAGTCGAAGCCCGACGCGGCGAAGACGACCGCGAAAACGACCGCGAAAACGACCGCGAAAACGACCGCGAAAACGACGAAGACGAAGAAGCCCAAGGGCGACGACGACCTGTTCGACGACCGTCACTAGCTCGACGTCATTGCGCAGCGAGGAGCGCCGCCATCCGCGCGATCGGGACGCGTGCCTCCGGAAGCGCGACGATGACCGGCCACGCGTGCACCATCTGTTCGGCCTCGATGGGCTCGACTGCGACCTGTTGCGCCGCCGTTGCGAGCCGACGCGCGTCGCCGAGCACGAGGTCGCGCGTGCCGACGAACACCATGACCGGGCAGACGCCGGCGAGCGAACCGAAGATCGGGCCGAGGATCGGAGAGAGGTGTGTCGCACGCATGGAGTGCGCGGCCTCCTGGAAACCCGGGGAGGCTTGCTCGACTTCATGGTGCGCGGCGATGTCGACGCGGGGCATCGTCGGGCCGGCCGCAGCACGGGTCCTCGACGGAGCAACCGGCGAGACTCGACCGGTCTACGCCGTCCAGCCGCTGCATCGTCAGGCCTCGCCGAAGGTCCGCGGGGTCACCGACTTCCTCGTAAGGCGCTCCGACCGGCGACTCCATGATCGTGTAGGTGCGGGTCGCCGGGGTCTGACGGACGTGGACCTCGAGCTACAGAGGTCGGCTGTCCCCAGCGCGCGCACCTCGCAACTCGCGAATCCAGCGTGACCTCGCGAGGCACGAGCGGTGCACTACGTCGCTCCGTGGGAGTACAGCCGCGTCCCGCCGGCGCCGACCTCTTGCCCGACGACCGTGTCGGGATCTTCAAGATCGTCCGCCGGATCGCACCTCAGTGTTACGACGCCGAGGACGCCCTCACCCACCAGCGAATCACGATCGAGACCGCCGCGCGGGACGACAGCCGGCTCGTCGACGTCCGGTTCGTGCGCGCGCAATCGATGCTCGAGCCACTCTCGCATCCGGGGCTCGCGCAGATCCTCGATCACGGCACGCTCTACGATCAGCGCCCGTGGGTCGCGTCGCAGCGCCCGCACGGTGCGTCGCTGGCCGAGCTGTTCGCGCAAGGCCGGCTCACCCACGATGAAGCGAGCGCGCTCGTCCGCGGCGCCGCCAGCGTGTTCGCGTACGCGCACTCGCACGAGATCGTGCACGGCTACCTGCGGCCGCATCAGATCGTCGTGATCGATGACGATCCGTATGCGACGACGCCCATCTCGATCGGTGGCTGGGCCTCGCTGCGCTCGCCCGGGATCCCGACGTTCGGCGATCCACCGGCGATCAATGTCTACGTCGCGCCCGAGCATCTGCACGGACCGATCGATCAGCGCGCGGATCTCTACACGCTCGGTGCGATCGCATATCGCGGCCTGACGGGCGTGTTCCCGGACGTCGCGCGCGACCTGCTCGGTAGCGCTGACCCGCTCGGTACGCTCGTCAATGACATGCTGTCGCCGGACCCTCGCGATCGGCCGACTGCTGACGATGTCTACGCGGCGTTGATGAACGACTCGCCGACCGGCCAGCACCAGCTGTCGGCCTAAGCCGTATCGGCCCGATGCGTCGCGGGTTGCGAAAGTCGGGCTCGGGCTCGGGCTCGGATTCAACCGGTCAGAATCTCCCTGGCAAAGTACTACCTAGTCGTCCTTGACCGGGTCTTCTTCGCGGAACAGGCGCTCGCGCACGCGCTCGTGCTGGCGCTGCTTGTACGCCTCGTGACTCGACGCGCCGGACTCGTTGCGGATCGACGTCGCCTTGTCGCAGATCTGGAACTCGGTCAGCGCGAATACGACGTGGCAGAGATCCGGCGGAATCTCGGCACGCGGCAGCATGCGCTCCACCCGGAGCGGCAGATCGGCGACGAAGTTCACGATCCGGTACTCGGGGCCGGAGAACTCGTTGAAGGGCATCGCGGTCGGGATCCGCCGGTTCGACGCGGCGAGCGTCTGGCGTAGATCGACGAGCTGGTTCACCGATTCGCCGGGCACGATGTAGTTGAACGGCACGAGGCTGCGGACGAGCGTCACGAGCATCGGCACCAGGTCCGAGTCGTGCGGCACGATCAGGCGGAACCGCAGCTTGTCGTAGATGCTCGCCGCGAGGGTCGAGCGCTTCGCGAGCAGCTTCGTGATCTGCGAGTCGCGCGGCTTGCGGCTCCACTCGAACTCCGCGATCGGCGCACCCGCCGCGCGCAGCTGCTCGACGACCTGCATCACCTTCAGCTCGATCTCGCGGAAGATCACTTCGTCGGAGACCGAGATCTTCAACAGCGCGGCGCGGCCCGCGATGTGATGGATGATATGCATCACCTTCAGGACGACGCACGCGAGCTTCTGGTGCGGACCGTCGCTCGAGGCGACCAGGAACAAGTCGCGCGCCGCGAGCTCTTCGGCGACGTCGTCGCTGAGCGTCAGGTTGAACGCACGGCCCAAGTAGTCGACCGCGTCCGCGCGCAACTCCTCGAGCCGGCCGATCTCCTCGTCGGACTCGGGATCGAACTCGTTCAGCCGGAGGAACCGATCGACCTCGCTGTGGTCCTCGAACGACAGCCGGTGCCAATCGATCACCGAATCGCCACGGAGGAGCAGCCTCACCGCTTGCGTGTCGGCAAGCGTGAGCTCGTCGACGGCCGGCGGCCGCGCGACGCGTGGCAGGACGGTGGTGGCCACCGACCCAGCTTACTACTTCGCGGGCTTGGCCACGGGCTTGGTCAGCCGCAACGTTGCCGCGAACAGGCTAACGACTCCAAGTCCTGCGATCACGTTACCAATGACTGCGACCATGACAACTCCGGGGGTGCTGCGCGACCTGAGACTAACGGGGGAAGCCGGTCGTTTGTTTCGACCGGACCGTAATCGTCGCGTGGGGATCCTCCGGTGTCCAAAAAACAGCGGGAGTGACCGCACGATGCGCTAGCGCTGCTACGATTTTGCGATGGCTGTTTCGGGTGTGTCGGCACCGGCGGGTCGCCCGAGCGGTGGTGTCACGTTCGCGTGCGGCCAGTGCGGAGCGACCCTCAGCTTCGACGGTGTTCGCACCCAGCGCTGCCCGTACTGCGATAGCCCGAACTTCGTCGAGAGGCCGCCGACGGCCGGCCTGCCCGACCCGCAGTTCGTAGTCACGTTCATCGGCGATGCCGCGGTCGCGCGTCGCGCGCTCGATCGCTGGCTCGGCAGCCGCACCATGTTCGCGGACTCCTCGTTACGAAGTGCCAAGGTCGAGGATCTGCGGGGCGTGTACGTACCGGCGTACTTGTACAGCGCCGTCGCGCGAACGGAATACACCGCGCAGATCGGTGAGAACTACCAGGAGACCGAGACCTACACGACCACCGATGCGCAGGGCAAGAGCACGACCGCGACCCGCACCGTCACGCGTACCGAGTATCGCGCGCTCGCCGGCGAGCACATCGGCTACGTCAGCGACGTGATCGTGACCGCGTCGCGAGGGCTCGGCAACGCGGAGCTCGAGCGGATCGAACCGTTCGACCTGAAGCAGATGCGCCGGTTCGCGCCCACGCTCGTGTCGGGCTGGATCACCGAGGAGTTCTCCCGCGCGAACGACGAGTGCCTGAAGCTGTCGCGCGGCGAGGCGGTCGATCAGGTCGGCGCGAAGCTCGGCCGGTTCATGCCGGGCGATTCGTACTCGGACCTCACGTACAAGACGCGTGTCAGCTGGGAGTCGCTCGATCCCATCCTCGTCCCGGTCTGGGTGTTCGCCGTGCGCTATCGCGAGGACAAGGATCCGCTGCGGATCTTGATCAACGGCCAGACCGGCGAGATCGCCGGTAAGGTGCCACTGTCCCCGATGAAGATCGTGCTCGCGATCCTCACGTTGCTCGCACTGATCGCGGCCGCCGTGCTCCTGTTCCATTACTTCGGGGAGCACCACCCCCGATGAGTGCAGGCTGCACGCGTTGTGCGACGCCGCTCGAGGAAGGCGATCTCCGCTGCGCCGTGTGCGCGCTTCCGGTCGCCGGCTCGGCGAGCAGCGCCGACAAGACCCGCGCCGCGATCCTGCGCTGCACCGATTGCGGCGCCGCGATCGGCTACGACGCGAACAAGCAGGCGCCCGCGTGCGGGTTTTGCGGCGCGGTGATGAAGGTGGAGCAACCGGTCGATCCGATCGAGACCGCTCAGCTCCGCATCCCGTTCGCGGTCGATCGCGACACCGCCACCCGCGCGCTGCGCACGTGGCTCGGTCGCCGCGGGTTCTTCGCGCCGAAGACCCTCTCCGACGAGGCCGTGATCGAGACGCTCCAGCCGTTGTGCTGGGCCGCGTGGATCGTCAACGCGAAGGCCCAGGTCGCGTGGACCGCCGACTCCGACCACAACTCGCATCGCTCGAAGTGGGCGCCGCACTCCGGCGTCGTCTCGATCGAGTTCGGCAACATCGCCGTGCCGGCGACCCGCGGGCTCAACCAGGTCGAGGCGGCGCAGCTCGTGCCGTACTACGACCTGTCGAAGGTCGTCGGTGTCACCGAGTCGCTCACCGGCGAGGTTCCGGCGATGATCGAAGGTTTCGACGCGCAACGCTCTGCCGCGCGGGACACCGTGTACCGCGCGATCGAGGGGCTCGCGAAGGTCCGCATCAAGCCCGCGATCCCGGGCTCGAGCCTGCGCAACATCAAGGTCTCGTGCATGCTGGAGCGCCAGACCACGGACCGCGTCGCGCTGCCCGCGTGGGTCCTCGCCTATCGCTATCGCGGCTCGCCGTACCGCGCGATCATCAACGGCCAGCGCGCCGAACAGGTGTTCGGAACCTCACCGCGCGACTGGACGAAGATCATGCTGCTCGTCTTCGGTGGTCTCGCGGTCGTCGTTGGCATCATCGCGTTGATCGCGCTGATGCGTGGACATTGACGTCGACGGTGAACCTGAACCTGAACGACAAACGTCGGCGTTGACCTGACGATCGGCCGATCGGGCGACGATCGGAGCCGGATCTCGAACGACCAAGGCCCCGATCCTTCGGCGGCTCCGCTCGTCGATCGCTACACCGCACCGTCGAAGCTCGCGGTGGAGCGAAGGTTCACGTTCAAGTCAACGTCAGCGCTTACGCAGGAGATTTCGCGAGCTCCACCAGCTCCACACCAGGAACACGCCCGCGATTCGCGCGGTCCACCAGCCCCACGTCGCGCGATCGACCTCGCCACGGCCTTCGAACACGGTGGCGAGCACCGCGCCCGAGATTCCGATCGCGACGTAGATCGCCTGGTGCCCGAGCCGGTAGATCAACTGGGTCGAGTTCTCGAGGTTCCGGAACCGGATCTGGAGCTCGCCGGCGTGGGCCGCGCGCATGAACTTGCGGACCTCGGCAGGCAGCGCCGTCACCGACATCACGAGATCCTTCGAGGTCTCGACGAGCAGCTGCGACCAGTCGCCCTCGTCGCCGAGCACGAACCGCTCGACATACGGCCGGATCACCGTCATGGGATTCAGCGTCGGATCGAGCTCGGTGCACAGCCCCATCAGCAACAGCAGCGTGCGCTCGAGGACGATGATCTCTTTCGGGATGTGGAAGTTCTCGCTGA
>JBDUAS010000471.1:0-4001 GCA_040004535.1 Deltaproteobacteria bacterium
TGTCGAACGCGAGCGACGACTTGCCCGAGCCCGACGGCCCGGTGATCACGACCAGGCGATGCTTCGGCAACTCGAGCCGATCGACCTGGAGGTTGTGCTCGTGGGCGCCCTCGATGATGATCGAGTTGGGCTCGTGTTGGGGTTGGTTACGGCCTGGTCCCAACGAGTTGCGCGCCATAGACCTGACACCCTAGGGAGCGTCTGTTCAGGTGTCAAGGCAGGTGACGGCGCCGGATCGGGCAGGCGAAGAATGCTGACAACGTGGTGTCTACTTCTTCGCGAACAGCTTCGCGTAATCGGCGTAGCCCTCGGCCGCGAGCTTGTCAGCCGGGACGAACCGGAGCGCCGCCGAGTTGATGCAGTAGCGCAAGCCGGTCGGCTTCGGGCCGTCGGTGAAGATGTGGCCGAGGTGCGAGTCGGCGAGCTTGCTGCGGACCTCGGTGCGGTCCATCTGATGCGTGCCGTCATGAATCTCGACGAGCCGAGTGCCCGTGATCGGCGCCCAGAAGCTCGGCCAGCCGGTGCCGGACTCGAACTTCTCGGTCGAGCTGAACAGCGGCTCGCCGGTGACGATGTCGACGTAGATCCCCGGAGCATGGTTGGCGAAGTACGCGTTGTGGAACGGCGGCTCGGTGCCGCTGTGCTGCGTGACCTCGTACTGCATCAGCGTCAGCTCCTTCTCGAGCTGCGCGTCGGACGGCTTGGTGCGGACACCGGCCGAAGCGAGGCCGGTGAACAGACACAGTGCGAAGGCGATCCGAGTCATGTGCTTCATGACCAGTATACGAGCGACCCGACGCGCTGGTTACGGCCCGAAAAACGAAGGCCCCGCGGACCGATGCGACGGTCGCGGGGCTTACCGGCCTGATGGCGCGGCGTTAAGCGCGGGAGCGCTCGACCGTGACGTCGTGGTCCTCGTGCTGCGTGCCGTGCACGCCCGCGATGATCGCGTCGACGAGGTCCTCGGGGACGCGCACGTGGGCGTGCGAGTCGCGCAGGCTGACCGAACCGATCCGCGCGGTGTCGCCACCGATCGGACCGGCGAGCAGCGAGCGGAGGTCATCCGCCGACACGCCGTGCTTCTTGCCGAGCGACACGAACAAGCGCGCCTGGCTGCCTTCGGGTGCCGGGCTCACGACGGTGTCACGCTTCGCACGGCCGGTCGGAGCTTCACTCTTGGTCGCTGGTGCCACCGGCTTGTCGTCGTCGTCGTGCTTCTTCGCCGCCGGCTTCGCATCGCGCTTCGCGTCGTCCTTCTTGCCGCGACCACGACCCCCACGGCTACCGCGGCTGCGGCCCTTCGGCTCGTCGTGCGTCTCCTCGTTGTCGGAGACTTCTTCGGTCGTTGCCGCTTCGGTCTTCACCGGCGCGGCGGCTTCCGGTTTGGTCGACTTGTTGTCGGCCCAGGTCTCCCAGAACTCGCGCGTCGCCTCGGTCGGCTCGGTGCGCTTCTTGTCGCGACCCTTGGCTTCTACCTTCGCCGCCGGCGCTTCGCTCGCAACTACGGTCACGGGCTCGAGAGCCGGGGCTTCGCTACGCGCTTCGCTGCGCGGTTCGGCATGACGCTCGCCACCGCGATCACCGCCGCGGTCGCGACGGTCGCGATCCCGGCCACGACCACCACGGTCACGGTCCCGATCGCCACGATGCTCGCGCGGCTGCTCGGCGGTGATCGGTGCCTCACCGGCCGCGAACGGCGCCGGCTCCGGCGTCGCCGGCGCCCACTCGGGGGTCACCGGCGCGGCGGTCGTCTCTGCAACGACGGGCGCCACGGCGGGATCACGCGGCGCGCGCTCCTCACGCGGGCCACGGTCCTCGCGCGGACCGCGATCCTCGCGGGGGCCACGATCGCGGTCGAAGTTGCGCGGGCCGCGGTCGCGGTCGAAGCGGCGGGCTTCACCACCACCCTCACGCGGGCCACGGTCACCACCCTCACGCGGGCCACGGTCGCCACCCTCACGCGGGCCACGGTCGCCACCTTCACGCGGACCGCGATCTTCACGCGGGCCACGATCTTCGGCACCGAAGCGAGGACGATCGCGATCGAACCGCGGACGGTCGCCGCGATCTTCACGCGGGCCACGGTCGCGATCGAAGCGCGGACGCTCGCCGCGATCCTCGCGCGGACGCTCGCCGTTCTCGCCGGCGTGCGGCGCAGCCTCGGCACCCTCGACGCCATTCGCACCGCTCGGAGCCGCCGGCGCGCGATCGAAGCGCGGACGCTCGTCGCGATCACCACGCGGGCCACGATCGTCGCGCGGACCACGGTCATCACGCGGACCGCGATCGCGGTCGAAGCTCCGCGGGCCACGGTCACGATCGAACCGGCCACCGCGATCGCCGCCACGGTCGGGGCGGTCGCCACGGTCCGGGCGGTCGCCACGGTCGAACGACCGCTCGCCACCTTCGGCACCAGCGTCCTCACGCTCGCGGCGAGGACGCGGAGCTTGGGTGCGCGTCGACAGCGCGTTGAGCTTCTCGGCAACCAGCTGCGCGAGCACGCGCTTGCCGTTCGACGTCTTCAGCAGCTTCTCGAAGATCTGGGTCTCGAGCTCGCCCGCGGTGTTCTGGACGCCGCGGATCAGGATCTGGACCGGATCCGGCGGCTGCTGGCGGCCGATCGGCGGCAGCGACGCAGCAGGGGTTCCGATGAAGATGTCGTCCTTCGGCAGCACGCGCTCTTCCGGCTTGATGCCGAACTGCAACCGGATGAACCGGAAGTTGCCCAGCTCGCGCGGGCCGACCATGGACAGCGCGGTGCCCTTCTTGCCCGCGCGGCCGGTGCGGCCGGTGCGATGGACGTAAACCTCGGGCGACTCCGGCACGGAGAAGTTGATCACGTGCGAGAGGTCCGAGATGTCGATGCCGCGCGCGGCGACGTCGGTGGCGCACAGGAAGCGAAGGTTCTTCGCCTTCATGCGGCCCATCACGCGCTCGCGATCGGCCTGCGAGAGGTCGCTCGACAACGGCTCGGCGTCGAGACCCTGCTTCTTCAGGAACTTCGCGACCATCGTCGTTTCGTCGCGCATGTTGCAAAAGATGATCGCGCTGTCGGGCTTCTCCGCGAGCAGGATCTTCAACAGGTCGCGGCTGCGCGCGATGCCACTGACGATGTAGTAGGCGTGATGGATGTCGGTGACCGTCGTCGAGTCACGCGACAGCGAGAGGTTCTCCGCGCCCTTCATGTGGCGCTTCGCGTAGCGCTCGACCTCGACGGGCATCGTGGCCGAGAACAGCAGCGTCTGGTGCTTCTCCGGCAGGTTCGACGTGATCCGCTCGATGTCCTCGAGGAAGCCCATCGACAACATCTCGTCGCACTCGTCGAGCACGAACGTGCCGATCGTCTTGCAGTCGAGCGTGCGGCGACCGATGTGATCGAGGATGCGGCCCGGCGTGCCGACGATGATGTGGACACCATCGCGGAGCGCGCTGATCTGCTTGCCGATCGGCGCGCCGCCGTACACGGCTTCGACCAGCACGCCGCGGTGCTTGCCGAGCTGCGTGAGCTCGCGAGCAACCTGGAGCGCGAGCTCGCGCGTCGGGCACAGGATCATCGCCTGCGGCTGGCGCACGGCCGGAATCATCTTGTTGATCAGCGGCAGACCGAACGCGGTCGTCTTGCCGGTACCGGTACGCGACTGGACCAGAAGGTCCTTGCCCTCGCTGACCGGATGAAACACCGCGGTCTGCACCGGGGTCGGCGTGAAGTAACCCATGTCGTCGAGCGCGAGCTTGACGTCGGGGTGCAGGGGCAGATCATCGAAGCTCGGAGGCTTCGCTTCGGCCGGAGCTTCGCTAGCAGGAGTGTCGATCGTAGCGATCGACGGCGGGGTGATCGCCGCGAGCATCATCTCGCCGGCGTCGTCCACCGAACCCTCGAGGGTCGGCGTCGTTCCATTTGTCATTATCAGAAACTTTCAGTTTGAAATCCCCGAGGTCGTCCAGTCGGAGGGCTGGTCGGAGCGCGGAGCCCGGATTCGCCGGGACTAAACGACGTCGTT
>JBDUAS010000200.1:0-13574 GCA_040004535.1 Deltaproteobacteria bacterium
CGGGATCGGGATCGGGATCGGGATCGGGATCGGGATCGGGATCGGGATCGGGATCCGCGAGCGTCAGCTGTTCGATGAACGGCACGACCTCGACGATCGGATCGAACCACGGCCACATCCTGACGGTGATGAAAGCGGATGTCGCCGCCGCTCAGGACGTCACCTATCACATCATGGGCGGGGCAGCGCACGACCACACCGTGCTCGTCACCGCCGCGATGTTCCAGACGTTGCAGCAGAACAACGGTGTGATGACCACGTCATCGGCGGCATCGGCCGGCCCCGTGCACAGCCATCCGATCATGGTCGTCTGCGCCTAGGCAGGCGTGAGCTTCGCGAGATCGTCGATGCCAAACCCGGCTTCGAGCTTCGCGATCTGCTCGACCGCGTGATCGAAGCCGTGGTCGGCGAGCATCTCGGTCTCCTTCGCCTCGAACTTCTCGCCCATCTCCCTCCTTCGCTTCGCCAGGCTTCATCGTGCCGCCGCACGTGACCAGCTATGCCCCGGTCGCGGCGGTGTTCAAGAGCTCGCGTCGGCTCATACCGCGAGCAGAGCGGTGGTCGGCGTCGGCTGCAAGTCGAGCCGCGCCCACTCTCGCGTCGGTCCCGAGATCGAGAACATCTGGGTCGTCGCGACGACGTCGCTATCGCATTCCTCGTCGATCGCTTCGAGCAACGCTTCGAGCAATTCGTCGGCGTCCGTGAACCGATCCTGGGGCTTCTTGGCGAGCGCGCGGACGACGAGCTCGTCCAGAGCGCGCGGAATCGCCCGATCCGGGCAACGCTTGGAAGGCGGCACGACCTCGTCATGCAGGTGCCGGTCGAAGATCTCGGCCGCTGAGCCCCCACCAAACGGTGTCGTGCCTGTGAGCAGCTCGTAAAGGATCACGCCGACCGCGTAGAGGTCCGCGGCGAAAGTGATCACATCGCCGCGGATCAGCTCTGGCGCCATGTACTCGGGCGTGCCCGAGATCAGGTGACGGTCGGCGCAGCACGCTTCGCGCGCGAGCCCGAAGTCGATGATGGTGAGGCGGTCGCCATCGACGAGCAGGTTGTCACTCTTGAGGTCCGCGTGGACGAGTCCTGCGCGGTGAATCGCGGCCAGTCCGGCGAGCACTTGCGCCGCGAGCGTGCGGATCCGCGGCAGGCTTAGAAGGCCCTCACGCTGGATGAGAGAGAGCAGCGACATACCAGCAACGCGCTCCATCGCCACAAACGGGACGCCGGCGCTCGTCATTCCATGATCGATGACGCGAACGACGTTCTCGTGACGGACGCGCGCTGCCGCACAGCCTTCGTTTGCGACGCGCTCGACGAACAGCGGCTCGCCCAACAGCTGATCTTGCAACAGCTTGACGGCGAGCGGCCCGGCCACAGGGTGGTCGGCGGCGAACACCTGGCCCATGCCGCCGGCGCCGAGCTGTGCGCCCAGCGTGCAGTCATGTCCTAGGATTTCGAGCGTCGCCATCACCGATCACTAGTAGCAGCTGCTGTGCCGACGTTCCGAGGAAAACTCGGAGCTACATGAATGCCAGATCGGGCGAACCGCGAGACTACAGCTGTGCTCGGACGTCCAGCCGCTGTTCGTCATGGACCTGGTCGCGAAGCTCCAGCGCCCGGTGAGGAAGACGGCGGTCGCTGCGACGACGGTCTACGCAGATCCGGTCTTGCTCCGGCTCGTGCTCGAGAACCTGCTCGACAACACCGACACGGCAGCGGAGCTCGCGGTAATCGCGGAGCCGACCGCGGTGTGGTTCCGGGTCGCGGATCAAGGCGCCGGAATTCCGCACGCACAACGCGAGAGGGTCTTCGACGAACACGTGCGAGCGAGCCTCGCGTTCTGTCGCGCCACGGTCGAGGCATTCGGCGGCCGGATCTGGATCGAGGACAACGCCCCGCGCGGCGCGGTGTTCTGCTTCCTGCTGCCTACCGGCAACTAGACTAGAGTGAGCCCCAGTGGGCTCGATCGGCGACGAATGGCTCTCGGGCTGGGATGCCGCGCCCGGCATCGTCTCGGTGTGGGCCGAGCCGGATGGCCGCGTCATACTTTGGCGGCGCGCAGACGGCACGGTCGTGCGCGAGGATCTGCGGTTCCGGCCGTGGGTGCTCACCGCGCATGAAGACGACCTGCGCGGCAACGATCGGATCACGTATCGCGAGCTCGCGGGTGATGGTGCGCTGCGCTGGCTCGCGCGCGCCGATGATCTACCGACGTTGACCCGCGCGTTGCTGCAAGGCGCCGCGCGCAGGCTCGGTCACGAGCTCGGTCACGTCCGCGAGCTCGGCGACGACGCGGTCGTGCTCGCACCGGACGAGCAGTACCTGGTCGCATCGGGTCGCACGTACTTTGGTGGCCTCGCGTTCGATGACCTGCGCCGCATGCAGATCGATCTCGAGACGACCGGGCTCGATCCGGATCGCGATCGGATCTTCTTGATCGCGGTGCGCGATCCGGACGGCCGGATCGAGCTGCTCGAAGGCGAGGAGCCGGTGGTGATCGCGCGCCTGGTCGAGCGCGTGCGCGCGTGCGATCCGGACGTGATCGAGAACCACAACCTGCACGGCTTCGACATCGCGTTCCTCCAGCGCCGTGCCGAACGGTTGCGCGTACCGCTCGAGCTCGGGCGCGTCCCGGGCGGGTTGCGCCAGCGTGGGGCACGCCGAGGTAGCGCTTCGGGCGACTTCAAGGTCCGGTTCATCGCGCCGGGTCGCGAGCTGATCGACACGATGGACGCGGTCATGCGCCACGACTTCTCGACGCGCGAGCTGCCAGGGCATGGCCTCAAGCAGGTCGCGAAGGCGTTCGGGATCGCAGCGGACGATCGCGAGCTGATCCGCGGCGATCGGATCCACGCGGTGTACGCGACCGACCCCGAGCGGGTGCGGCGCTACGCGAGCGCGGATGTCGAGGAGGTCGCGCAGCTCTCGCGGATGTTCGGCGGCGCCGCGTTCGCGCTCGCCACGATGGTGCCGCGCCGGTACGAACGGCTCGCCGATGCGGGCGCGGCGACCGGCGTGCTCGATCCGTTGCTCGTGCGCGCGTATCTGCGCTCCGGCACCGCGTTGCCGAGGCCGACGACGAGCGATGGCACCGAGCACAGCGGCGCGGCGCTCCACTTGTTCGCGGCAGGCGTTGCCGAGCGGATCGTGAAGGCGGATGTCGCGAGCCTGTATCCGTCGTTGATGCGGTCGTTCCAGATCGGACCTTCGCGCGACACGCTCGGCGCACTGCTCGCGATCGTCGATCGGTTGGTCCAGCGCAGGCTCGCCGCAAAGGCCGCCGCGAAGGCCGCACCGGCGGGCTCGGCGGAGCGCCACACCCACGAGGCGATGTCGGCGGCGATGAAGCTCGTCGTCAACTCGGCGTACGGCTACCTCGGCGCGCCCGGCCTCACGCGATTTGCAGATGTTCACGCGGCGAACGAGGTGACGCGGCGCGGGCGCGAAGTGCTCGACGTGATGTGCAAAGGCCTGGCGGCCCGCGGCGTGACGCTGCTCGAGGCCGACACCGATGGTGTGTACTTCGCCGTGCCAGCCGAGTGGAATGAAGTGGACGAGCGCCGCGTCGTCGCCGAGGTCGGCGCGTTGCTGCCGGAGCTCGTGCAGCTCGAGTACGAAGGCCGCTATGCCGCCATGCTGTCGCACGAGCCGAAGAACTACGCGTTGCTGGGCTATTCCGAGAATCCGGAAGGCGGCAAGCTGGTCCTGCGCGGCGTCGCGTTTCGCTCGTCGCGCGCGGAGCCGTTCGGAGAGGCGTTCCTGCGCGAGGCAGTCGGCTACTTGCTGCGCGGTGATGTGGGCGCGGTCCATCGCACGTACCTGGCGGTGATCTCGGCGCTGCGCGAGCGGACGGTCGCGACGTACGCGGTGTCGTCGCGCGTGCGGTTGACGAAGACGCCTGCCGAGTATCAGACGGTGCGCGAGGCGCGGCGCGAGCTGACGTACGAAGCGTTGCTCGCGGCGGGGCGCACGGTATGGACGGTGGGCGAGCGGGTGCGCGTGTATCGGACGGCCGGAGGCGGCGCCGGGCTGATCGATGAAGATGCGGTCGACGATGCGCGTGACTACGATGTCGAGCATTACGTACGGTTGTTGCGCGAGACGTTCGCGTCGCGGCTCGCGCGTGCGTTCGAGCCGGATGACTTCGCGACGCTGTTCGATGATCCGGACCAGCTAACCCTGTTCGCAAAGCCGATCGCGAGCATTCGCCCGATCCTCACGCCCGCTCCGCCTGCTGCCGAATAAACCCGGCGATCTGCGCGGGCACGCCGGCGGTCCTGTGCGGTGCGTGACCGGCGCCTGGAACGATCAGCTGCTCGCATGGCCCGCCGAGCTGCCGCGAGATCGCGTCGACCTGCGCGAGCGTGCCGTATTCATCGGCCGCGCCCTGGACGATCAACGTCGGCGCCGTGATCCGCGGCAAGAACGCCTCGACGTTCCATTTCCGAAACTCGGGATCGAGCCACGCACGATTCCAGCCCCAGAACGCGCCGTCGACATCCGCGTGATGCCGCCCGAGCTTGTCGCGTAGATCCGTCGTTCGATACGCGTCCGCCGCCTTCGCGATCGAGGCCACCGACACGTCCTCGACGAACGCGTGCGGCGCGATCAACACGAGCGCCTTCACCGGCAACCCCGAACCAGCCGCGATGATCGCGATCGACGCTCCATCGCTATGACCGACGAGGATCGGTGTTTCGATCGAATGCTCGGCCAACAACGCCGGCAGCAACGCCGCCTCGTCGTGCATGTACGTCAGCGGCCGTGGGACTTCCACCGGCGACGACTTCCCGTAACCGGCGCGCGAGTACACGAACGCCGCGCACCCCGCCGCCTCCGCGATCTGCACCGGCACGTCGCGCCACGCCGAGACCGAGCCGAGCCCCTCGTGCAAGAACACGAGCTCTTGCCCGCCACTGCGGCGCGGACCGACCCACGTGCTGTCGATCGTCTTCCCGCTCTTATCCGCGGGATCCTTGGTCATCGCAGCTTGAACCGCTGGATCTTCCCGGTCGCCGTCTTCGGCAGCTCCTTCACGACCTCGATCCAGCGGGGATACTTGTAAGGCGCGAGGTGATCGCGCACGAACGCCTTGAGCTCGTCCTCGAGACCCGGCGTCGCCTCCGCACGCAGCACCACGAACGCCTTGGGCTTGATCAGGCCGTCTTTGTCTTCATGCCCGACGACCGCCGCCTCGAGCACGGTCGGATGCGACGCGAGCGTCGACTCGACCTCGAACGGCGACACCCAGATCCCACCGACCTTCAACATGTCGTCGGCGCGCCCGCAGTACGTCCACGTCCCATCCGCATTGTGAAGATACTGATCGCCCGTACGCGTCCACGCTCCATGGAACGTCGCGAGCGAGCGCGTGCGGTCCGCCCAGTAGCCGATGCACGTCGACGGCCCACGCACCCACAGCGCGCCTTCTTCCCCCGCGCCGAGCGTCTCGCCGCCCTCGCCGCGCAGCTCGAGGTCGTAGCCCGGGACCGGCCGGCCGGTCGTCCCGTACGTGATGTCGCCGGGGCGATTGCTCAGGAAGATGTGGAGCATCTCCGTCGAGCCGATGCCGTCGAGGATCTCGGTCCCGGTGCGCTCCTTCCAGCGCTCGCTGATGTGCTTCGGCAACGCTTCGCCGGCGGATGTCGAGACCCGCAGCGCCGGCACCTGATCGCGGCCCCACGTCGCATCGGCGAGCAGCTGCGCGAACAACGTCGGCACGCCACCGAAGATCGTGGGGCGATGCTGCTGCATCACCCGCAACACCGTCGCTGGTGCTGGCCGCTCGCTGCACAACACCGCGCTCGCGCCCGCCGCGAACGGGAACGTCAGCGCGTTGCCGAGCCCGTACGCGAAGAACAGCTTCGCCGCCGAGTACACGATGTCATCCGCGCGAATACCGAGGATCGGCAGCGCGTACAGCGCCGCGGTCCACATCAACGAGCCGTGAAGGTGCATCGCGCCCTTCGGCTTGCCGGTCGAGCCCGACGAGTACAGCCAGAACGCGATGTCGTCAGGCGTGGTCTTTGCTGCGTGGGTGATCGGCGTGGCCTCGTCGACGAGCACGCGCCACGACGGCGCATCGTTCGCGGTGCCGACGACCGCGACCGCGATGCCAGGGCACGCGGCGATCGCCGGCGCGAGCTTTCCGTACAGCGCCGCGCTCGCGATCACCGCGCGTGCGCGCGAGTCGCTTAGCATGTACGTGTAGTCTTCGGGAGTGAGCATCGTGTTGAGGGGGACGGGCACCGCACCGAGCTTGATGGCGCCGAGGAACACGGCCGGGAAGTCGATGCCGTCGAGCAGGACGAGCGCCACTCGCTGTTCGGGCTGGACTCCCAGGTCACGTAACGCTCCTGCCGCACGGTTCGCGCGCGCGGCGAGGTCGCGGTAGGTGTAATGACCGTCGTCGTCGATCACCGCGATCCGGTCGCCCCGGCCCTCGAGGACGTGGCGATCGAGCAGGTCGACCGCCGCGTTGTAGGAACGAGGCAGCTCGAGGTGTGGCGGCGTCACGCCGGCGCGAAGCCGCGAGAGCTCGGACATGATACGAGTCTAGCCTCGCGCTGGTACGAGCGGTGCACCTGGCGGCGGACGATGTGTCCCGCCGAGCGCTGCAGCCACGTAGTTCGTCATCGAGGCGTGCGAACGCGCTCAGCGTGGCGCGTCGTCGCGACATTGTTGTTGCTGACTCACACCGCTGTGGCGCAGGACACGAAAGTTGTCGCGGCCGACGAGGACAAGACCGGGACCGAGGTCGGCGTGTTGCCTTTGATCGGCGGCGATACCGACAACGGGTTCGGTGCAGGTGCGATCGGCTCGGTCGCCGACTTCGACGGCAAGAGCGTGCCGTACAAGTGGCAGCTCCAGTTCGCGACGTTCCTCGCGACGAAGAGCAGCCCGATCGATCCGTCCTACGAGGACGCGTTCGCGAACTTGATCCTGCCGCAGCTGCTCGACGGCCGGCTCCGTCTCGAGATCCGACCGGCCTTCACGCACGAGTCCGCGCTGCGGTTCTACGGCCGCGGTAACAACGTCAAGATTCCCAGCCAGACCGACGCGACGCGCGACTTCTACACGCGGCTCCACCCGCAGCTCGACGTGATGTCGCGCTGGAAGATCTCGCCGAGCTGGTCGATCGTCGGCGGTGCTCACTTTCTCTACAACGACACGAGCTTCGATCCGACGAGCACGCTCGCGATGGACATCCCGAGGATCGATCACAAGGCCGGCGAGTCGCACGGCATCGTCAAGCTGCAGACCGGCGTCGTCTACGACAACCGCGACAACGAGATTTCACCGAACGAGGGCATGTATCACTCGCTCTACGTCTACGCGAGTCCGGCGATCAGTAACTCGATCCCGTACAAGTACCAGCAACTCGATCTGCAGCTGCGCTGGTATCACACGCTGATCCCGAACCGCATGGTGCTGGCGATCCGTACCGTCGGCGACCTGCTGATGGGCGACGTGCCGTTCTACGAGCTTTCGCGCTACGAGAACACCTCCGCGATCGGTGGCAGCCTCGGCGTGCGCGGTGTGCCGGGCTATTCGTACTACGGCAAGGTCAAGGTGTTCGGAAACGTCGAGCTCCGCACCCACGTCACGAACTTCAACTTGTGGAGCAAGAAGTACAAGTTCGGTATCGCGACGTTCTTCGACGCGGGCCGGCTGTGGACCGACCTGCGGGTCTCGCATCCCGAGCTCGACGGCACCGGCCTTGGCCTTCACTGGGGCACCGGCGCCGGCATCCGCTTGCAGCAGGGCCGCGCATTCCTCGTCCGTGCCGATCTCGCGTGGTCGCCCGATGCGCAGCCGATCGCGGGCTACGTGCTCGCGGATCACATCTTCTGATGGATCCCGCCAACAGGCGGCACATATGAACGCGGTCGCGCGACGCGGACATCGTTGATCTTGCTCGCGCGCGCGAAGGCACATCGGCTGCACATCCCCGCCGCATGATGTTTCTCGCCGCTGCTCTGGCGGCGGTCACCAGCTTCGGCAGTAATCCCGGCGCGCTCGATATGTACGAGTACGTGCCGGCGGGGCTGCCGAGCGGGCGACCGCTCGTCGTCGTCTTGCACGGATGCACCCAGACCGCGAGCGCCATGGAGGCCGCCGGCTGGGATGCCCTCGCCGATCAGTTTGGCTTCGCGGTCGTGTACCCGCAGCAGCGCTCCGCGAATCAATCGCTGAGCTGCTTCACGTGGTACGGCCCGACGGATATCGCGCGCACGGGCGGCGAGGCCGAATCGATCGTGCAGATGGTCGATACCGAAATCGCGACGCACGGCAGCGACGCGCATCGCGTGTATGTCACCGGGTTGTCGGCGGGCGCGGCGTTCACCGCGGTGATGCTCGCTACGTATCCGGATCGCTTCGAAGCGGGCAGCATCATGGCCGGTCTGCCCTACAAGTGCGCGACGGATCTGACGAGTGCATCGAGCTGCCAGCAGATGACGACGTCGATGCAGAAGACGCCGCAGCAATGGGGTGACCTCGTGCGCGGTGCGTCCGCGTATAGCAGCACGTACCCGCGCGTCCAGATCTGGCAGGGCACGAGCGATTACACGGTCGCGCCGGCGAATGCGACCGAGCTCGTCAAGCAATGGACGGATGTCTGGGGCACCGATCAAACAGCGGATGCAACCGACACGGTGAGTACGGCGACGCGCACGCGGTTTATGGCAGGCGCGACCGTCGCGGTCGAGCTGTACAGCGTGAGCGGGATGGGGCACGCGATCGCGATCGGGGTCGATCCAGATGGTGCGTGCCCGGCGACGACGGGTGCCTACTTTGCGGACGAGAAGATCTGCTCGACAACGAGGGCCGCGACGTTCTTCGGGTTGACCGGGATCACGGACCCCGGCTCGGGCTCGGGCTCGGGCTCGGGCTCGGATCCCAGTGGCGGCGATGGCGACATGAGAGAAGACGGCGGCTGCAACGCGGGCGGCGACGGAGGGATTCTCGTCGGGCTTGCGATCCTCGTCGGTTTGGCGCGATCATCGAAGCATGGGGCGGTGGTTCGCGCTCGTGCTCGCAGCTTGCTCGCCCTCGACGAGCAGCACGGGCGATGACACGACCAAGATGACCGATGCGGCGATGCCGGATTCGTCGGCGACCTATCACGGCACGCTCGACATGTCGGCGACCGTGCCGTTCGGCGGCGTGACCTACTGCGCGTACTCGATCACGTTGCGCCAGATCGACGCGATGATCACGATGCGTCACTCCGGGGAGGTCACCGGCGCGATGGTGCAGGCGCTGAACGTCGAGGCCACGGTCGGCTCGTGCCCTTATCCGCCGCAGGCACCGTCGATCGCGAGCTACACGCTCGACTCGGCAAAAGTGACGTCGACCGGTTCGACGCTGCAGCTCGCGGGCGCGACCGGCAACGCGCCGATGGTCGCGCTGACGATCGACACGAGCCCGAACGGCAATGGCCTCCAGGCGGCGATGACGTTCCAGCGCACCGATCAAACCGGCGAGCTGATGTGGACCGTGAAGCCGACGCTGTTGCTCGCGCCGGTGAACTAGCATCCCGGCGCTGCGATACACGCCGCGCCGCGCGCACGTGCATCGCGCGACCCTATCAGTTATACGGAACGATAGATGAACCTCCTCGACGAATGCTTCGCCGCGAACCGTGAGTGGGCCGCCGAGATGGTCGAACAAGATCCGGGCTACTTCAAACGGCTCGAATCGATCCAGCGCCCCGAGCTGCTCTGGATCGGCTGCTCCGACAGCCGCGTCCCCGCGAATCAGCTGTTGCGCTTGCCCCCGGGCGACGTGTTCGTGCATCGCAATATCGCGAACGTCGTCGAGCACACCGACGTCAACTGCCTGTCAGTCCTCCAGTACGCGATCGACGTGCTCCAGGTGAAGCACGTGATCGTGACGGGCCACTACGGTTGCGGCGGTGTGCGGGCCGCGATGTCGAACCAGCCGCTCGGCCTGATCGACAACTGGTTGCGCCACATCCGCGACGTCCACCTGTGGAACCGCGCCGAGCTCAACGAGATCGAAGACATGGAGCTGCGCACGAATCGGCTCGCCGAGCTCAACGTCGAGACCAGCGTCGCGAACCTGTGCCACACGACGATCATCCAGGACGCGTGGCGGCGCGGCCAAACGGTCACCGTGCACGGCTGGATCTACTCGCTCGCCGACGGGTTGCTTCGCGACCTCGGCGTCGTCGTCGAATCGGCCGAGCAGATTCCGCCGGAATACCGGCTCTACTAGAGCTCGGCCGCGCGGCGGGGCAGCTTCGCGCGATCGTGCGCGTTCTGTTCCGTCGTCAGCCCGCCGAGCAAGCGCAACGTCAGTGCGACCCGGGCCTCCGGCGCGAGCACCGGAGCAGAAATCGCAAGCTCTGCGAGATCAGTACAGAATGCCGATGGTCGCGTTGACCCCGTACGACCGATCGGTCGCCGCGCTGACCCCTCGCGTCTGCGCGAGCGAGTTCGGCAACGCCTGGAACTTGATGCCGACTTGATCGAACGCGCCCGCGAGCTGCAACGCGTAGTGCGGACCGAGCAGGATCTGGACGCCGCCGAGGACATCGAACGCGATCACGGTGCCTTTGCCGTAGCTCGTCGCCGACTGGATGTCACCGCTCGCCATCACGAGAGGGACGTCGAACGACAGGAACGCCGCGACCGTCGGCGTCGCCGCGATCCGTGCCTCGGCACCGGGCGCGAACGCGGCGTAATCGACATCCGGCATGTCGAGCTGCGTCGGCATCATCAGCGACGAGCGATCGGCCATGTAGTAGCGCCGCCAGTACGCGCCGCCGACCGCGATGGAGGTGTCGCCGAACACGAACCGATAGCGCGCGCCGACCTCGTAGTGACCGTCCTTGATCGGTGTCTTCAGCGTCGTGCCGGGTACCGCGATGCTCAGCCCGACGGTGCGCGCGTAGTCCGCGTAGAAGCCGAGACCCGCTGGGCCGCCGCTCGGCGAGTCGAACGCGAACGGATAGACCTCGCCGCCGATCCGAGCGGCACCGGCAGCCGTGCCGACGTGCGGCGGCCGAGTCGTACCGGTCGCAGACCACGTCAGGGTACGGCGCGCGACCTCGGCGCCGACGTCGGCCCATACCGCGCCGGTCGTCATCGGGTTGCGAGGCGCGTCGTCGTCCCCGTGGTGCTTGCGGCGGTGATGCTTCCGGCCGGTATCCTCGTCGGACGCGCTGACCTCTTCGTCGGAAGCGACGTGCTTCTTCGCATGGCGATCGTCGTCGTCGTGCTTCTTCGGCCTGTCGTCGTCGGCGTGCTTCTTCGGCTTGTCGTCGGAGGTGTCGCTGAGCTTCTTCGGCTGATCCTCCTCGTCGGGATCCTCGTCGCCGCCGGTCATCTCTTCGATCTTCTTGTCGAGCCGCTTCGACAGATCCTTCTTCAAGGACTTCGGCGAGCCGATCGGCACGTCGATCGTCATCTGCTTCTTGCCCTTGCCCGACAGCACGAGCTCGACGTGGCGCTTGCCGTTCTCGCGGCCGACCTTGCCGTGGATGATGACCTCGACCTCGAGCTCGATGCGCAGCTTCTTCAGCGCCTTCTTGTCGAGCTCGGACAGCGACAGCTTGTCCATCGCCTTCTCGACCTTGGTCGGCTTGGTGACGGTCGCGTGGTCATCCGCCGCATCGACGAGCACCGACGTGATCTTGCCGTCGGCATCGTTATCGAGGGCCGCGACCGCGACCTTCGGCTTGGCCAACGCAACGGCCGGCAGCAGGAGCACGAGGACGAACGCGAGCCACTGCACGGTCTAATGGTAGCCGATCACCGGCAATCCCGAGCTGTTACAACTGCCCACCGGAGGGTGCACGGGCCGCGGTGAGCTGCCATCAGATGTAGGGGCGGGTTCAGATTTTGGAGTTGAGTTGGGGGAGTAACCCTGTACATTCGCGGCCCTCTACGAGGTGCCATGACCACGAAGTCACTTATCTTATCGTCGTGTTTGGTGTTCGCCGCCGCGTGTGGCCCCGCTGCCCGGCCCGATAACTTTGGCGATGGCAGCGGCCACGCCGATGCCTCGAACACCACGTCTCCCGAGAACTGCACGGACATGGTCGACAACGATGGCGACGGCCTCGTCGACTGTCACGATCCCGATTGTTCGGGCATCGACGGCTGCCCGGTGTGCGGTCAGGTCGAGAACCCCGAAGGCACGGGCATCGTCCTGCCCGACGGCATCAGCTCGGGCAACACCTGCTCGGTCAACGCGGATTGTCCCGCGGCGACTCCGAACTGCCTCTCGTTCAGCGACGCGTCCGGCAATCACAAGGAATGCCACGCGTCGTACACCTCGACCTTGAACTTCATCGGCTTCCCGATGGGCGCGAAGCTCACCGACACGTCGAAGCTGCTCAAGGTCTGCGCGACGATGGAGCACAGCTTTCTCCACGACCTGATGATCGAGTTGTTCTCGCCGTCGGGTCAGAGCGTCGCGATGTCGAAGTTCGTCGGTCGCGTGGGCCCCGAGATCTATCTCGGCATCCCGAACGACAACGACGAAGGCAACCCGATGCCGGGCACCGGCTACCAGTATTGCTGGACGCTGGGTCCGACCGCGACGGCCACGATGGTGAACTCGGGTGTCGGCACGCCGCACCTCACCGTCCCCGCCGGTGACTACATGCCGGACGTACCGTTCACCGCGCTGCAGGGCGCCGATCTGAACGGCATGTGGACGTTCCGCGTGACGGACATGTACGGCGTCGACAACGGCTTCTTGTTCAAGTGGACGATCAACTTCGACCCGTCCCTCGTCGTCGACTGCAGCGGCCCGATCATCGAATAAAGCGCTAGCGGCGCTTGATCGATTCGATCACGACCGGCGTCTGCGGAGCGTCCTTCTGGAACGGCCCCGCGGAGCCGGTCTTGACGCCTTTGATCTTGTCGACGGTATCCATGCCTTCGATCACCTTGCCGAACACGGTGTAGCCCCAACCCTGCGCGTCCTTCGCGGTGTGATCGAGGAACGCGTTGTCGGTGACATTGACGAAGAACTGCGCGGTCGCCGAGTGCGGCTCGCCGGTGCGCGCCATCGCGACCGTGCCTTTGGTGTTCTTGAGGCCGTTGAACGCCTCGTTCTCGACGGGCGCTTGGGTGGCCTTGCGCTCGTACTTCTTGTCGTAGCCGCCGCCCTGCACCATGAACGTCGAGATGACCCGGTGAAACAGCGTGTCGCTGTAGTGGCCAGCATCCACGTAGGACAAGAAGTTCGCGACCGACTTCGGTGCCTTTGCCGGATCGAGCTGGATCGCGAAGGAGCCTTGATTCGTAACGACGTCGACGATGGGGTCCGCCATGCGCGGAGGTTAGCCTTTGGTCGCCACGACGCGATAGGTGTTCGACACGCGACCTCGCGCGAACACCGGGCCGATCAGATTGTCGAACAGGATCGCCACGACGAACAGCGGTGACCCGAGCGTCCACACTCCCGTGCGCCACGCGCCGGCGAGCGCACCGCGCCAGCGCCACGGCAGCTTGCGTGGCGGTGCCAGGCGATCGAGGAACAGCCACGCGGCGAAGAAGAAGTCGACCTTCTGGTGCGCCTTGCCGCGATGCCAC
>JBDUAS010000201.1:0-13558 GCA_040004535.1 Deltaproteobacteria bacterium
GCGTTGCGCTCGCGCTCGACGTCGACGAACTTCGAGTTCTCCTCGGCCTTGCGGCCTTCGACCTCGGCGCCCTCTTTGTTGAGGTTGTTGATCCGCTCCTGCGCCTCGGAGATCGCGGAGTTCTCGGCCGAGAACACGCGGCCCTCGACGCGCGCCGAGCGAGCGGCCGCGCCCAGCGCGCCGAGCACCTGATCGAGCGCGTCGGTGTCCTGGCGAATCTCGAGGCCGAGCTGCTTGATCGCACCGCGGCGCTGCCAGCGCGCGCGCGCGAAGATGTAGGCGTAGCGCGCCGCTTTGACCAGGCCGGGCTCGGGGATTTCCGGAACCGCGAGCACCTGGGCCGGCGTGAACGGTCGATCGACCATCGCGTCGGTGCGGATCCGGGTCGGCGGAGGCTCGGTGGCATCGCGCGACAGCAGCGCCTGGATCTGCGGGCGCGAGAAGTCGTTGTCGGTGACGAACGTGTCACCGCCGAACTGCGAGGCGGCCTGCGCGTTCGTTTGCTGCGGCCCGCTGCCTGGGATCGGCGGCGGCACCGACGGCGCCCGCCGGATCGGCGGCGGCTGCGATGGCGGAGAGCTACGGCGCGGCTCGATCGGCGGCATGCCGAGCGCGGTGTTGTTCGGCCCGCTCGCGACGGGCTTCGCAGCGGGCTGACCGAACCCCACGGGAGGCGGCTGCGACGGCGGATTCTTGCGAGTCAGCGAGGTCGGCGACAGCGGTTGTTTCGAATCGTTTCGCGCGCGCCGATCCGCCGGGATTCGCGGGTCGGAGGTCGCATCGCGGCGCTGCGCTGCGGGGCCGGGATTGAGCGCGTTCGCGAGCTGGCGGCGTTGGTCGTCATGTGCCGGCGCGCCCGCGGGCGGAGGCGGCAGCGCGGGCGCGGAGTCGCGCATCTGCATCTCGACCGACGGCACGCCCGAGTTCGGCCCCGACGCTCCCGATGGAGCGTACGTCGGCGCACCAGTCGTCGGGCCGTGGCTTCGTGCGGGCGGAGGGGGCGGCGGCAGCGACGCCATCGGCGGCTCGACCGTCGACAGATCGAGCGGTGGTGCCACGATCGTCGACTCCACCGGATCGGGCTCGACCGTCGTCTCCTCGGGCGCGGTGTCCTGAGGCGGGATCGCGATCGGATGCGGCGCGGTCGGCACGGGCGCGACGGCCGGAAGCGGGACTGGCAAGTGAGCCGGCGTGGGAGCCCGCAGGCCCGAGGAATCGTTTGCGCGACCTGGAGGTCCTGCGGGCGGCGGGATCGAGCTACCGGGTCGGCGCTGCGGGGGGCTCGCGCTCCCCGCGGGGCGATTTGGCAGCTGGATGCCGGTCGGTGGCGCGTTGCGCGTCGGGCCGCGCCGCGGGGGCAGCGGCGGCAAACGCCGGCCGCACGCCTGACAGACCGCGAGGTCATCGGCGTTCTCGGCGCTGCAAAACGGGCAGAACCTCATCGGGCTCCCCGTTCGTACACCACATCGCCATCGACGACCGTCATCGCGATGTCCATCGTCAACAGCGAGCGATCCGGCGCCAGTTTTCCGCCGTAAACAGTGAGGTCCGCGTGGTTGCCGACCTCGATCACACCACGGTCGGTGATGTGCTCGGCCGCCGCCGCATCGCGCGTGAACGCCGCGAGCGCCTCGTCGAACGTCATCCGCTGGGCAGGATACCAGCCACCAGCCGGATTGCCGGCCGCGTCCTGGCGCGTGACCGCGGCATAGATGCCGAGCAGCGGGCCGACATCCTCGACGGGAAAATCCGAGCCGCCGATCAGCGGGATGTGATGATCGAGCATCGTCCGCCACGCGTACGCGCCGAGGATGCGGTCCTTGCCGAGCCGCGCTTCGGCCCACGGCATGTCGGACGTCGCGTGCGTCGGCTGCATCGAGGCGATCGCATGGACCTTCACCATGAGATCGACGTCGTCGGGCGCGATCACTTGCGTGTGCTCGACGCGGAGGTTGACGTGATTCGGCGGGGCCGCGGCGAACGCGGCGAGCACGGCATGGACCCCGTCATCGCCGATCGCATGGACCGCGATGTCCCAGCCGCCGCTGACCGCGTCCTTGACCGCGACCGCGAGCTTGTCGGGTGGCGTGACCCACAGGCCGTGGTTCGTCGGGTCGTCGCTGTACGGCGCCTTCAACCGAGCGCCGCGCGAGCCGAGCGCACCGTCGACGAAGAACTTCACGCCGCGCATCTGAAACCGGCCCATCGCGGGCGCCGGGTGGCGCGTCGCGAGCTCTTCGGGACGATCCGGATCGCCGCGCAAGAACGCGTAGACGCGCAGGGGCAGCTGCTGATGCTCGGCGAGGCCGCGATACACCGCCGCGGTCTGGTCGGTGATGCCCATCTCGTGGATGCCGGTGATGCCCTTCGCGATCGCGAGCTTCGCAGCGGCGAGGATCCGCTTCGCACGGAGCTCGGGGGGCGCGAGCGGAACCTTCGAGCTCACGAGCGCCTGCGCATTGTCGACGAACACGCCGGTCGGCTCGCCGTGCGGGTCGCGGACGATCTTGCCGCCCTCGGGATCCGGCGTCGCGCGCGTGATGCCGGCGAGCTCGAGGGCCTTCGAATTGGCCCAGCTCGCATGACCGTCGACGCGCTCGAGCAGCGCCGGGCGATCCGGGGCAACCGCGTCGAGGCTCGCCTTCGTCGGGAACTGCTGGCCTGGCCACTTGTTCTGATCCCAGCCCTGCCCGTGCAGCCAGCCATCGGCGCCGCTCGCGTTCACGATCAGGGCGGCAGCCGCGTGCTCGTCCTTCGCATCGCGCACCGACACGGCCTCGATGTCGGTGCCGAGCTCGTAGAGATGACAGTGCGCGTCGATCAGGCCGGGCGTGACGCTGTGGCCGTGGAGGTCGATGATCCGAGCGCCGGGATGCAGCGTCGGATCGGCGTCGACGCCGGTGATCCGGCCCTGCGCGTCCCACACGACGCTCGTCGCGTGCGGATGCGCCGGGTCCATCGTCAGGATGTCGCCGCCGACCAGCATCACCTCGTGTGCGGGAGGATGATCGCCGCCCGGCTCCGGACGGTGCTGTGGCGTGCTGCTGCACGCGACGGCAAAAACGATCAGCCACCTCATCGGCGAGGCGACCATACCGCGCCTCTGCGCGCAATTCAGTCCGTGAGACCGATCGCGAGATAGATCTGCAGATCGCGCGCTTCGAGCCCGTAGCCGAAGTCGAGGCCGAGGAGCGGCAGCACGATCTGGCGGAGGAACAGCCGCGTGCCAACACCGACCGAGTTCTTGAACGGCTCGAGGCCGCGCGCTTCGCTGCCCGGCAGGTAGTTCCGCTCCGTGCTGTCGGTCGTGAGAAACGTCGTGTACGCCGAATCCCAGAACCCGAGCCCGCGGAAGCCGAGCCCGTAGATCTCGAACAGCGGGAACGAGTACTCGACGTTGACGAGCGTGCGGAAGTCGCCGCGGAACTGGTTGTTCAACCAGCCGCGCATCGACGTGCCGCCGGTCAGGAACTCCTGCTGGAACGGCATGTGGTGACCGACGTCGAGATGCGCCTTCAGCACGAGGTTGTGCTCCTCGAGGATCGGCCACGCCTTGTAAGCCGACGCGTTGAATTCGTAATAGTGAAAGTCGCTGTTCAACACCGAGTGCTCGAACGTCAGCGTGTACTTGCCGCCGTTCGCGATGCCGTACCAGTTCGCGTGGTGATCGATCGTCAGCGTGATCTCGTTCGACGTATCCCAGCCCTCCTTGCCGGGCGCCGGGATGTTCGCCGGATCGGTCGCGCCCGCGTCGGCGGCGGTGACACCCGGGTTGTCATGGGTGTCGAGCTCGACGTGACTGTACGACACCCTCGCCGTGCGCAGCCGGGTGTCGAGCTTGATGATGCCTTTGTAGAAGTCGTAACCGAGGCGAAGTCCCGTGTTGAAGTAGTCGACGTACGAGCGGCGGACCGCGAGGGGATTCGAGAGGTAGGCCGTCGGCGCCGCGTACTCGATGTTGCGCGCGTGTTTGTCGTAGGTGTCGACCTGCGTGTAGAACCGCGTCCCCGCGATCGACGGCACGACCCACGCGCCGACGAAGTAGGTATCACCGGTCGCGATCTGCGCGTAGAGCAGGAGCTTCTGGTCGAGGCCGAACAAGTTGTTCTCGCCGAACCCGACACCACCACCGACGTTCGTCGGCTGGGTGTAGAACGCCGGCGCGATCACCCACGAGTGCTTGTCGCGGACGAGCATGTGGACGCGCACGCCGCCGGTCACCGGTTCGTAGAACACCTCGACGTCCTTGAACAACCCGCTCGAGACCAGGCGCGTCTTGATGACGTCGACCATGTCGGGGGTCCAGGCGTCGCCGACCTCGATCTTGGCGATCAGCTCGACCGTGTCGGACGTGGTCTTCTCGTTGTCCTCGACGACGATCTCCTGGATCGTGTCGGCGAACACCCGCGGCGCATGGCTCACCACGGTCGCGACGATGCCGAACGCGAGCAGCCAACGCCTCACGCGGTCGATTATCGCACGGTCTGTACCCCTCGATCTCGTCGGTGACAGTCCGCACAGGCCGGGGCACCCGTGTTAACACCACGACATGAATCCCGCCGAAGTGGCCACGGCACTGCTGATCGAGAAGACGCTCCAGGACAGCAACGCGTACCGCAAGATCGACGAATCGCTCTACGTCCTCAAGCAGGGCTCCGCGTACGTCATGATCAGCGTCGTTCCGTGGGGCGACAACAAGGCGATGGTCCGCTGCGTGTCGCAGCTCGTGAAGGGCGTCGACGTCGATGGCCCGCTCGCGAAGCAGCTGCTCGAGCTCAACGGTCACCTCCGGTTCGGCGCGTTCGCGTGGGATCCCGACGAGCACACGGTGCTGTTCAGCCACACGATCCTCGGCGGCACCACGCTCGATCCCGAGGAGCTGATGGCCACGCTCCGCGACGTCGCGCTGATCGCCGACGAGTACGACGACAAGCTGATGAAGAAGTACGGCGGCCAGCGGATGATCGATCTCCTCGAGGAAGCCGCGATGGAGCGGATCATGGAGAAGGACCCCAAGTCGTTCCGGTTCGAGTGATCAGATGAAAGACGACGAGAAGTACGCGTTCGGCACGCGCGCGATTCATGCCGGCCAGTCTCCCGACCCCGTGACCGGCGCCGTGATGACGCCGATCTATTACACGTCGACGTACGCGCAGACCGCGCCCGGCGAGCACAAGGGCTTCGAGTACTCGCGCACGCACAACCTGACCCGGTTCGCGCTCGAGGCGAACCTCGCTTCGCTCGAGGGCGCTGCGGGCGGGCTGTGCTTCGCGTCGGGCCTCGCGGCGACGTCGACGCTGCTCCAGTTGTTCGATGCCGGCACCCACGTCGTCGCGTGCGATGACCTCTACGGCGGCACGTTCCGGCTGTTCGACAAGGTCTATCGCCGGCTCGGCTTCGACTTCACGTTTGTCGATCCGGCGACCGGTGCGAAGGCGGTCGAAGCGGCGATCACCGACAAGACCAAGCTCGTATGGATCGAGACGCCGACGAACCCGATGTTGAAGATCATCGACATCGCGGCGGTCGCGGCCGTGTGCAAGGCGAAGGGCGTCATGCTCGCCGTCGACAACACGTTCATGACGCCGTATCACCAGTTGCCGCTGGCGCTCGGTGCCGACGTCGTCGCGCACTCGCTGACGAAGTACTTGAACGGCCACTCCGACGTCGTCGGCGGCGCGCTGTTGTTCAAGACCCAGGAGCTCCGCGACAGAGTCGCGTTCTTGCAGAACGCCGCCGGCGCCGTGATCTCGCCGATGGACAGCTTCCTGGTCATGCGCGGGACCAAGACGCTGCACGTCCGCATGGAGCGTCACGAGCAGAATGCGCGGCACCTCGCGGCGTGGCTCGCGAAGCACCCGCAGGTCGAGAAGGTGATCTACCCGGGCCTCGAGTCACATCCCGGCCACGCGCTGCAGAAGAAGCAGGCGAAGGGCTTCGGCGGCATGATGTCGATGGTGATCAAGGGCGGGATGGATGCGTCGCGCCGGTTCCTGTCGACGTGCAAGATCTTCACGCTCGCCGAATCGCTCGGCGGCGTCGAGTCGCTGATCGAGCACCCCGCGATCATGACGCACGCGAGCGTGCCGGCAGAGACCCGCCAGAAGCTCGGCATCGTCGACGGCTTTATCCGGCTGTCGGTCGGCATCGAGGACGTCGCCGATCTACAGGCCGACCTCGAAGCGTCGTTCGCAGCGGCGAAATGACCCGGCCGAGCGACTGGCGCACCCGCACATCAACCTCGCGACCGTGACGTACATCTTCCGCGGAGACCGTGCCGACGGCCCGCGCTTGGTCCGCTAATCGATCGTCCGCCTCGACAGGCGGTAGATCCCCCAGCCGAGCACCGTCACGAACGCGAAGCCGAGCAACAGATCGGCCTTCCACGGCTCCTGCCCCAACAACGGCGCGCGCTCGTAGCAGATCTTCACGGAGTGCAGCCAGCTACCGGCGAAGTCCTTGCCCTCGTCGACGCGGCTCTTGTCGGCATCCGCCGGATCGCCGGGCGGCGCGTCGTACTCGGTCAGGGGGGTATCGCGAAACGCCGCGTAGCTGCACCTCGCCGCCGG
Organism: Deltaproteobacteria bacterium; assembly: GCA_040004535.1. Taxonomy (GTDB): domain Bacteria; phylum Myxococcota_A; class Polyangia; order Haliangiales; family Haliangiaceae; genus JABFXX01. The sequence continues at coordinate 6,570 of JBDUAS010000201.1, forward strand.
CATCAGGAGCCACACGGTCATCACGATGACGCCGAGGAACGCCCATCGCGAGACCCGCCGCCAGTCCTGATCGAACAGCGCGGACAGGGCCGACATGTTCGTTAACCCGTCAGCTTTGCGACGAGCTGCTGCGCGAATTCAGCCGGCATGTCGGGCTCCGGCAAGCCGCCGTAGATCGCCGCGATGTCGCGCATCGGAACGTCGTCGTTGCCGAGGCCGGTGCCGTAGCGACCGTACGGCTCGGGCTTGCGCAGCGAGACCTCGCCACCGACCGGACCGACCTGGCGAATGAAGCCCTTGTGCAGCGCCGTGCCGACGCGCGCCGGGCAACGGCACGGGTTCATCGGGTTGACGTGCTCGCAGCGCGGCGCGAGGTAGTCGCCGATCTTCTTGCGCGCGCGAGACAGGCGGACCTTGTACGCGCTCTCGGTGATGCCGAGCGCCTTCGCGGCCTGTTCGTCCTCGAGCTTGATCACGTGACACGTCACGAACGCGGCGCGCTCGCCGGGCGGCAAGCAGTTGACGACCGCGGTCATGCAGCCCTGCTTGAGCTCCCACAGCAAGAAGTCGCGCTGCGGATCGGAGAGCGATCGCACGACGTCGGTGCGGGTCGCTTCGTTGCGAAGCGTATCGTCGAGGATGTCGAAGTTGACCTCGGGTTGGCGCGGCAGGCGTTCCTCGAGCAACTGGTTCGCGAGTCCGAGCAGCCAGACGCTGGCCGCCTGCTCGTTCGCCGGCATCTCCGAGATCTTCTCGCCGGCGAGCGCGAAGATATCGACGATGTACCGCTCGGCGCGTGCGCGGTCGAGCGTCAAACGGAACACGAAATTGTAGAGCTGGCGCCAGTGCGGCTCGACGAGAGCCGTCGCACGCGAGAGGTCCAGCGTGGCCATCGAACGCATCGTACCACTGCGGTCGTGATAGGGTCGCCGCAGATGGGCCGGATTGCTGGCGCGCTGCTGTGTCTGGGCGTTCTCGCGCTATGCGTGGTCGGCACCACTAATGTTTCTTGTTACTCGCCGCCGACCCCGAGCTGCGGTTTCCAGTGCAACGCGGCGAATAGCTTCCAGTGTCCGGCTGACTACACCTGCTCGAGGGCCGACGGTGTGTGCAAGCTGAACAGCGCGCCCTCCTCGACCCGGTGCCCGAGCGATGCCCCGCCCGATGTGCCAGGTCTCGACGGCAACGCCACGAGCCCCACGGTCACGATGACCACCCCGGCGGAGAACACCGTGAACGTGCCGCGCTCGGGCTCGATCGTCGTCCAGTTCTCGCGCGACGTCGTCCCGCCCGATGCGACGAACTTCCTCGTCACCGATAACGGCGTCGAGCAGCCCGGCACGTATAGCTACGACCCGGCGACGTTCACCGCGACGTTCTTCCGGACGGGCGCTTTCGAAGGCGGCCACGTGATCCTCGTGCGGCTGACGAGCAACATCGTGCTGGCGGGCGCCCTGATGTCGCCGCTGGTTCCCTACACCTTCACGTTCATGACGTTCGACGACGAGCCGCCGACGCTCGTGTCGTCGACCCCGCTCGACACCGCGACGATGGTGCCGGTCGGGTCGTCGATCGTCGTCGTGTTCAGCGAGCCCGTGATGGGCGTCGACACGACCAGCTTCACGGTCGCGCAGGGTGCGACGGGGATCGCCGGCACGGTCAATGCGAACGTCGATCAGGAGACGTACACGTTCACGCCGAGCGCGGCGCTGCCCGCTGCGTCGGTGATCACGATCACCGTGTCGGCCGCGATCAAGGATCTGTCCGCGCAGGCGAACCCGCTCGCGCCGACGACGTTCTCGTTCACGACGCAGTGAGCTTTCCGCCCGACTCGACAAGTCCGACGCGACCGCTGACGGCGCCGCGAGGATCTTCGTAGGTCGCGAGCTCGCGGCTGATCTCGGCGACGAGGTCGGCCTTCTCGCGATACGGCATGAACGCGCTCTTGAACCCGCTGATGATGATGTCTTTGATCGTCGCGAGCGACCACCCGAAGTACTTGTGGCAGAGGTGGAGCTCTTTGGTGACGGTCGTATCCGACATCAAGCGGTTGTCGGTGTTGATCGTCACGCGCAGGCCGTAGTCGACGTAGAAGTCGACCGGGTGTGCTTCCCACGACGCGGCGGCGCGGGTCTGGACGTTCGACGACGGACACACCTCGAGCGGAATCCGATGATCGTTGACGAAGTTCAGGAGGTCGCCGCTCTCGACGAGCCGGGTGCCGTGGCCGATGCGATGCGCACCGCACTTGTGGATCGCCTGGTGGACCGAATCGGGCCCGAACGACTCGCCGGCGTGCGCGGTGCAGTTGATGTTGTTGTCGATCACGAGCTGGAACGCCGCGCGATGCACCTTCGCGGGGAAGTTGATCTCCGAGCCGGCGAGATCGAAACCGACGACACCGCGGTTCTTGAACGCGACGCACAGCTCGGCGATCCGCAGCGATTGATCGGGCGACAGCGAGCGGATCGCGCACAGGATCACGCCGTAGCGAATGCCGAGCTCGCGCTTCGCGGTGCGCAGCCCGCGCAGTACGGCCTCGACGACCTGGCTCGGCCGCAGCCCCTCGCGCACGTGAAGCAGAGGCGAGTAGCGGACCTCGATATAACGGACGTTCTCGGCGTGGGCATCGACCGCGAGCTCGTACGCGACGCGCTCGAGCGCGTGCTCTTGCTGGAGCACCGACAGCGTGATGTCGAACGCGCGCAGATAATCGTCGAGCGATTCGACGTGGTCACCGGCGAACAACATCTTCCACAGCTCGCCGCGGTCGAACGTCGGCAGCTTGACCTTCTGTTGCTTCGCGAGATCGAGGACCGTGTCGAGGCGCAACGAGCCATCGAGGTGACAGTGCAAATCGGTCTTCGGGAGCCGCATCAGCAGCTCCGGCGTGATCTCGCTCATCGGCGCAGTATACGAGGGCTACGGGTCATCGGAAACCGGCACGTCGGCGACTCCGACGCCGTCGAGCCGGATCAGCGCCAGCTGGAACGAGAACGCGACCATGTTGCGGATCTGCGCGATCGCCAGGTCATCGTCGAGGACCCAGCGCGAGCGGTGGACGGTGTAGCTCGGTAGATCGAGCACGGAGTTCGCGGGCGCGTGCTCGAGTAGCGCGAGGCGCGCACTGAACTCGGGGCCGACCTCGTGATACGCGCTGACGCAGTTGAAGCCCGCGAACACCAACCACGCGGCCGACAGCGCGGCGACCCCGAGCTTGGCCCAGCGCGGGACGAGGTGCCGGACGACGAAGCCCGCGATCCCGGCACAGCCGAGCGCGACCGAGCCGAAGTACAGCCGCGGGCCAACCTTCGGCGAGACGAGCAACGTCGCGATGATGGCGACCGCGACGCCGAGCAGCGCGAGCTCGGAACGCCGGCGCGGTCGCGTGGTCGGTGTGGGACCGGCCGCGAACCGCGCGGCAACCGCGATCACGATCCACGGGAGCGTCAGCGCGAGATAGCCGAGGAGCGAGCCGAACAGGCCGAGATCCGCGACGATGCCCCTCGCGAGCATGCGGCCGATCAGCGAGCCATGGCTCGCCAGGCCGTTGTAGCGGATCGCCTGGCCCGGTGCCTCGAACAGCGCGACACCGCCGGCGATCATCGCGATGATGCCGGCGATCGCCCACGCCGGGACCTTGCGGTCGCGCCGCCACACCTCGACCGTCGCGAGCACGGCTGCGGCAACGATCGCCGGGCCGGTATGCTCGTTCGCCATGCCGGACGCGAAACCGAGCACGATCATGATCGGGAGCCACCACCAGCGATCCGGGCGGCGCGCCTCGTAGTGGAACCGATACGGCACGAGGAACGCGAGGTTGACGGCGAGCCCGAACAGGTAGTTCCCGGTGTACGGGCGATAGAACAACATCAACCCGAACTGCGGTGCGCTCAGCGCGGTCAGCGCGACGATCACGAGGAACAGCAACGCGTCGTCGCTGCTTCGCACGCTCGGCCAGCGCCCGAGCACGATCGCCGCGAGCAGGTAGAACAGCCCGAGCTCGACGATCGGCGTGATGATCTCGTGCCAGGGCCCCGGCGTGAACTGGAGAAGCGTGAACACCTGACCGAGCCGCGGATTGTTGTGCGTGTAGGTGCCCTTCGCGAAATCGTACAGCGAGCCGAACGAGAGCCCGACGTGACGGTGATAGAGGAAGTGGCCCCAGCCGTCGCGCTGGACCGGCTCCCAGTGGGTGCACAGGATCAACACGATCCAGATCGGGACGACGATCGCGGCCCAGATCGCGAGCGCGCGCTTCATCCGCCCTGCCTCGCGGCCGCGATCACGAAGCACTCGGTCGGCCTGCACGCGAGGATCCAGTACGTCCCGGTTTGCCACGGCGTGTAGTGAAGCTTCTCGTTTACCTGCGCGCCGCCTTCGGCGCCGCTGCGCGCCGGGCCTTCGCCCGACTTGCCCGCGAGCCCGAGCCGCTTCGCCTCACCGCCGACGACGTACGCGTAGACCTCGAGGTCGGGCGGTAATGTCTTCGGCACGACGACGGTGCGGGTCGTGCCCGCGCGCTCGAGCTTCGCCGCCCAGCCCTCGAGCCCGCGCGGCGTCCACCGGCCGACCAGCACGGACGGCCGCGGCAACGTGGGGCGCTGACCGACAAACTCGACCGCGACCGCGACATCGGCGGTCTCGTGGCGCGCGCTCGCCGCTTGCTCGATCGCGTGATGGATCGACGTCAGGTCGAGTCCGCGATACGCGTCGAGCTCGAAGCCGCGCTCGCTCGGCACGAGCCGGACATCGCTCACGCCCAGCGGCGCCGTCGGATCGTAGGCGCGCAGGATCACCGCCGACAGCCCGAAATAGTCGGCGATCATCTCGCGCTTGTTCGGTGCTCGCGCGTCGTCGCCGAGGAACCACCAGTCGTCCTCGAGCTGGTCGAAGGCGGCGAGCGTGACCACCGCGCCGCGCGGTGCCGCTTCGAGTTGCGCGAGCCGTGCCGTGCTCTCGCGAGCCAACCGGTCGTAGCGCGGGATCGTACGTGCCGCCGCATACGTCGACGCCGCGAGCGCGAGCGCGACGAGCACGCCGAAGCCCTCCGCCGACACGAGCACCGCATCGGCGAGCGCGATGAACGCCGCGAGCATCCCGACCATCGGCGCGAGGTAGAACCGTGGCCCGAGCTTCGGCGAGACGAACATCGTGATCGCGACGAGAAGCCCGGCGGCCATCGCGATCACGATCGCGCGAAGCGCCTGGGTGCGCCGCGCCCGTTGCTCCGCGTAACCGGCCTCGCGCACCATCCCGACCGCCGCGATCAACACCATCAGCGCGAGCAGCGGCGCCGCCGCCGCGATCAAGTCACGCACGAGATCGAGGTTGCCGCCGAACCCACGCGACCACAGCCGACCCGGAAGCGAGACGCGCTGGGCGAGCGAGTCGTAGCGCTGGCCCTGCCCCGGCGCGAAGAACAGCGTGCAGAACCCGATCACCGCGCCGAGGGCACCGGCCCACGCGAGCGTCGGCGTTTGCGGCTGTTCGCGCTGCGACCACCACGCGTACGCCACCAGCAACAGGCACAGCGTCGGCCCGGTGTGCTCGTTGCAAGCGCCTGCGAGCACGCCGAACATCGCGTAGCCGAGACACGCGACGAGCGACGCGCGTGGCTTCGCGACCAACCGGAGCGGCACGAGGAACCACATCTGGATCACGGCGCCGTAGACGTAGTTCGAGCAGTACGCGCGGCAGAACAGCGTCTTGCCGATCTGGGGCAGCACGAACCACATGAAGCCGAGCGCGATCGCGTAGAGCGCGAGATCGCGGTCGCGGCGCCACGACGGCCGGCGGCCGGTGCCGAGGATGAAGGCGGCGGCGGCGAGCGCGAGATACGCGATCGGCGTGGCGATCACCGAGAAGTACTCGAGCTTGTACGCGAGGTACGTGAGCGGCTGGCCGAGGCGCGGGTTGGAGTGCGCCCACTCGAATGCCCAGTAGTCGAAGAACCGCCCGGCGCTGAACGGTTGCGCGTGGGTGTCCGAGGCCATGTTCCACGCGTCGAACGCGAACGGCTCGTGGTGGATGACCCAGCCGATGTGGACGGCTGTCAACGTGACATACGCAACAAACAGCGCGCGCAAGATCCTCGGCCACGCTGGCATCGCGGGCGCGGCGATAACATGGCGCTCGAGTGCGCCGCAAGTTGTGGAATGCTCTCGTGATGCGCCTCTGGCTGGTTGTCGCGCTCGGTGCGTGTGGCGGCGGTGGCAGCAGCGGCCCCGACCTCGAGATTTCGACGAGCTTTCCGATCACGACGTTCCTCGGCTCGAGTCCCTCGCCGCTCGATCCGCTGATGGGCGCCACGATCTCGCTCGATATCACGTGGCCGATGCCCGACTCGAACGACGGCGACGGTAGCGATCCGTCGAGCTGCACGAGCCGGTACTTCTATGGCCCTTCCGACGATGTCGCGACCGGCGCGTCCGCCGACGTCGTGACCGCGCAGCTCCTCGATCGGCTGCCCGACTGGGACTTCGAGCTGCAGCTCTGCAGCTCCGGTGGCTCCTCGATCCAGATCGTGGCGGTGATCGATGCGCTCAACCTCGCGATCGGCTGTTTCGGGCTACCGCCGTCGGCGCAAGCGATCGACGCCGATGGTCATCCCGACGTGACGTCGTTCACCGCGACGATGTGCCACGCGACGATCCTCGACGTCGTCAACAATCGCACGCTCGGGTCGGATGACTTCACGGTCAAGATCCAGACCGGCCCCGCGCGCTTACCCTAACTGCCGAAGCGCGGAGGCGGTCGGGTCGGCTTCGGCAGGCGCGGCTTGTCACCGACCGGCGCGGCGGCCGCATCGGTCACCGGCGTGATCGGCATCGTCGGCGCGTTGCCGAGCACGGGAAGTGCCGGCGTGTCGATCCGCACCTCACCGAGCCCGAACGTCTGGCCGACGACGTAGAGCGGCCGGCCTTTGACCTCTTCGAAGATCCGCGCGATGTACTCGCCCTGGATGCCGTTCGAGATCAGCAGCAGGC
>JBDUAS010000037.1:0-40223 GCA_040004535.1 Deltaproteobacteria bacterium
CGCCGTCGACGTTGAGTCTCGGCCAGACCGCAATGTTCAACTCGGCGGGCCAGTTCACCGTCGAGAGTCAGGACACGGATCATCCGTTCTACATGGCCGGCTACATGACCGGCTGCGAGATGTACAACCCGAGCGGCAGCGACTGCCGTGGTGACCCGGAGTTCGTGAACGTGATCCCGCCGGATCAGTTCCTGAAGGCGTACACGTTCTTCACCGATCCGACATATCCGGAGACCGACCTGGTGCTCACGCGCGAGCGGGATGGCGGCCAGTTCGCCGACGTCACGATCGATTGCGTCGGCACCGTTTCGGGTTGGCAGCCGATCGACGCCGCGGATCAGATCGAATACACGCGCGTCGATCTCGTGACCGGCAATTTTCAGGGCGTCGGTAACTGCAACAACGGCCTCCACGTCGCGAGCAGCTCGAACAAGTTCGGCCTCGTCGTGTGGGGCTGGGGCAGCGCGGCGACCGGCGTGTTCTCGACACAGGCGGTGAGCTACGCGTATCCCGCGGGCGCGAGCCTCAAGCACATCAACCACGTCGTGATCGAATAACGAACGCGAAGACGACGATCACCAGCCACAGTGGAGGGGTCGTCGAGTTGCAGCCCCTCGTGTCGGCGGCTAAAACCGGCGCGAGGAAGGGCCGCGGCTTCGTCGGTGCGAGGCCGCGGACGGTGCCGTCGTAGCTCGCGACCACGAGCCAGTCTCCGGAGCTCGCGAGTCCGGCGAGCACCGGCGCGCCGATCGTGATCCTTGCGCGCGGCGCGCCGGTGAGCAGATCGAGTGCGGCGAGCTCGCCCGAGGTGTCGGCGACCCACACGACGTCGCCGGCGATGACCGGCGATGACTCGTAGCCTTGCTCGTGCGCGCCGCGGTAGTGCGTCGTGCGCAGCGGGCTCGGCAAGCCGGCGTGGCGCCACATCTCCGCGCCGGTCGTGGCGTCGAGGGCGACGACGTCGCGATACAGCGTCGGGACGATCAAGATGCGGCGCGCGCCTCGTGCTGCATGGGCCGGCGTACCGATCGTCGCGTTGCCCCACTCGAACCCTTCGTCGGGCGCGAGCGCCGTGTGCCACTTCGCATCGCCGGTCGCGAGGTCGAGCGCGGTGACCTCGTCGGCCGCGTCGGCGATAAACACGGTGTGATCTGCGATCACCGGAGTCGCGTTGATGCCGACGGTGTCGGCGGTCTCGCGCTTCCACAACGGCTCGCCGGTCGCGCGGTCCCACGCTTGAACGCCACCGAACAGCCGATTGAACGTGCCGACGACGAGGCCGTCGCCGACCGCGACCGCGGCGAGCGATTGGCTGTTCTCGCCTTCGGGGACCGGGTCGGTATGCCAGCGGCGATGGCCGTCGTCAGCGGCCAGCACGGCGAGCTCGCGCTGGTGCCCGATCATCGCGTCGGCGCCGTCGGCGGTCACCGATGCGAACGTCGCCGCGGCTTCGGGCGCGGTGCCCGGACGCAACGCGTAGCGCCAGCGCTCGGCGCCGGTCGCCGCATCGAGGCCGAGGACGATGCCGTCGATCTGCGGGACGACCACGACGTCACCGACGACCGCGGCGCCGCCGCGAACCTGGATCGGGGTCACCGCGCGCCACAGGATCGTACCGGTCGACAGCTCGAGCGCGACGACACCGCCGGTGTTGCCGTTCGCGAGATCGGTGACGGTGACGTAGACGACGCCGTTCGAGATCGCCGGGCGCGCCGAAAGGAGATGGCCGCCGACCGCCGTGGTCCAGCGCGGTGCGAGCTGGAGCGGGTCGGTGCCGGGCGAGGCGTCACAAGCAGTGATCGTGGCCGTCGTCGTCGCGCGCGAGCTCGCCGTCTCCGCCGAGACCTCGACCCTATGTGCGCCGGGACCGAGCGCCGGAAGCTCGGCGCGCCAATCCCAGCCACCGGCCCAGCGCAGCGCGATCGGCGTGCCGCCATCGAGTCGCGCGGTGATCACGGGTGTGCTCGCGTCGAGCTCGGCCGCGACGACGAGCTCGGCATGGTCACGCGCCGCGCATTGCGTATGCGCGGGGGCCATCACGCTCAGGAACGGATGGTCGACGGTGGTGTGATGCTGCGAGCTCAGCGCGTCGCGCGCGAGCGTGAAGATGCGATAGCCGGCCGGCGTGAAGTCGAGGCCGCCCATCAGCAGTGGCTCGGTGGTGAACTCCGTGACACCGGGGTGATGGACGACGCGATTCGAGTGCGAGTGCCCGGTCAGCACGTAGCGGACGTTCAGTTGATCCAGCACCGCGAGGATCTGCGGGCTCGGCGGCGCATGGGTGAGCGCGACGATCGGTGTCTTCACGCGGTGGAGGTCGCCCGAGAGGAACGCGACGATCTGATCCTCGTCGAGCGCCATGTTCCACACGAGGAAGTGCACGCCCGCGAAGTCGAACGAGTAGTTGTCGGGGCCGATGCGCTTGGCCCACATCAGGCCGGTGTCGTACCAGTCGTGGTTGCCGGGCACCGGAATCCACGGCACACCGGCCAGCTCGGTCAGCGCCTGCTCGACGGCATCGAACTGGTCCTTCGTGCCGCCTTGCGTGATGTCACCGAGGATCGTGAACAGCGCCGGGCGGTCCGCGCTCGCGCTCGCGACCGCATCGGCGAGCCCGGTCGCGGCGATGCCGGGGATTCCGAAGTGAGCGTCGGACGCTACCGCGAGCTCGACCGGCTGGTTCACCGGATGCGGGAGCCGGCGCACGACAAGCTCTAGCTCGTCCGCGCATGGACACGCCGCCCACACCGGTTCCGGCCGAAACCCCTCGGGGACGCGGACCCACACGATCCCGATCGGGTCGTCCGGGACGAGCAGCTCGAACTCGCCGGCCGCATTCGCCTCCGTGAACACGTTCGAGCCGAACGCGACGACCGTGTGGCCGACCGGCTGCTTCGCGTCATCGACGACGCGGCCACGGATCGTCGCGGCATCGGCGGTGTGGACGACACCGGCGATCAGGAGCACGAGGAGCCCGAGGACGCGCAGGCGGTGATTCTAATGGCATGATGCGCGCGTGACCAAGCGGTTCCAAGCGATCGCACCCGACGTGATCCTCGGCGAGGGCGCGACCGTGCACGAGTTCGTCAACCTCTACGGCTGCAAGATCGGCGCGTACACGCGGGTCGGCGCGTTCGTCGAGATCCAGCGCGGCGCCACGATCGGCGCGCACTGCAAGATCTCGACGCACTCGTTCATCTGCTCCGGCGTCCATATCGCAGATCGCGTGTTCATCGGCCACGGCGTGACGTTCGTGAACGATCGCCAGCCGCGCGCGTGCAATGCCGACGGTTCGCCGAAGGGTGCCGACGACTGGAAGCTCGAGCAGACCTGGATCGAAGACGACGCGTCGATCGGCTCGGGCGCGACGATCCTGTGCGGCGTGCGCGTCGGCAAGGGCGCCATGGTCGGTGCCGGCGCGGTCGTCACGAAAGACGTTCCGGCGGGCGCGACCGTCGTCGGGAATCCGGCGCACGTGCTGTGAGCCTGTCTAGCCTGTCGATCGTGATCCCCGCGTTCGACGAGGAGGCCTCGATCGCGCAGACCGTCGCGGATGCGTTTGCGGTCGGCGCGCGCGTCACCGGCGAGCTCGAGGTGATCGTGTGCAACGACGGCTCGCGTGACGCGACCGGTGACCTCGCACGCACCGCGGGTGCGCGCGTGCTCGATCGTCCGATCAACCGCGGCATCGAAGCATCGATGCGCGCGCTCTACGCGCACGCGGCGCACGACTGGGTCTTTCTGATGTCGGCGGATCGCCAGTGGCCGATGACGGCGCTCGAGCCCATGGCCGCGGCCGCCGCGGCCGGAGCCGACTTCGTGATCGGCGTGCGCCCGAACAAGCGCGAGGTCTACACGCGCTATCGCCGGATCGTATCGTGGGGCTACGAGCGGATCGTGCGTGTGCTCGGCGCACCCGGCGGCGACCCAGGCTCGATCAAGCTCGCGCGGCGCGAGCTGTTGCACGCAGCCGTCGCGGCACGTGGCGTCTTTGCGGAGGGCGAGCGCGTGATTCGCGCGGCGCGCGGCGGTGCCCGCGTCGTCGAGGTTCCGGTCGAATTCCATCGCCGCGGCGCCGGCAAGGCGACCGGCGCGCGCCGCGATGTCGTGACCCGCGCGCTCGTCGATGCGGTCCGGGTCGCGAGCTCGCTCGCACTCGGTTGGCCGCGGCCGTCGACTCCGAAACCGGATGTCTAGTTAGCTACAGTAGGGTAGCAAGGGTAGCAAGGCTATCCACTCGACGTCTTCCAGCGATATCAATTGCTCGAGCAGGATCCGAGCCGTCGCGACCTCGCCGAGAGCGTGCTCGACGCGACAGGTGGCATGAGAATCGCTTCTCATCATCGAGATGGCGTCGCGCTACGTGCTTGTCGTGGAAGACGATGCCGACGTGCGGGGCATGGTCGTTGACTACCTTCGACGTAGTTGCCCCGATGTGCGAGAGGCGTGCGATGGTGCAGAAGCGCTCGCGATCCTCGAGGCCGCCGGGCCGCCGAGTGTCGTGCTCACCGACATCGTGATGCCTGGCGTGCTCGGCACGACTGTCGCGGAGTATCTGCGCGTCGCAGGGGCAGCGAGTGTTCCCCTTGCGTTCGTGACCGGGTCACCGGAGATGGCCCCCGAGGGCGGCACGGTTTTTCCGAAGCCTGCAAAGTTGCAAGCTCTGCGAGATTTCGTGATCTCGCATATGAAGCCGTTGCGAGCTTGAGGACGCGATGCTCGCGGTTCCCAGGTTGCGAAAGCAACGAGAACGCGCAAGCCACCGCTCGAATGGTCGAGATCGGTCGAAGGGTCGATGACCCGAACGATGGCTACAGGACGATTCACTCGTTGGCGCGAGGGGGAACGGCTGGGCTGGCGCGTGATCGCGCAACTGTCACTGACGCCGCGCAAGCATCGAGTGCTTGTCGTGGACGATCACCGTGAGACCGCGGAGAACATGTGCACGCGCCTGGCACGTTCGGCCACGAAGCCGTGCACGCGGAGAACGGGATGACCGCACTCGATGTGGCTCAGAAGTTCGCCTGACATCAGCGGCACGCGACGATTCAATGCGCGTCCGCTGTCGAGACCGGCATCGTAAAATAGAACGTCGTGCCGCTACCGGGCTGACTCTCTACCCAGATCGAGCCGCCGTGCTGTTGAACGATACCCTTGCAGATCGCGAGGCCGAGGCCGGTGCCAGCTTTCGCGGTCTCCTTGGCTTGCCAGAACCGGTCGAACACGAACGGTAGCTCGTGCTGCCTGATCCCCGGACCGCTGTCCGCGATCGCGAACTGGATGTACGGGCCTTCGATTGGAATCGCGCGAACCGAGACCCGTCCCGACGCCGGTGTGAACTTCACCGCGTTGCCGAGGATGTTCGAGAAGACCTGGAGCAAGCGCCGCCGATCGCCGTGGATGGCAGCCTTGGGCGTCGTCATCAGGTCCGTCGTGATCGTGACCACCTTCGCGGCAGCGGCCGGATGAATCGTCTCTAGCGCATCGGCAACTACGTCTTCGATCACGAGCGGCCTGGCCTCGACCGAGAGATGTCCGCTCTCGATACTGGCCATGTCGAGCAGGTCGCGAATCAAGTCCTCCATCCGGCTGACCGATCGCTGGATGATGGTGCCGCCACGCGCGATCGATTCCGCGCTGGGTTCGAGAAGGTCCGTCGCGAGGAGTACGGAGTTGAGGGGACCGCGCAAGTCGTGACTGACGGTCGCCAGGAGGTCATCACGACTCTTGACCGCGCGACGGAGCTCGGCCTCCGCGCGCTTGTGGTCCTCGATGTCGGTGTTCGTACCGAACCACCGGATCACGTTGCCGTCGCGGTTTCGCTCCGCCACGGCACGTCCGAGATGCCACCGGAATTGTCCGTCATGCCGACGTAATCGGAATTCGATCTCGTACTTGGCGCCATCGGCTAGCGCCTGAGTCCAGCGTGCCACGGCGTTGACCGAGTCATCGGGATGGAGCATCGACAACCAGCCCGAACCGAGGAGTGCCGAGGATGGTTGATCGAAATACGACATGACCACGGTGTTGACGTAGTCGAGTGCACCCTCGCGTGTCGCGGTCCAGACCTGCTGCGGAATGCTCTCCGCGAGGTATCGGTACGCATCCGCGCGAGCCTCTAACCGCTCCTGTTGAAGACGCGCTTCCGCGAGCTCGGCGCTCTGGCGCTCGATCTGCCTGCGTGCCCGATACAGCTCGCCAAAGGCACCGACTTTGGCCCGCAGGACGAGCGGATCGATCGGCTTGGTCAAGTAGTCAGCGGCGCCGACCGTATAGCCCTTGACGAGCTGGTCGCGCGTCGGCGTGTTCGCGGTGACGAAGATGATCGGTGTCGTTGCTGAACGCCGGCGTCCGCGAATCAGGGTCGCCGTCTCGAACCCGTCGAGCTCGGGCATCATCACGTCGAGCAGGATCAGTGCGAACTCGCACCGCAGGATTTCTTTGAGCGCATCGTTCCCGGACGTCGCGCGCACGATTCGGACTCCGACCGACTCGAGGACAACTTCGAGCGCGACGAGGTTGGGCTCGTGATCATCGACGATCAAGATCGGCGCATCCTCTTCGGGTACGTTGATCATCGAGGGAACGAGCCAAGTTATCACGCTCGAACACGAACCCCTCAGTCATCGCCATCCGAATTAGTCCGAGCGCCAGCGCTCGCTATGGCGTCGAGCGAGCCGTGATTCCGAAGGCGGGCCGAGGGCTTTCTCCTTCGGGCAATGCCCGTTCTTAGCCGCGATCGCTGAGGACGAACCAATCACCATCGACCTCGCGCGCGTGGCCATCGAGCAAGTGCTCGAGCGGCGCTGCGCTCGGGAAGAAGTGCAGGTGATAGTCGACCGTGTAGCGGTAGTAGCGCTGGCGCGGCACGACGACGATCACGCGATGCGCGACCCGGCGGAGCTCGCGCGCGGCGGAGTAGAGATCCGGCACGTGCTCGAGCGTGTGCGCGCACACGACGGTGTCGAACGCGGCGTCGCCGAACGGTAGGTTTGGAAGGCTCGCGAGTGCGCTCGTACAATGCGCGCGGCGCGCCGTCTCGGCAGCCGAGCCGAGCGTGACCTCGAGCGCGGTGACCTCGTGGTGGGCGGCGAGCGCCTCGGCGACGGCGCCGTTGCCACTGCCGACCTCGAGGACACGGCCGCGTGCAGCCTCGCAGATCGCGGAGATCTGGGCCGGCGTCGTGTCGGTATCGCGGTAACGGCCGCCGCCGGCCGCGAGCGCCGCATAGGCATCCGCGAATTCCCGAGGCGACATCGCGAACGCACGCTCCTTGAAGTCGAGGTCGAACGCCGCGCCGTGGAACGTCGTCGCCATCCAGCGATTCAACGGGCGCCACTCGCGGATCACGGGTGGCAAATAGTCATCGAGCAGTCGGCGTACGACACTGGTCACACGCCGGTCGCGCAAGCGGTCGCGCAGGGTCACGCGACGACGCTACCACCCTTGACGCACCTCGATGGCCATGTGACGGTTCCGCCGCGTGAGCCTACGTATCGGCGTCATCGGTTACGGCTACTGGGGTCCGAATCTGGTGCGCAACTTCGCCGCCGGCGCGCGCACGAAGGTGGCCGCGATCGCCGATGCGAATCCGGGCCGGCGCCAGGTCGCCCAGACCCAGCACCCGCACATCGAGGTCGTCGAGGATGCCGCGGCGCTGATCGCCAATCCCGAGATCGATGCGATCGCGATCGCGACGCCGATCTTCACGCACTACGAGCTCGCGAAGGCTGCGCTCGAGGCCGGCAAGCACGTGCTCGTCGAGAAGCCGCTCGCACCGAGTGCGCTCCAGGCCGAGGAGCTCGCCGAGATCTCAGAAGCGAAGCACCGCGTGCTGATGGTGGATCACACGTTCGTGTACACGGGCGCGGTCAAGAAGATCCGCGACCTCGTCGCTTCGAACGAGCTCGGCCGCGTCCTCTATTTCGACTCGGTGCGGATCAACCTCGGCTTGTTTCAGCCCGACTTCAACGTGATCTGGGACCTCGCACCGCACGACCTCACGATCATGGACTTCGTCCTGTGCCAGACGCTCGGCGTGAAGCCGAAGTGGGTGTCGGCGATCGGCGTGTCGCACTACGGACGGCACGAGAACCTCGCGTACGTCACCGTCGGGTTCGAGGATCAGTTGCTCGCGCATGTCCACGTCAACTGGGTCGCGCCCGTGAAGACGCGGCGCACGATCATCGCCGGTTCGAAGAAGATGGTCGTATGGGATGACACGTCCCCGGTCGAGCCGGTGAAGGTCTACGAGAGCTCGGTCGACGTGCAGCACATGGACAAGGAATCGGCGTACGCCCTGAACGTCCAGTATCGCTCGGGCGATGTCCATTCGCCGAAGCTCGACGGTCGCGAGGCGCTCGCGAGCATGGTCCAGACGTTCGCGGCCGCGTGTCTAGACGGGGCGCCGTCGCCGTCGGACGCGATCGTCGGCGTCAGGATCGTGCGCATGCTCGAAGCGGCGCAACGCTCGCTCGAGCGCGCCGGCCAGCGAGTGTCGCTATGAAGGTACCGTTCGTCGACCTCGTCGCGTGGACGAAGCCGTCGCGCGAGGAATATCTCGCCGCGTTCGCCCAGGTCCTCGATACCGGTGCGTTCGTCGGCGGACCGCAGGTCGCCTCGTTCGAGGCCGCGTTCGCGAAGTTCTGCACCGCGCAGCACGCGATCGCGCTGAACAACGGCACCGATGCACTGCTGCTCGCGCTGCGCGCACTCGGCGTCGGGCCCGGCGACGAGGTGATCACCGCGGCAAACTCGTTCTTCGCGACCGCCGAAGCGATCAGCCACGCCGGCGCGAAGCCGGTGCTCGTCGATGTCGATGACGCGACGCTGCTACTCGACCTCGATGCGGCCGTGAAGCGCGTGACCGCGAAGACGAAGGTCGTCATCCCGGTCCACCTGTTTGGCCAGCTCTGCGATATGGAGCGCGTGCTCGCCTTCGCGAAGCAGTTCAAGCTCCAGGTGCTCGAGGACTCGGCGCAAGCGCACGGTGCGACGCGCGGTAAATTCCGCGCCGGCTCCGCGGGCGACGCCGCGGCGTTCAGCTTCTATCCGACGAAGAACCTCGGCGCGATCGGCGAGGGCGGGGCGGTCACGACGAACGATCCGATCGTCGCCGAACGCGTGCGCCGGTTGCGCGATCACGGCCAGGCTGGCCGTCACGAGCACGTCGAGATCGCGTACAACGCGCGGCTCGATTCGGTGCAGTGCGCGTGCCTCGAGATCTCGTTGCGCCGGCTCGCTGGTGCGAACGAGATCCGGCGTGCGCGTGCGGCGCGCTATCGCGCACGGCTCGGCAACGCCGTGCGGTTCGTGACCGAGGCGCCCGACAGCGCGCCCGTCTATCACTTGATGATCGTGCGCGTCGACGCGGCGAAGCGCGATGCGATCCGCGATGCGCTCGGCAAGGCCGGCGTGGCGACCGCGATTCACTACCCCACACCGATCCATCTCCAGCGCGCCTACGCACACCTCGCGCAACCGCCCGGTTCGTGCCCGGTCTCCGAGCAGAGCGTGCGCGAGATGATCTCGCTCCCCATGTTCCCCGACCTCACCGAGGCCCAGGTCGACTACGTGTGCGACCAGCTGCTCGCGGCGCTGCGCTGATGCCGATCTTTCACGATCGGCTCGGCGCCGAGCTCGTGACGAGCGAGCGGATCTTTCGGCCGATCGGGGAGGGCGACGCGAGTTGCGCGTTCGAGAACGTCGTCACCGGCGGCGCCGTGATCCCGTGGCACCAGCACGCTCACGAGGAGACGATCGTCTGTCTCGAAGGCGAGGCCGAGTGCACGTTCGAGAACGGTGTGCCGGAGCGCTACGCAGCCGGCAGCGTGGTGGTGATTCCGTCGCGCACGCGTCACACGATCCGTGCGCTCGGGCCCGGTGTGCTGCGCCAGCTCTCGTTCTTCTCGGGGCCGGCACCCGCCACTGAATGGGATACCGACCCCGGCAGCGTCGTCGAGTGAATTCCCAGCATCCCTGCGGTTCGACGTAACATCGAACCGTCATGGCACGCCCGCACGTAGTCATCATCGGCGCCGGCTTCGGTGGTCTCGAGACCGCGCGCCGGCTCGCGAAGGCGCCGGTCCAGATCACGCTGCTCGATCGCCGCAACTATCACCTGTTCCAGCCGCTGCTCTATCAAGTGGCGACCGCCGCACTCAACCCGAGCGACATCGCATCACCGATCCGCGCCACCGTCGCGAAGCAGCGCAACGTCCGCGTGCTGCTCGCCGCGGCGCTCGCGATCGATCCGGACAAACGGACGGTGACGCTCGAGGGCGGCCTCTTGCACTACGACTACCTCGTCGTCGCGACCGGTGCGACGCACTCGTACTTCGGCAAGGATCAATGGGCGCCGCTCGCGCCGGGCCTCAAGTCGATCGAGGACGCCCTCGAGATCCGCCGCCGGATCTTCCTCGCGTACGAGGCCGCCGAGCGCGAGAGCGATCCGGTCGCGCAGCGCGACTGGCTCACGTTCGCGGTCGTCGGCGGTGGCCCCACCGGCGTCGAGCTCGCCGGCGCGCTCGGCGAGATCGGCCTGACGACACTGAAGAAGGACTTTCGCTCGATCGATCCGACCGATGTCCGCGTCGTGTTGTTCGAAGGCAAGGATCGCCTGCTGCTCGCGTATCCCGAGAAGCTCTCCGCCGCCGCCAAGCGTTCGCTCGAGAGCCGCCACGTCGACGTTCGCCTCGACACGCTCGTCACCGCGCTCGACGACCGCGGTGTCACCGTCAAGACCTCGCACGGCGAGGAGCGGATCGGCGCGCGCACGATCTTGTGGGCCGCCGGTGTCCAAGCCTCGCCGCTCGCCGGTGGCCTCGGCGCACCGCGCGATCGCAGCGGCCGCGTCGTCGTCGAGCCGGACTTGTCGGTCCCCGGCCGCCGCGAAGTGTTCGTGATCGGCGACCTCGCGAAGATGATGATCTCCGACGGCGTCGAGGTTCCCGGCGTCGCGCAAGGCGCGCTCCAAGGTGGTCGCCACGTCGCACGCATCATCGACCGCGAGACGCACGGCGAGACGTTCGAGCGGCCCGCGTTCCGCTATCACGACAAGGGCAACATGGCGACGATCGGCCGCGCCGAGGCCGTCGTGGCGACCAAGCGGGTCGCGATCCACGGCTACATCGCTTGGCTGATGTGGTGGGCCGTCCACATCTTCTTCCTCGTCGGCTTCCGCAACCGTGTGCTCGTGATGCTCAACTGGATGTGGTCCTGGCTGACGTTCCAGCGCGGCGCGCGCCTGATCACGGGCCCGATCGGCGACTTGCCCCCGATCACCACGATCGACGAGCACGGCGGCCTCGTGATGCCGCGCGCCAGCGAGACCATCGCGGTCTCCGAATCGCCGCCCTCCGCTTAGGTGCGCAAGCGGACGAGACGCTAGCCGGATTTCCTGCGGCGAGCACGAGGCGGCGGCGGGAATACTGCCTGTTCTAACTTGTGAACGCGTTCGGGTAGATCCTTGTACTGGTCATCGATCGCGCGAAACCAGGAACGATTTTCTTCGACGACCATGCGCAGGTTGGCGAGGTTCTCCTGCACGCTTTGTTTGCGCATCTGCTCGAGATCGTCCTTCGTCGCGAAGCTCTTGAGCTCGTTCTTGAGCTCGTCGAGCTCGTTCCTGAGATCTTCCTTCGTAGGGTACTTCGCGAGCCGCTGATCAACGAACCACGGCCGCGCGCAACCGATTACCGGTCGGACTAGCGCCGGTCGAGCGCCGGAGGGTTGTAGCGCTCGGCGGGAGCAGGATCGGTGGTGCCGCCGCTGATGAAGATCGTGCCGTCGCAGAGCAAGGTCGCGCTGTGGCCGGCGCGCGGGACGGACATGTGATCGGTCGCGACGACGTCGACCGAGCCGTCGATCGGATCGAGGCGCGCGATGAACGCGGTGTCCGTGACGGTGCCGTCGGCGGTGCGACCGCCGGTCAACAGCACGCGGCCGTCGGGCAGCGGCGTCGCGGCGAAGCCGGTGAGGCCGGCGTTCGTCGGTAGCTTGCCGACGTCGGTGAAGCCCGCGTCGAGCGTGAACAATTCGAGGCTGGGCACGGGGCCGATGGCGTCGGGTGGACCGATGAGGCCCTTCGGATCGAAGTAGCCGACGCCACCGATGATCAGCACGCTGCCGTCGGGCATCCGCACCGCCTGGTGCGCGGAGCGTGCGTAGATCATGTCGGGCTTGAACGTGGGGGAGATGTCCTCGCTGAGCGGCTTGAACAGCTCGCTCGTCGCGATCGGCTGCGGGACCGGGCTCGCGCCGTCGAGGCCACCGGCGACGAGCACGGGCGCACCGACGTCGGCGCCGAGTCGGGTCGCGGTGTGGGCGTAGCGGGGATGCACCAGCATCGCGCGGAGCACGCGGACGGTCGCGGTGCCGTTCGCGATCGTGACCTCGTCGACCGCGTTCGAGGGCGTGCCGGCGGCGAGTCCACCGATCGCGATCACGCGGCCGTCGGTCAGCGCGGTCGCGGTGAGCATCGTGCGCGCCATCTGCGCGTCGTCGACGCGATCGACACGACGGCCGCTCGGTGCATCGGGCTCGACGAGCTCGATGAACGTCGCACCGTTGCCGTTCGTGTCGGCGCCCCCGATGAGCGCGATGCGCGTGTCTCCACCCGTGCCGAGCTGGGCTGCGACCGCGCCGCTGCGGGGCGTGACCTCGGGTGGCGAGGCGAGCAGGCGGAGCTCGCCGGTGAGCGGATCGAAGCGCTCGATCTCGCCGTTCGGCGTCATCGCGCCGGGCGTGTGACCGCCGAGGATCAAGCCGGCGCCGGCGACGTCGGTGATCGCGATGCCGTCCTGGCGCGCTTCGGGCTGGAGCGTCAGATCGAGATCCGCGAACTTCACTTCGCGCGCGAAGAACAAGTGCGGCTGTGGCGCAGGCGCGTCGGCGGTGATCGAGATCGCGCAGGTGCGGCCGTAGGCGATCTCGCTCGAGCCGACCCGGCCGGTCATGTGGATGACGAGATCATTGCCGAACGGGACGCCGGGGAGGGAGACCTGCGAGCCTTTCGCGAACGTCTGCGAGACCAGGTCGGCCGACGAGCCTGCCTCGGCGACAGACAGCACGAGCTGATCGAGCGGGAACGCGGACGCGCTGTCGTTCGCGGGGACGTCGATGATCGGCGACACCGTGATCGTGTTGTCGGCGCAGCCGGCGATCACGCCGAGGGCGACAGCGAGCGCCTTCAAAACGTGAAGCCCTTTCCCGTCGGGACGATCGTCGCGCGCGTCGCGCCGGTGTCGCCCGCGATCACGGCGGTGATGGGAATCACGATCGCGGCGGTCACGATCACGGCACCGGTGACCCATGTCCAGCGCGACCGGTACCACGCCTCGTGATGGACGATCGTGGGGGCGAGCATGGCGTCGACGATCGCGGCGACCGGTGCGAGGTCACCGCGTTCGACGCTCGCACTGCGCCGCTCGCGCTCGCGGCCGTCGACGCCGACCAGCCGGATCGTGGCGAGCTTGCCGTGGACCTCGACGACGATCACCGCGCGTGCGTCGACGCTGCGCGCCTGGACCAGGATCTCGGTCTCCGACGGCGCTTCGTACGGTTTGGGGGTCACGATCGGGTGACTGTCGAGTGTCGTCAGATCGATCCGGCTCGACCACGGCTCGTAGTCCGGACACGTCACCGCGAGGTAGTGCGGTCCGGTCGGCCGCAGTACCGCGCCGGCGACCGGTTCGCCGTCGACGATCGCGGTGCAGCCCGGCGGCGCATCGACCGTGAGCTTCGAGGTCGGATGCTTGTTCTGCACGTCCTCCTGCACGCGTGCGAGCAGCGCCGCGACCTTCGGCGCGTACTGCGCCGGATCGAGCGTGCGCGACGGATAGATCACGAGCGTCTCGACCAGCTCGTCCCATGCGCCGGCCTCGTCGCCTTGCGCGGCTTTCACGAGCCCGCGATAGAGATAGAGGTCGGAGAGCTGGATCCGGGTCAGCCCGGCCGCGCCGGTCTTCTCGACGAGGTCGCGTGCTTGATCGAACGCGCGTTGCGCATCGGCGAGCCGGCCCTCGTCGTACGCCCGCTGGCCACGGCGCAAGAACTCGGCGGTCTCCGCCTGGGCCGGCGGTGCCGGGGAGCGGTCGATCACCGCCACGCCCCGCGCGCGGCCGACCGCCGCGATCGGCTGGATCGAGGCGCCGGGGGCCCACACGACGACGAGGTCGGCAGTGGCGGGCTCGGTCCTGCTGGCCGCCCCCGGCCCGGGCGCAGCTAGCGCAGGGGCACCGACGGCGAGCGCCGCGAGGACCAAAATGCGCCTCACTCGACCCGAGTTTCGCACAGGCGCGCCGGATATCGCGCATTCCTGGGGCCCGAGCCAGGTGACGAATGTCGCGAGCGGCGCTCAAGCTATACTCGGGGCGGTGAGTCGAGCGCTCGGCCGTTACGAGCTCCTACGACCGATCGCTCGCGGCGGTATGGCGGAGGTGTTTCTCGCACGCCGGCGCGCTGCCGGGGTCGAGAAGTGGCTCGTCGTCAAGCGGATGCGCCCCGAGCGGGCCGGCGACGCGCGGTTCCTCGAGCTGTTCATGCGCGAGGCGAAGCTGTCGATGAGCCTCGCCCACCAGAACATCGTGCCGGTGTTCGACTTCGGTCGGATCGACGATCAGGTGTTCATCGCGATGGAGCGCGTCGAGGGCAGGGACCTCGGCTCGACGCTGACCCGTGCCGCCGCACCGCTCCCTCCGCTGGTCGCCGCGTTCGTCGCCGCCGAGTGCTGCCAGGCGCTCGACTACGCCCACCACCGGCGCGGCCCTGACGGCGCGGCGCTCGGGATCGTCCACCGTGACGTCACGCCCCGCAACGTGATGCTGTCGTGGTCGGGCGAGATCAAGCTGACCGACTTCGGCATCGCGGCCCTCGCGGGCGAGAAGTCGTCGGTGATCGGGACGCCGGGCTACATGGCGCCCGAACAAGCGCGCGGGGAGGCACTCGATCCGCGCGCCGACGTCTACGCGCTCGGCATGGTCATGCGCGAGGCACTCACCGCGCAACGGCCACGCCCTGGTGCGGAGCGCGAGGTCACGCTCGTCGCGGCGCGCGCGGGCACGCTCGTACCGTGGCCGGCGGGGTTCTCGTCTCCGCTCGTCGCGATCGTCGATCGCGCGACGGCCACCGATCGCGAGGAGCGCTATCCCGATGCCCGCGCGATGCTCGACGAGCTCGATGCATTCATCGTCGCCGAGCGCGCCGCGAACAAATCCGATGCACCGGCGCGGAGACTCGCCGCGTGGCTCGCCGAGACGTGGAAGGACGAGCGCGAGGAGTCGGCGATCGATGAAGCGATCGAAGGCTCGCACCTCGTCAGCTTTCTCGACGACGGCGGGCTCGACGCCGCCGGTACGGGCACCGAGCGATCAATGGCAGCGACCGCAGCGGACGAGGTCGCCGCGATCCTACCCGCGTCGACTCCACCGGCGTTGGAAGCTCCCGCGACTTCTGCATCGCCGGTTCCGGCAACGAAGCGGCGCTGGTGGATCCCGATCGCTGCGCTCTGCGTCGTCGCTGGCACCGTCGCCGCCGTCGAGCTGACCAGCCGCAACACGAGGCGAGCCGCGATCGTTGCGACGCCCGATGCGGCGCGAGCCGTGGCAGCTGTCTCGCTCGACGCCGAGGTCGCGGTCATCGCACCGCCCGACGCCGCACCGCCGGATGCCACGCTGCTCGCGGTAGCTCCACGACTCGACGCAACGCCCGAGCCGCATCGTCCGATCATCCGCGCGCATCCCGTCACCACGATCGTGACCCCGCCGCCGACCGGGGAGACTCACAAGGTCACGGTGACCAGCAGGCCATGGTCGTACTTCACCGTCGACGACGCGCCGCTCCAGCACCAGACGCTCGAGGTCATCCACCTCACCGCCGGTCCGCACGTCCTTCACTTCGCGCGCGACAAGGCCAAGAAGGATCTTCCGATCACCGTCCCCGCCGACGACACGCTGACCGTCCTCCAGGACATGTCGCACTAGTCTTCGATCGGGGCGCGCTTGCGCGCGAGGATCGCCTCGAGCGTCTTGAGCTCGGCCGGCTTCGTGACGTGCTCGTCGAAGCCCGCGGCGAGCGCCGACTCGACGTCGTTGTGGTTGCCGTAGCCTGACAGCGCGACCAGCATCACGCCGTCGAGCTCGCGCATCTTGCGGATCTGCTGGGCGACCTCGAACCCGTTCATCACGGGCAAACCGATATCGATGAACGCGACATCCGGCTTGTGCGCCGCGATCAGCGACACGCCGTTCGCACCATCGCACGCGTCGTAGACGACGTGGTTGCGCGCCTCGAACAGCACGCGCAGCATGTCGCGCGCGTCGTCCTGATCATCGATCAACACGATCCGGCACGCACCGCTCGCCGGGCCGAGGTTGCTCGCTTGCGTGATCGTCCGGCCGAGCGGCAGTGTGACGTAGAACGTGCTGCCTTTGCCGGGGCCGTCGCTATGCACCCGGATCGAGCCGCCGTGGAGCTCGACGATCGTCTTCGCGAGCGACAAGCCGACCCCGAGCCCGCCGCGCGAGCGATCGAGCTTCTGCTCGGACTGCACGAACAGCTCGAAGATCTTCGGCTGGAGGTCGCCCTCGATGCCGTCGCCGTCGTCCGCGACGCTGATCACGACCTGCTCGCCATCGACGCTGACGTCTAGCTTGACGTGCGCGCCCGACGGCGAGTACGTCGCCGCGTTCGCCAGGAGGTTGGTCAGGACCTGCGTCAGCCGCCGGGTGTCGCCCTTGACGGGCAGCTCGAAGCGCGGAACTTCCGACGCGAGCTGGATCCCGCGCGCCGCGAATCCCGGGGAGGTCGCCTCGATCGCGGTGTCGATCGCCTCGTGGAGATCGATATCCTCGGCCGCGACCCGGAACTTCGCGCTCGTGATCCGCGAGACATCGAGCAGGTCGTCGAGCAGCTTCTTCATGTGCGTGGTCTGGCGCTCGATCACGGCCTGGCAGCGCGTGGTGACCGCGGCGTCGTGCGCCGCGTTCATCACCGTCGTCGCGTTCATCACCGCAGCGAGCGGATTGCGCAGCTCGTGCGATAGCATCGCGAGGAATTCTTCCTGGCGGCGGCCGTGCTGCTCCGATTGCACGAGCAGCTCCTTGATCTGCTTGCCTTGGGCCTCGAGCGCGCGTTGGCTCTCGACGAGCTTCGTGATATCGCGGCCACTCGCCGCGCATCCAACCACGCGGTCGCGTTGGTACATCGGCGACAGCAGCACGGAGACTTCGGCCAGCGAGCCATCCTTGCGCCGGCACATCGTCGAGACGTGCTCGACGGTCTCGCCCCTCGCGACCCGCGCGAGGTGACTCGCGAGGTCGCTCTCGCTGCCGGGGCTCATCAGGATGAGCGCCGGCCGGCCGATCATCTCGTCGGCGCGATAGCCGAACAGGCGTTCTGATCCGCGGTTCCACGTCGTGATCGTGCCGTCGAGGTTCTGGCTGAACAACGCGTCGTCGGCCCATTCGACGATGGCCGACAGCTGAGCGACCCGAGCACGCTCCTTGTCGAGCGCCGTGAGATCGGTCAACGACAGGACGACACCGCCGATCGGGGCGTCGACGCCGTTCGACCGACCGACCCGATACGGCAAGACCCGCAAGAAGTACGGCGTCCCCGCGCGATCGCGGACCTCGTCCTCGACAACCTTGCCGGCGCGCAAGGCTCGCGCGATCTCCTCCATGAGCTGCGGGCGCTCGATGTTGTGGGAGAAGTCGCGGATCTCGCGGCCGATGTCGTGCTGCTGGAACCGGAACACGCTCGCGATCTTCGTCGTGAAGCGGCGGATGCGCAGCTCTTCGTCCAGGAACACGGTCCCGACATCGGTGCCCTCGAGGAGATGCGCCATGTCGGCGTTGAGCTCCTTGAGCTCGATGATCTTGTGCTGGTACTCGGCGTTGACCGTGTAGAGCTCCTCGTTGACCGAGTGGAGCTCTTCGTTCGTGCTCTGCAACTCCTCGTTCGAGGCTACGAGCTCCTCGTTGGTGGCCTGCATCTCCTCGTTCGAGGTCTCGAGCTCCTCGATCGTGGCCTGGAGCGTCTCGTGCGTGTACTGCAGCTCGGTCTCGAGCGTGTTCATCCGGCGCGCGGATGCCTGTTCCATCGGGATATGCGTGCTCGCCGCCGCGGCGTCGACCGGATTCTTCGCGTGGTCGTCCAAGGTCATCTCGCGGAACGTGACGAGTACGTTGCGCGCGTTCGTGCGCGGATGGAACAACGGCTGTGCCGTCACGACGCAGCGGATCTCTTCGTCGCCGCGATGGACGCGGACGCCCGAGAACGTGACCGGAGCGCGGTCCTTGAGGGCGCGCTGCATCGCGCCGGTGATCACGGTGCGCAGGTCATCGCTCAGCAGCTCCATCACGTTCGTCGACGGGCGCCGGCGCTTGACCTTCAAGAACTTCTCGGCGCCGCCGTAGGTGTCGACCAGATTGCGGTCTTCGTCAACGAGAAACCCGGGTGGCATGAACAGCTCGAGCAGCTGATCGTAGGTCGACAGGATCAGCGGATCGATCCCGTTCGTCCGAGACATCTCGGGCAGCGTCAACGGCCTGCGCGCCTGGAGCTGCGGCAACCGGACCTGACTCAGCAGATGGACGTCGCGGCGCTTGCGGAAGATCTTCCAGTGCTCGTCGACGGTCGTGAACTCGTCGCTCAGCACGCCCGTGCTCTCGCTCGCGCCGAGAAACAACGTGCCGTTCGAGCACAGGCCGAAGTGAAACAGCGAGAGCACCGTGCGCTGGGCCTGCGGCTGGAAGTAGATCAGGAGGTTGCGGCACGAGATGAAGTGCATCTTCGTGAACGGCGCGTCCTTCGTCACGTTGTGACGCGCGAACACGATCACCTGGCGCAGCTCCGGAATGACTTGATAGCCGCTCGACCGCTTCGTGAAGTAGCGCTCGAGTCGCTCTTGCGTGACGTTCGCGAGCTGCTCTTCGCCGTAGATGCCCGCGCCGGCGTAGTCGAGCGAGCGCTGGTGGACGTCGGTCGCGAGGATCTTGAGCCTCAGCGGCCGGTTGCGTGCCTTGAGCGCGTCGACGAACAACATCGCGAGCGAATACGCCTCTTCACCGGTCGCGCATGCGGCGATCCACACGCGAAGCTCGTCTTCGGGTTTGAGCGAATCGAGCAGCGGCGGAATCACCTGGTGCTCGAGCGCTTCGAACGCCTCCGGATCGCGGAAGAACTGGGTCACGCCGATCAGGAGGTCGGAGTAGAGCTTGTTGAGCTCGTCCGGATCCTCCTCGAGCTGGGCGACGTATTCGGGGAGGCCGCCGAGGCGCAGCATCTCGACGCGGCGCTGGATCCGCCGGCCGACCGTCGTCATCTTGTACAGCGAGAAATCGATGCCGCAGTGATCGCGCATCATCCGGAGCACGGAGTCCATCGCCGGGTCTTCGCTCAGCGCGGGTTGCTCGGGACGGACCTCGACGGGCTCGAGGCCGCGCAGGACCCGCGCGAGGTCGGCCGGCGTCTCCTGATGATCGACCGCGCCGCTCTCGGTCGCCGACCGCGGCATGCCGTCGAACTTGGCGCTCTCCGTTGTCTCCGCGAGGACGAGCCCACCGGCGCGCTTGATGTCGACGATGCCGCGCGAGCCATCGCTGCCGCTGCCCGACAGGACGATCGCGACGGCCTGCGGACCGAGGTCTTGCGCGAGCGATCGAAAAAACGAATCGATCGGTAACGAGAACTTGTGGGGCTCCTTGTCGGTCAGCCACAAGTGACGATCGCGGATGATCATCTCCTTGCCGGGCGGCATCAGATAAATGTGATTCGCACGGACCGGGGTACCGTCCTCTGCGAGGCGGACAGGCATATCGCTGTGACGCGCGATCAGCTCGTCCATCAGGCTGCGGAAGTCCGGTGAGAGATGTTGGACGACGACGAACGCGAGGCCGGTGTCTTGCGGGATCGCGGCGAACAAGTGCTCTAGCGATTCCAAACCGCCCGCCGACGCACCGATGCCTACGACGCGCCCTTGGGTAATATCGTTGGACTCCACGGGTACCGCGGCGGGATTTTCAAATCCCGCGCCAGCCGGCGGATCAGCGAATCGCTGGAATGTGCGCGGTCACGGTCGTGCGTTCAAGCGCGTCCCGCGCGCAACGTGGCAACCGCGCACGTCGAATTCGTATAGAACAGACGCGTGTTGCTGGTTACCGGCTCTGCAGGCCATCTTGGAGAAGCGCTCTTGCGCACGCTGCGCGGTTCCGCACGCCCCTGCGTCGGCCTCGACCGGATCGCGTCGCCGTTCACGGACGTCGTGGGATCGATCGCCGACCCCGCGATCTGCGAGCGTGCCATGGCGGGGTGCGACCAGGTCATCCACGCGGCCACCCTCCACAAACCCCACGTCGCGAGCCACTCGCGCCAGGCGTTCGTGGACACCAACGTGACCGGTACCTTGAACCTGCTCGAGGCGGCGGTCCGCGCGAACGTGCGTGCGTTCATCTTCACCAGCACGACCAGCGTGTTCGGCGACGCGCTGGTTCCCCCTCCGGGTGCGCCCACCGCGTGGATCACCGAAGAAGTCACGCCGGTCGCGAAGAACATCTATGGCGTGACCAAGCTCGCGGCCGAAGACCTGTGCGCGCTCGCGCATCGCAACCAAGGGCTGACGTGCCTGGTGTTGCGCACGTCGCGATTCTTCCCCGAGGCCGACGACGATCCGCAGGCGCGCGCGACGTACACGGATGAGAACCTGAAGGCGACCGAGTACCTGTATCGACGTGTCGATCTCGAGGATGCCGTCGACGCGCATCTCGTCGCACTCGACCGCGCCGCGGCACTCGGGTTCGGCCGCTTCATCATCACGGCGACGACGCCGTTCGAACGCGGCGATGCCGGCGAGCTCCGCCGCGATCCAGAAGCGGTGCTGACGCGGCGAGTGCCGGGCTGGCGCGACGCATATCGCGCGCTCGGCTGGAAGCTGTTGCCGGCGTTCGATCGCGTCTACGACAACACCCGCGCTCGCGACCTCCTCGGCTGGCGACCGAAGCACGCCTTCGGGTCGGTGCTCGCACGCGGTGGCGACGTCAAGAGCCCGCTCGCCCGCGCGATCGGTAGCAAAGGCTACGGCAACTAACGAGCCTGTCGCGCCTGAGGTGGCATCGAGTCGCAAAACTCCCGGCGAGACAGACGGTTGTGGGGCCGGGATATGGCCCAAATCTACGCACAGCATTCGGCGCGGATGGCGTTAGACTCGGCCCGTGGTGCTCGCGGGATCATTCATCGCCACGATGGCGATCGCGTGGTTGATGGTGAGGCGCAGCAAACGCCTCGTGCGCTGGCTCGTGATCGCCGCGGTGATGTTCTGCATCGTGGCCGGCATCGCGCGTCTCGCGGGCGATGGCCGTACCGCACGAGTCGCGACGCGGCTCTACGACGCCGGCGGCATCTCGTGGAACGACTATCGCACGGCCGTCGCCGCCGACGAGCGTGCCCAGGACACCGCGGGTCTGATCGGCGCCCTCGCGGTGATGTTCTGCTTCGGCTGCGGCACGCTCGTGCGGCGCAGCTCGCACGCTTCCTAGTTCGGGCGTAGCTCGGTCGTCGTACTCTGCTGCTCGAGCGCGCTGAACCGGCGATGCGTTTCGGCGCGGAGCTCGCCGAGCTCGCGCAACAACGTCTCGATGTTGACCTCGTTCTTGAGGTTGACCTGGAAGTCGGTCTCCGCCTGCGCACGGTCCTTCAGCGACTGGCGGTTCTGGCTCATCACGATCAGCGGGCCTTGGAGGCCAACGAGCACCGCGAGCGCGAGGTTGAACAGCTGATACGGATAGGGATCGAAGCGGACCGACGCCCCGTTGACGATCACCCACATCATCGTGACGCCGAGCAGGAACAAGATGAACGCCCAGCTGCCGTTGAGCTCCGCGACCCGATCGGCGAGCTTCTGCGACCACGTCAGTCTCGACTCGATGTCGTGGACGACGTTCTTCGCGGCGCGTTGCGACAGCATCTCGTTCGTCTCGCGTAACCGGCCGGCGAGCGTGCGGAGCAGCGTCATCGCGGCGTGCGGGCGTTGCGCGAGGTACGTCGAGAGCGTCTCGCGACCGAGCTCGAGCAGCACGGCATCGGTCGTCGCCACGGCGCTCGCCGAGCGGGGCTTGTCGTCGAACAGCGCGAGCTCGCCTAGGTACTCCCCGGTCGAAATGTCCTTCAAGGAGATCCGGCGCGACGCCTCGCCGGGCAGGTGGATGTTCACGTCTCCTGACGCGACGATGAACATCGAGGTCCCCTCGTCGCCCTGATTCATGATCATCGTGCCGGCATCGAACCTCCGTTCGACCAGCGAGCTCGCGAGCGCGTTGCGGTCATCCTCGCCGAGGTCTTCGAACATCGGGATCCGCGCGAGAAGCTCCGTGTGGCTCATCACTCACACGGTAACGCGCTTCGAGCGGGTTATCAGCATCGTGTCACAGGGTCTGTTGCAACGCTGTCGAGGGGATGTAGAACGGATGTCGCCACCCGTGACCGCGCGGGGCACGCTGACAACATGCGACGTTTACGCGATGATCTGCCGTTCTGGGGTGTCCACGTGGCGGCCATCGTCGGCGCGGTCGCGACCGGATGGAGCTGGCGCGCGGCACTGTGGCTTGCCGGTGGCTACCTCGTGCGGATGTTCGCGATCACGGCGGGCTATCACCGTTACTTCTCGCACCGCACGTACAAGACCAGCCGCGCGTTCCAGTTCGTGCTCGCGTTGGTCGGCATGGCGGCCGCGCAGCAAGGGCCGTTGTGGTGGGCCGCGCATCACCGCAATCACCACCGCCACAGCGATCAGCCCGAAGATACTCACTCGCCGCGCCAGCGCGGGTTCTGGTGGGCGCACGTCCAGTGGATCTTCGCGGCGCGCGCGCGCCCCACGGACCTGGCTGCAGTGAAGGACCTCGCGCGCTATCCCGAGCTGCGGTTTCTCGATCGCCACGACCTGCTGTTCGCGGTCGGCTGGGGCGTCGCGATCTTTCTCGCCGGCGGCTGGACCGCGCTGTTCTGGGGCCACTTCGTCGCGATCGTGCTCGCGTGGCACATCACGTTCTGCATCAACTCGCTCGCACACGTCCTCGGCCGCCGGCGCTACGCGACAAGCGACGACTCGCGCAACAACGCCGTGCTCGCGGTGCTCACCCTCGGCGAGGGCTGGCACAACAACCACCACCACTACCAGCGCTCCGCGCGCCAAGGGTTTTACTGGTGGGAGCTCGATGTCAGCTACTACATCCTGAAGTTGTTCGAGCTCGTCAGGCTCGTGCGCGATGTCGAGGGCGTGCCTCTGCACGTCCGCGACGCGAAGGTCGCGCCGAACCGAGCGCGAATCGCACTATTTCCGACGTGATGTGCGCCGCCGCGCAGGAACCGCCACGGCATGTCGGTTGCTACTTGCGACCTACATGAAGGAAATCGCGGACGCGCTGGAGCTACTCACGGCGCAACACGACGACATCACGACGCTGCTCGCGGATCTTCCGGACCTCGAGGGCGAGCGGTTTGCGCTCGCGCTCGGAGCGCTCGCTGACAAGATCGCCACACACTTCGTCGCCGAGGGCGAGCTCCGCAAGACGCTGCACCTCGCCGCCGCCGGCGACGACCGTGCGATCCAGCGCGGCCTCGCTGCGATCTTCGCGCTCGACCTCAACGCCGCCGAGATGCTCGACCGGATCCGCGACCTCGGCGCCCTCTTCCGCAAGCACGCCGCGGCGCAGGAGCAGGGCCTGTTCGTCGCGCTCGCCGAGACGATCGCGCCCGACGTCCTCGAGGATGTCGGCGCTCGGCTCAGCAAGTGGTCGTCGCGCGCCAGCGTCCTGGCCGCCTGAGCAGATTAGAACTGGCGATTGCTAACAATCGCGCGGCCTTGCCTTACGAGGCAGGAATCACGGAAACCCGGCCCGTTTTGGACGAAGATGCTCGGATGCGTATCGTCCCCTTAGCCGTCCTCGCGTCCCTCTCGCTCTCTCTGTCGATCGTTGCTTGTGGCAGCGATAGCAACAGCGCCACCGATGGCAATCCTGGCGGTGGTTCCGGCAGTGGCAGCGGCAGCGGTAGCGGCAGCGATGGACCGCACACGCTGACGTTGTCGGGAATCGCGAAGGACATCACCATCAACGGAACCACTCCGCTGCCGGGCGTGATGATCACGGCGTACAAGTCGAGCGATGACAGTATGCTGGGGATGGCCACCACGGGCAGTGATGGGAGCTTCTCGATCTCCGTCACGACGTCCACTGCGATCGACGGCTACCTGAAGGCTACCTACGGCACGACCTACAAGACGACGTACCTCTATCCGCCGCATCCATTGACGATGGACTACGCGAATGTGCCGGTCTACGTCGTGTCGCAGACGACCTACAACCTCGTTAACGGCGGCTTCGTGTTGAACAACGGCCAGAGCATGTCGAATGGTTGGGTCGCGATGCTACTCCAGGACGCAGCAGGTTCTGCAGTGGCCGGCGGCACGGTGACGAGCTCCCCGATGGGTACGGTCAACTACAACGGGTCGAACGGCCAGCCGTCGAAGGCAGCAACCGTCACGTTCACCGACGGCATCGCATACGATACCAACATCGCGGTAGGGACCGTGACAGTCTCGGCGATGGCCACCGGCCAGACGTTCATGTCGCACGCGATCAAGGTCCGCGCAGACGCGCTGACCCTGACGCTAGTTACGCCCTGAAGGTGTGGCTTTACCTGAAGCAGGCGGTGAGCGATCAAGATCGAGCACAACACCAGACTTCGCATGTGGCCATCGTCGCCACGATCCGATGTGTGACATCGCCCTCTCACCGGCGCCTCGCACTCGCGACAGCGGTTGCCGCGCTCTGCCGGCGTCGGCCTACGCGTGCTGCGGCTCGGAGTCGTCGGTCGATTCAGACGTGGCTTCGCTGTTCGAGCCGAGGCGCGGGGTCACGACGTAGCCTTTGCCGCGCTTCGTCGTGATGGTGGTGGTGCCGAGCTTTCGGCGCAGGTAGCCGATGTAGACGTCGATCATGTTGGACCGCATGGCCTCGGAGCGGCCTCCGAGCGTGCGCGCGATGTCCTCGCGCGACACGACCTCGCCTGCACGTACGGCGAGGTACTCGAATAACCGATATTCGAGCGGGGTGAGCGGGATGCGATCCGTCCCGCGACGCACGGTCTTTTCGTTGATGTCGATTGTCAGTTCGGAAAGCTCGATCAAGGTGGACCTCGTCATGACCGCGGCATTCCGGCCGCGTTCTCATCAAGTGGGGAACCACGGTCGCGAGGTCACAAGAAAATGAGGGCCCGGTGGAGTGCGCCGGAGCGCGCAGCGCGAAGGTGTGATGTGCGCGCACGCGCGGCCAGGTAGCCGTTTCGGCGCCTGATCTTGTCGTCCAGTCCGCACATTGCGCGAGCTTCGTGATCACCACTACGCGGTTCACATCGGTGCCCGCGTTGCATGCAAATGGGCGCAGGGGGAATGATGCAACTCGTCGTGTGCCCACAGGGATGTTGGAGCTCGACCGCGACGCCGAATTCGATCGTCGTCTCGACACCGCTCGACGTCATCACGTGGCTAGAAGGCGCATCCATCGCGAGCGTCGTGCTCGCGGGCGACTTCAAGACCGACAAGGAGCTCGCGGCGTTCCTCGCGGAGGACTACCCGGCCATTCCTGTCGCGGCGGAGACGTGATGTTGGGCCTCGGCCGACTCGGCAAGACGGTCTCGGATGCGACGATCGGCACCGCGATCGTGCTCGCGCATGTCGTGCTCGCCGAACGGCTCGAGCAGCAACGACGCACGCATCCGCACGCGCGCGGTCTAGCGGCGCCGCCGTTTCCGCAACGTCAGGCTGACCCAGAGCGCTAGCAAGAGCGACACGGGTGCCGATCCACCGGCGTTGCAGCACCCCTTCCTCGATCCGGTCGGGAAGTTACCGGCGTCGGCGGTGTCGGCCGCGCCATCGGGAGTAGTCGCAGCACCGTCGGGCGGGCCGTCGGGCGCACCATCCTGCCAGCTACTCGCGCCGCAGCTGTTGGCGCCCGTGCAGTCGACGGAGGTATCGGTGATGCCGAGTTGATCGCGCAGGCAACACCACACCGAAGGCTGCCCATTATAGGAATTGACGCACTGCTGAGTCTGAACAGTGGTGCTCGGACAAGCGACGACGCCGTCGATGTCCTGGAAGCGCAAGACGCCGGTCCACGTCGAGAGGTCGCTCGTCTTCATGATGCCGTAGCCGTCGCCGGTGATGGTTTGCGTCGTGTAGTTGCGGGTGCACGCCCAGACGGTGTGATCGCTCGGGTTCTCGACGAGGCAGTTGATGTGCGGTGCACTCGATAACGCGGCCCAGTTGCAGCTCGCTTGCGAGGTGCAGCTCGCACCGCCGTCGGAAACCTGCGTGCCCTGCGTCAGCGTCGAGGCGACGAGCTTGCCGTCTTGCTTCGCGAGAAATGCGAGGCCGAGCGGATCGGTCGTCGCGAGGATCTTCGACCACGTTGCCCCGGCGTCATTGCTCTTGTAGAGGCCATCACCCTGCACGCCATTCTCGAGGCTGACGTGAATGTAGAGCGTGTCTGCGACTGTGTGATCGACGCCGACGACGTCGATCGTCGATTGGTTCGAGAGCGTCAGGCCGATCTGCGAGAGCGCGGTCCACGTCACACCACCGTTGTCGCTGCGATCCAGGAGCTGCACCTTGTGCGAATCGCAGGTGGCGGTACCTCCGCCGCAGTCGGCGGCCGTGGTGCAGGTCATGCTCGCGTTGTTCGAGCACAGCTTCTGAAAGCGATAGCCGGTGACATAGACCCGCTGCGGATCCGACGGCGCCACCACGAGCGAATCCCACCAGTCGTTGTTCTGGCCAGGTGATCCTGACGATGGGAACGTGACTCCGTCGTCGCTCGAGCGATAGACCTTCGCGTCGGTCGGCTCGGCGGCCGTGTAGAACACGTCACCGTTCGGACCGATCTGGTCCACCGACACGAACGTGGTTCCCGATGCGGCTGGCGCGAACGTGCAGCTGTCGCCCTGCGGCGGATCTCGCATGACCGTCAAGCCCTCGAACGTGGTCGCGAAGATCGTGCCGGTCGGGCTGAAGGAGTACGACGGATCGTACGTACCTCCGTAGCCGATCGCTCTCTCGCACATCCATTTCCAGTGCGCGCCGCCGTCGTCGGAGCGCAGGAGCCCGAACGTCATGCCGGCGATCACGTGCTGCGGTGATCCCAGCTCGAAGTGGATCGTCGACGTCGCCGGT
Source organism: Deltaproteobacteria bacterium (assembly GCA_040004535.1). GTDB lineage: Bacteria > Myxococcota_A > Polyangia > Haliangiales > Haliangiaceae > JABFXX01. The sequence continues at coordinate 27,221 of JBDUAS010000037.1, forward strand.
GGCCGGGCGTCCGCCGCTGCGAGCGTCGTCAACGCCGCAACCCCCACGATGCCCAACCCGATGCCCCTCATCACGACCGATGGTAGCGCCTAGCCGAACTTCTTCGCGAGCCAGACTCTCTCGAACGGTGCACCCGCGGTGCGATTTGCTTCTCGCACGCGCTCGGCATCGAAGCTCGAGCTCCAGCGCGGCCGGCCGCGCGAGGCGCTCGTCCATTGCGAGGCGATCCGCGTGCACGCGAATCGACTCGGTACGGCGGGACGTGCCGTCACGGGCTCGCGAACGATTACAGGATCACGGTCGAACAGCCGAGCGTGACGTCGACTTCACCGGTCATGTCGCCCTCGACGAGCGTGCACGACGCCGGGCACAAGACGATCTGGGTCGGCGCCGCCGGGTTGTCGTAGTACCAGCCGTTGCCGTTCGCCGGGCAGCTCGCGAGATCCGCGACGTTCGGGAACGTCTGCGCGTTCTGGCCCTGCGGCTGGTAGACCACGTTGACCTCGCCGTAGTTCGGCGAGCCGTTCGTCGGCACGGGGATCAAGTAATTGCAGCCGAGCGCGGCGTGACGGATCGCGTTCATCGCGTCGAGGAACTGCTGGTTGACGTTGCCGCCGGTATCGACCAGGAATGCCTGCGTCGTGCCGCCCGCCGCGGCGATACCGTTGAGGCTAGAGAGTGACGGACCGACACCGATCACGAACGTCATCACCGACGGTGTGGCCGCAAACGCGGCGGCTGCGATCGCGTCGATGTTCGGCAGCGACGTATCGCACTCGCTCGGGTCACCGTCGGTCGCGAGCACCGCGACCACTGCATCGCTCGGATGCGATTGCTTCCACGTCTTCGCGTGATCGACAGCGCCCTGCAGCGCGGCCGAGGTCGGCGTGCTCGTCGTCGGCGAGTGTGCGCCCATCGAGCTCACGATCGTGCTCGCGACACCGGGCAGCGGCGCGATCTCGACGTTGGGCGTCGCGTAGTCAGCGGCGGTGCACGAATCGCTCCCGCCCGTGATGAGCCCCGTGCAGACGCCAAACAGGCACGGGCCGCACGCGGTCGCGCCGCAATCGGCATCGACGGTGCAAGACAGCACCGAGCACGTTCCGCCGCCCGAGGGCACGCCGAAGTACTGGATGCCGACCGACACGCCATCGAGGCCGGGTTGCTGGACGAACGTGCCGAGCGCCGAGGTCACCGTGGTCCACTTCGTACCGCCGCCGTTGACCGCGTCCCCCATCGAGCTCGACTGATCAAGCATGACGTAGAGGTCGAGCGGGATCTTGTCGGCCTTGACGATCGATGTCGCGCACGCGGGCGCGTCGATGCCGTTGCCGCCGCCATCGCCGTGACCATCGTCGTCGCCGAAGTGGTCCCGGTTGTTAGGACCACAGGCCGCGATCACGCTGCCGACGAGAAATACGAACCCGAGTGCAGATAGCTTCGCCATAGCGCCCTCCAGCTGAGGCGCACGGTAAGGCGATGCCCGCGTGCGAGACAAGCGCATTCTACGAACAGCTTCTCGCTATCGAGTAGGTGTACGAGCGTTGCACTCATCGCGCTGCACTAGTTGTGCAGCGGCCGGACCGCGCCTACTTCTGCAGGTGGATATGCGGACCGCTCCACGCCGAGTTGCCGTGACGACGCTCGTCGATCACCGTGATGCCGTCGCGGCGGGCGTCGCGGATCATGTGGCTGATCGCGGATGCGCTCTTGCCGCGCGTGCGCACGTCGACGGCCCTGCCGGCCTTGTGGGCCCAGCCGAGGTGGTGGCCACCGGTGGAGGACGTGACCACGAAGCCGTGCTGGTGCGCGAACGCAGTCAGCTCGCCCACGGTCTGACGACCGCCGCTGGTTTCGCTCAGGAGCTCGGTAGGAATTGCTTCGAAGTGCGACATGGCTGGTGTCCTTTCGAACAGCTGGTGGTGCAGCCTCGGTGCCAGCGCCCGAACGAATCCTCGAGTTTACGAAGCGCCGCGATCGCACGGCCAAACCCCGCGATCTCTCGTCGAGCATCGAGCGCGACGACTGTCGCACTGGTGAGTCGGGTTGCGATCCGCTGGCCGGGGCACTAGCCGGTGCGACGGGTCACCCGTACAAAGAGCGCGTCGCGCAACCCGCCGTGTGAAACTACGCGCGGTGGCTGCAAACGCCTTCGCGAAGCTCGATGACAAGCCGTTCTCGCGGTTTCACCTCCTCGCGATGTTCACGACCGGGATGGGCGTGTTCACGGACGGCTACGACCTGTCGTCGATCGGGCTCGTCCTCCCGCTCTGTCTCGCCTCGTTCGGTGTTCATCACATCACCGGAGTGCAGAGCGGGCTGCTGACCGGCTCGGCGCTGGTCGGTTCGGTGATCGGCGCGCTCCTGTTCGGCTGGCTCGCCCAGAAGGGTCGCAAGCGGTTCTACGGGATCGATGTCGGGATCATGGCCGCGGCGGCCGCCGTCCAAGCGTTCGCACCCGATCTCTGGTCGTTGATCGCGATCCGCTTCGTGCTCGGCATCGGCGTCGGCGCCGACTACGTGCTGTCCCCGACGATCATGGCCGAGCACGCGAACGTCAAGGATCGCGGCAAGAAGCTCGGCTTCGGGTTCGGCGCGATGTGGAACTTCGGGGCGATCTTCGCGGGGATCGTGCTCGTCGTGTTGCAGCAGATCGGAATCAGCGACGATCTGAAATGGCGGATCGTGCTCGGATTTGGCGCCGTGCCCGCACTGTCGGTGCTGACGCTCCGCCGCCGGATGCCGGAGACCGCGCGGTATCTCGCGCGCATCGAGGGCGATGCCGGCAAGGCAAGCGAGGTGCTCGAGGGCATCACCGGCGCGCCCGTCGAGGCTGCACCGCTCACCGACAAGCGCGCGTGGCGCGAGCTGTTCGCGAAGCATGCGCGCGGCGTGCTCGGTGCTGCGCTGCTGTGGATGATCTACGACATCGTCCTGTACTCCGGCGTGTTGTTCGGCCCGTCGGTGATCGCCGACGGGCTGCACATGACCGAGGTCGGCTTCACGCTCCTCGTGTACGCGGCGCTCCAGACGCCGGGCACGTTGCTCGGCTGCCTGCTCGTCGACCGCGCTGGCCGGCGCACGATGACGACGATCGGGTTCGCGTTGTGTGGCCTCGGCCTGCTCGCGTTCGCTCCGCTGCTCGGCTCCGCGTCGAGCAGCTTGGTCCTGACCTTCGCGATGTTCGCGCTCTACAACTTCTCGCTAAGCATGGGACCAGGCGTGATCTCCGGAGCTGGCCTGCTCGGCGTCGAGCTCGCGCCGACGCGAATCCGCAGCATCGCGCAGGGCCTGACCGTGGTCGGCGGCCGGATCGGCGCGGCGCTCGCAGCGTTCGTGTTCCCGGCGCTACTCGGCGAGATCGGTAGGACCGCGTTGTTGATCGCGCTCGCCGGTGTCTCGTTGTTCGGTGCCGCGATCACGTTCTTCGTCGTCCCCGAGACCGCGCGGCGCTCGCTCGAGGACATCAACGGCGATTCCGACGAAGCGATCGCCGGCAGCACCTGACATCGGCGTGTGCCGGCGCGCCGCGGTACTCCGGGGATTCGCGTCGCGCGCGGCTTGCGGCAGCCCGCCGGTGACCTGCTCGTCCGAGAGCTGACCGCGCAGCCAGAGCGTGCGGTCTACCATGATCCGGAACACGTCGAGCAACGCCGCCTCGATCGCTTCACCGTCGCGTTCGAGGACCCGCAGCGCGCCGGCGATCGCCTCGAGCGTGGCAAGCCCGCCTTCATGATTCTCGCTGCGCAGGCGGTAGCTCGTGCGAGACAGTTCGGGGAGCGTCACGCATGGCACCTCGGCGAGGCCGGGGATCCGGCGGCGCATCTTGTGCGCCTGTCGCCACGAGCCGTCCGGAACGATCAGCACGACGGGGCGCTCGCTTTGCGCGTATCGCGAGATCGGGACGGCATCGTCGGCGGGATAGAGCAGGAGAGGCTGCTCGTGGGCTGCGATCGGAGGCAGCGTCGCCGGTTGTTCGCGTACGCCGATCACCGACACCACACTGTTCGGCATGCAGCGAGCCGCGAGCTGGCCGGTGTTGGTCGGCTTGCCGACTTCCCGGTGGTGCAGCAACAACGCGAGCCGCGACCTGGTCTGGACGCGCGGCATCACATCGCAGATGCACAGGGTCGTGTGCATCCGACAGGTCGTGCAACGATCGAGATTGCCGCGGCGAGGCACGCACATCCGTAGCACGAGCTGCGACCTGCGACGCTAAGACGAGGTCGCGGTCCTCGACAGGCTGTTGACAGCACGAGGTTTCGACGGCGGCGGCGATGGCGCAGCGTGAGGGCATGCGCAAGGTCCTCTTCCTGTTGCTCGTCACGTGTAGGGCTCCCTCGCCGCCGGCTCCCATCGAGCCGGTGCGCCAGACCGATCACGAGACGAACCTCGGTGCGATCGACGGCCAGTTCGCAGGCGCCATGCTGGCGTCCTATCACCGGCACGCGAAGGAAGCGGTCGCGCCGCTGTCGCTGACTCCGACCGACGGGAGCGAGCTCGCGCTGACGGCCTTGAAAGCCGACATCACGCTCGAGGGTCCGCTGGCGCACACCGAGCTGCACATGACCTTCCACAACCCGGAGGCGCGCCAGCGCGAAGGCCGGTTCCAGATCACGCTACCAGCCGGCGCGGCGATCGGCCGGTTCGCGATGCTGGTCGGCAGCGAATGGCGAGAAGCCCGGGTGATCGAGCGAGCTCGCGGTCAGCAGATGTTCGAGAGCTACTTGCACCAGCGCGTCGATCCGGCGCTGCTCGAGCAAGACCACGGGAATGGCTTCTCGGCGCGCGTGTTCCCGATTCCAGCGGGTGGCGACAAGGAGATCATCATCGCGTACGATCATCGGATCTCGGCGGTCGACCCGTATCAACTGGCGCTGCGCGGTCTACCGAAGACCCAGCGGCTCTCAATCGCGATCACGAGCAACGGTGCATCGACGACGCGCAACCTCGACAATCAGGTCCCCGATGACGTGGTTGTCCCGATCGGCGAGGGCGACGACGCCGTGGCCGCAGGCGAGCTGTTTGTCGCGCGCGTCGATCGTGCGGCGTCGGCCGCGAAGGAGCCGCTCGACCGCGTCGTCATCCTCGTCGATACCAGCGCTTCACGCGCACCGATCATGGGTAGGCAGGCCGACGTCCTCGATCACCTGATCGCGAACTTTCCGGACGACGCGCAGCTCACCGTGGCGGCGTTCGATCAAGGCATCACCGAGCTCTATCGCGGCTCCGCTCGCGACGCGGCCGGGGTCGGCGAGGCTCTGCAACGCCATGGCGCGCTCGGCGCATCGGATCTCGGCGGTGCGCTCGCGATGGCGGCAACCTCGGGTGCGCCGCGGGTGATCGTGATAGGCGATGGCACTCCGACGATCGGAGAGCATCGTGCAGGTGTGCTCGCGAAGCTGGTGCAAGGCGCGGAACGCGTGGATGCGGTGCAGATCGGCCAGACGATCGATCGCGCGATGCTCGAGCCGATCGTCGCCGCAGGTAAGCGGCCAGGGGCGATCCTCGACGCGCGCGAGCTCCACCATGTCATCCGTGGCCTCGAGACCGCCGTCGGTGACGACCAACCGATCACCGTGCCGGGTGCGCTGCAAACGTGGCCGGCAACGACCCGGGGCTTGGCGCCGGGCGAGCCGGCGTTCGTCGTCGGCCGGCGCGCGCCCGGTCACACGCTCGATCCGCTCGAGGTCCGGATCGGAGCGCACGGCGTGCGGGTCGCACCGCTCCACGCGACGTTCGAGCATGTCGACCGCGCGGTCGCGATGTTGCGGGTCGCCGAGCTCCAGACCGCACTCGCCAAGGCGGGCGATCCGGAGAAGCCAGCGCTCCAGCACGAGCTCGAGACGCTCGGTGTCGCGCACAACCTCGTGACCGCGGCGACATCGCTGATCGTGCTCGAGTCCGATGCCGAGGAAACGCGCCAGTTCGGCTCGGCGCAGCGGCCGCAGCCGCCGAGCGAGCAGCCCACCGCGCTGTCGAGCAAGGACACCGGCGGGGGCGAGGTGATCCGGATCTCCGCTTCTGCCCCCACGATCGATCCGACGTCGACGTCGCAGGGCATCACGATCTCGAAGGACTACATCCGGAATATTCCGGTCCCGGGACGCACCTTCGAATCCGTGCTCGGCGCGGCCGCTGGTGCGCAAGGCGATGCGTTTTCCGGCGGCACCTCGATCGACAACAAGTACATCGTCGAGCACGGCGAGCCGATGTCGCTGAACGATGCAGAGCCGGCGTGGATCGTCGACCACATGACGCAAGCGGCGATGGAGGAGAAGGCCGCGCGCGAGGCGGCCGAGCATCCCGCGCCGGCGTACGTGCCGCCGCCGCAGCCCGAGGTCGACCAGCACTACGAGGCGCCTTACACCGGGCCGATGGCGCAAATCATGACTTCGCTCGCCCATGCCGAGCGCGGCCAGGCCCTCGCGATCGCGTCGAGATGGCAGCTCGACAATCCGGGTGAGGTCGCCGCGTTGATCGGGCTCGGCGAGGCGCTCGAGGCACGCGGGTCGGTCGTGCTCGCCGCGCGTGCATATGGATCGATCATCGATCTCTATCCGGACCGCACCGAGCTCGTGCGTGCCGCCGGTGAACGTCTCGATCGAATCGCCGGAGCGCGCTCGCTCGCGATCGACGCGTATCGCCGCGCGATCCGCGAGCGGCCCGATCAGCTCTCGACGTATCGCCTGCTCGCGTACGACCTCATGCTCGCCGGCCAGGTCGAAGCGCTCGACGTGATCGCCAAGGCGATGCAGCAGCCGATGCTGCACGCCAGTCAGCGCGTGATCCTCGACGAAGACGCCGCGCTGATCTCGTCATATCTAATGTCGCACGTGCCGTCCGCGAAGTCCGAGATCCTCCGCCGCAACTACAAGCCCGACACCGAGCCGAGCGTGCGCTTCATCCTGTCGTGGGAGACCGACGGCAACGATGTCGATCTCCACACGCGCGATCGCTTCGGTAACCACTCGTGGTACGGCAACCTCGATCTGGCGTCGGGTGGCGCGTTGCTCGAGGACATCCGCGACGGCTACGGCCCCGAGATGTTCAGCGCCCGCAAGCCGGATGCATTTCCCTACAAGGTCGGCGTTCACTACTACGCACGCGGTCCCGAAGGCGTCGGGCTCGGCACGCTACAGATCGTGCGCACTGACGGCCACGGTAACGTCAGCGTCGAAGATCGCCCGTTCATGATCCAGAACGATCAGGCGTACGTCGATCTGGGAACCGTCGCGAAGTAAGGTTCAGCGCATCGCGCGCTCGATCGCGCGGCGCACCTGGCCTTCGGTGAACGGCTTGTCGAGGCGCGGGCGATCGACCTTCGCGAGGAAGTCACGCGCTTGTTCGGTGAACGCGCCGCCGGTCATGAAGATGATCCTGGTTTGCTGATCCGGCGCGATCCGCGCGAGCCGGTTGTAGAGCTCGATCCCGCTGATCTCGGGCATCATGAGGTCGCACAGGATCGCGTCGAAGCGTTCGCCGGCCCCGAGCCGGGTTAGCGCATCTCGGCCGCTGGTCACCGCGACCACGTCGTTCTCGGGCGCGAGCAACAGGCGCAGCGACCGCCCGACGGCGACCTCGTCATCGATCACGAGGACGCGGGCGGCGAGGGGCTGGATCTGATCGTGATCGATCGCGATGCGAGCCCGCTGCACGGGCGCCGCGGGGAGCGTCACACGGAACATGCTGCCACGGCCGGGCGTGCTCTCGGCCGTGATGTCACCGCCCATCGAGCGCACGATCTGGTGGCAGATCGAGAGGCCGAGCCCGGTGCCGACGCCGCGCGCCTTGGTCGTGAAGAACGGATCGAAGATCCGCGGCATCACCTGCGGTGGGATGCCGGACCCGGTGTCCTCGATCTCGACGACAACTCCGCGCTCGCACGCGCGCGCCCGCACGCGAACCTCGTTGTGCTCGACACCGCCCTCGGCGATCGCGTGCGCCGCGTTCAGCAACAAGTTCAGGAATACCTGACCGAGCTTGGACGCCTCGCCATCGACGAGCGGGACTTCCTCGGCGTAGCTCTGGACGACGCGCGCGCGGTGGCGCAGCTCGTTGTGCGCCATCTTGATCGACAGCGCGAGTACGGCGACGACGTCGACGGGTTCGTGCGTCTCGTCGGCCTCGCGGGACAGCGCCAGCAGGTCCCGAACGATCGTGCTCACCCGCGCCACGCCTTCGCGCAGGTCGCTCACGAGCCGGCAAAAGTCCTCGCGCGTCAGCCTCGTCCGTCCGTGCTCGAGCAGCACTGGCAGCTCGGCCGCCAGCACGTCGATGTTGGTGCCAATGTACGCGAGCGGGTTGTTGATCTCGTGCGCCACGCCGGCGGCGAGCGTGCCGACGGTCAGCATGCGATCCGCCATCGCCATGCGCGCGAACACTTCGTGCCGCTGCGTCACGTCCAGCCCCATCACCACGTTCGATGGTTGGCCGTTGAAGTCGAGCCGGATGCCTTCAGCTTCGATCACGAATACGCTGCCGTCCGCGCGCAACATCCGGCCCGCGCCGGGCGGCGTGCCACCGGATCGGGTCGTCTGGTCCATCCGCGAGCGCACCATCTCGCGATCGTCGGGATGGATGAATTCGAAGACCGAGCGACCGATGATCTCGTCCGCGCTCTGATAGCCAAGCATCGCCACGGCGGCGGGGTTGACGTAGAGGTAGAACCCCTCGCGGTGCACGAACGTCGCCGTCGGCGAGCGTTCGATCAGCGCGCGAAAGTTCGCCTCCGATGCGACGAGCGCGTTCTCGGCGAGCTTGCGCGCGGTGATGTCGCGATAGTTCGCGACGTACGCGCGCACCGCCGGATCGTGCAGCAGGTTCGTCGTCGACGACTCGAGCCAGCGCCACGAGCCATCGCGGTGCATCGCGCGCGCGACGTGATAACGGGTCTCGCCGGGCGCGGGCGGGTTCCACAGCGGCCGATCGTCAGGATGGATTCGAGTCGACGCTGCGTGGCCGACGGCCGTACCCACGGGAAACCCGAGGATCCGTTCGCCGCCCGGACTGACGTACTCGACGACGTTGTTCTCGTTCGTGAGAACGATCCCATCCGCGGAGTGCTCGACCAGCAGCTGAAACCGGCGCTCGACCTGCGCGATGCCGGTGACGTCGGTGACGACCGCGAGTGACACCGGTCTGCCATCGATCACCAGCCCGGTGATCTCGAGCGTGACTTCCAAGACGCGACCGCTCTTCGTGCAGTGACGCCCAGCGCGACTGTACGGCTTCGACACGTCCTTCGTCACGTCCGAATACGCGAGGTCGAACTGGTGGATCTCCTCGGCCGGCCGGATGTCCCGGATCGTCATCGCGAGCATCTCCTCGCGGGTCCACCCGTAGAGCTCGCACGCGGCGCGATTGACGATCAGGATCCGTAGCGAGTCGCGCGCCGCCACGTACATCGGGCGCGGGTGTGCCTCGAACAGCAGGCGGTACGCATCGTGCTCGAAGCTCACCACTCGGTCGTATCACCTGTGGAAGGGGTCCAAGCGGCGATCGCCGGCCACAATCTCAGGGCTCGCTGTTATCGATCACGCGGACCACGCACGAGAACCGGTAGTGGTTGCGCCCGGTGAGCACGATCGTGCGGTCGCAGCGGTGGGGCTCCCGCCGGATGCCGCCGGTGACCGCACTCGTGTCGGCGAGCGTCGCGCTCACGCCGATCTGGCCGCGTGCGGTCACGTGCGCGTGTAGCTGGTGATGGACGAGCTTGACGGACGTGCCATTGACGCTGACCTCGGTCGGCTCGGGCATCTCGCGCGTGCAGCCCGGGCAGGTGATCGAGGCATCGTTCGTCGTGGTCTCCGGCGCGCGCGAGCTCCACTCGGATCGAGCGCGACGAGCCTGCCGCCTCCACACGAGGCAACGGCGGGCGCGCGTACGTCCTCGTGCAACGCGACCTTGATCCGCCATCGTCCAGGTCGACCGGTCGGCGCCGGTCGCCTCGTCGACCGCGTAGTTCGACGCGGTCGCGAAGTGGGAGCTCCGCATGGTTGAGACCTCACATGCGGGTAGTGCAACGCTCACTCCGAGTCTATTTTCTCATCGAGTAACGGGAGAGGCGCGCGTGTAATCGAACGAGTCGGAGCCACCGACGCCCGGATACTCGAGGTGGAGATCCGTGCGCGTGCAACGGTAGGTCACCACGCCCACGCCTGCTCCGGTCATCGGCGCGTCTTGATCGGTCTGGTGGCCATGCTTCATGATCACCCCCGAGAGCAAGCGCGCGACCAGCCCTGAAGATCATGGTTTCGCACGGTTCTCCTCGCAGGATGTCTCGCACAGCGCAACAATGGGGACTCGCGACCCGAGGCTCACCGGATGAACGCCCAGTCCTGTACCCAGTGAAAGCTGCGGGTAACGAGCAGGCCAGGTGGGGCGCGTCGGAGCACGACCTGCGTCGTACCGGTTTCCATCTGCACGTGATCTGGGTCGACGATCGTGTAGTGCCACGACTGCGGTGGTGGAGTCTTCACGGCCGGGTCGGCGAGATCACCACGCGCGACCATCAGGACCGACGCCGCGGCAGCATCGACCTGGGCCCTGTACAGACGTCGCTCGCCCGTCATCGCGACGACGACGATGCCGACCTGGCCGCCGCCTTTCTGCCCACCGAGGACCTGGATCCTGGCCCAGCGCTCGGCGTCCGTCGCGAGCGGTGGCCGATCGACGCCGGCATCGGTTTGGCGTTCGACCAGCCACGAGCCGTCGAGGGGCGTGGGCGGTGAGAACCAGCCCGCGGTGTCGCCGAGTAACGCCCACTGGCTCCACGCGATCAGCACGACAGCCGCAAGGCCACCACCGATCCGCGCGCGTTCCCAGCGCAGCGTGCCGCGCACGCGTGGCGGGACTTCGGGGACCGCGTGGCCGAGCATCGCGCGCACCATCCGCACGAGCGCCGGCGCGAGCAAGGCCACCGAGGCACCCCACAGCTCGAGCGAGCCCAGCTTGACGGGGACGTCGTAGCAGAAGTTGAGGATCACTACGTTCAGCAAGACCGCCGCGAGCACGAACGCGCCGATCGCTCGTGTACGTCGCCACAGCAGGAGGACGCCACCGAGGAGCTCCGCACCGCCCGCGAAGCACTGATAGGCGCGCGAGTAGCCCATGAACGTCCACATCAGGCCCATCGGAGACATCTCGCCGACGTGCTCGTCGAGCGTCGCGAGGTGCGGCGCCGGGAACTGGATCGGCAGCAGCTTGACGAGGCCGTAGGTGATCATCGATGTCGCGAGCCAGTAGCGAACGTAGATCTCGAGCGCCCAGGCAAGACGGGGGTACTCGGTCCGCCGGCGATCGAGCGCCGACCACACCGCCGCCCCGATCGTCGCGACGACGATCGCGATGCCGACCTGGAGCCAGCCCGCGAGCGTGTCGCTGCTGTCTCCATTGATCACGCTCGCGCTGAGGCCGAGCATGCGTTCGACCGCGCCGAGCACGCCGCCCCAGGCGTCGATCACGAGGTTATTGACTGCGTCCGTGTGTGGCACGGTTCCGAACGGGAACGGAATCAGCAGCAACGCCGCGAATACGAACGCGAACCGGAACGCGATCCGGCGAGGGAGACTCCACACCAAGGGGACAACGCGCGAGGCTCGAAAGCGTGACGACAAAGCTGGCGGTCAAAGCGCGCCGAGGACCATCCACACGAGTCCGTGTGCGATCGCCGGTGCCCACACGGTACCGGTGCGCTCGCGCAGCAGGCCGAGGATAAGTCCGAAGCAGGTGTGGCTCAGGATCAGCGGCAACGCGAACGCGAACTGGACGTGATAGACGCCGAAGATGACCGCGGTCAGCAGGATGCCCGGCCAGCGGCCAACCTTGGTCTGCAGCGTCGGCTGCAGGATGCCGCGAAAGATCGTCTCTTCGGGAATTGCCGCGATGAGGCCCATCAACCCGAAGAACACGCGTTGCTGCGGCGTGTAGTGCGCGATCGTGTCGGTGATGTCTGCGATCGCGTCTGCGAATCCTGACTCGGAGGCAAACACGCAAGTGACGACGATCGCAAAGAGTACGAAGCCGAGCACGCCGTAGCCAACATCCCGCAGCGCGAGGTCGCGCCAGCCGGCCTCGCGGAAGGACAGCCGAGCGTAGCGACCCATCCCGAGCCGCAGCACGATCCCGATCTCGAACAGCCCGACGGCGATGTTGATGATGAACGCGGCCGGCGGTGCCTGCCAGATCTCGCGGCGGTCGTGGATGCCGAGCAGCACCGTGAGCACGCCGCCGACACCGAACATCGCGAGGTAGTGTCCGACGATCAGCAAGAGCGCGAGCCAGAGCGCTCCCGTGGTTCCGATCGGCCAGCGCTGCGATGTCTGCACAGCGGGATAACGCGCGGGATCCAGAACCGTGACGCGCGATCAGGCGACGATCTGGACGACGCCGAAACCGACCCCGGCCGTGATCAGGGCAGCGACGGCAACGATCGCAGCTTTGCCGTACCCCGTGAGCTGACGCCAGCGGCGAGCGACCCGATGAAGCTGCGCTCGGACGAAGGGTTCTGCACGGTCGAGTGCTCGTGCCAGCTTGTGAGATAGACCGGCGAGCATCCCGAGCCCCACGACCAGCAACGGCAAGCCTGGGCCGGGAAGGACCAGGAACGCGACGCCCGCTGCGACGAGTAGCCCGCCAGCGATCGACAACAAGACGCGCACCACGGCGCTATGTTGCTGAAGCCGATCGTACTGGCGCTGGAAACGCTCTCCGGGTGGATCGTTGCGCAACTTGTCCAGCATGATCAAACCTTACCGGCGACGCCGAAGTTGTCGAGCCCCAGCGATTCCGTGCGACGTACTCGTACGATGCGGCTCGACCTGGGTGCGCATGATCTTGATCGCCCTCGTCGCGTGCGGCGCCCCACCGATCGAGCGCCCGGTCAGGAATGTCCCGCCGGATCCTCGACCACTATCGTTGGTCGGTAGGTGGCGAGTCGTCGGTTGCGAGACCAGTCCGATGGATCCGGCCGACTGCGGCCGCGGCGAGATCGTGTTCACCG
>JBDUAS010000202.1:0-13270 GCA_040004535.1 Deltaproteobacteria bacterium
GCGACGCGAGCGGCATGATCATGTGGTTGTAGGCCTGCGCCATCGCCGAGCCGTGACCGGAGAACCGGAGCTGGCTCGCGGCGTCGGCCTCGACGAGCGCGGTATGGACATCCGCTGCGTGGAGCTCGAGCCACGACATCAACGTCGGGCCGACGTTGAAGCTCATGCGCTGGTAGTTGTCGACGATCCGGATGATCTGGTTGTGGTTGTCGACGACGCGCGCGGCGAGGTTCGGCCGGTAACACTCGGCGGTGATGCGCTCGTTCCAGTCGCGATACGGATGCGCGCTCGGCTGCGGCTCGATCCCCTCCAGCCAGGGGTTCTCCCGCGGCGGCTGGTAGAAGTGGCCGTGGATGCACACCCACTTGCTGCTGGTCACTCGCTCTATTGTGCCACGAACACGGCGATCCCGAGCGGAGGCGCGGTCACGACGAGCGATTGCTCGAATCCACGCCAGCCGACGCTGTCCGTGTGCATGCCGCCGCGATTGCCGACGCCGCTGCCTCCGTAATGTACCGAGTCCGAGCTGAGGATCTCGCGCCAGAACCCCGCGCGTGGGACCCCGAGCCGATAGCCCTCGCGCGCCACCGGCGTGAAGTTCGCGACGACGCAGATCGGCGGATCGGCGTCACCCCCGGTGCGCAGATACGCGAGCACGCCACCCTCGCGATCGTCGCCGACGAGCCAGCGAAACCCGATCGGTTCGCAGTCACCGACATGCAGCGCGGGGTACGCGCGATACGCCGCATTGAGATCACCGACCCACCGCGCGATACCGGCGTGCGCGGGGTGGTGGCCGACCTCCCAGTCGAGCTGGGTGTCGTGATGCCACTCGCCCCACACGCCGATCTCGTCGCCCATGAACAGGAGCTTCTTGCCGGGCAGCGTCCACTGGTAGCCATAGAGCAGACGCAGCGTCGCGTAGCGCTGCCATGGATCGCCCGGCAGCTTCGAGATCAGGGAGCCTTTGCCGTGGACGACCTCGTCGTGCGAGAGCGGCAGGACGTAGTTCTCGCTGCTCGCGTAGATCGCGCGAAACGTGAGCTCGTCGTAGTGATGTTTGCGATGCACCGGCTCGCGCTCGAGGTGCGTCAGCGTGTCGTGCATCCACCCGAGGTCCCACTTGAAGCCGAAGCCGAGGCCGCCGTGCTCCGGTGGACGCGAGACGCCGCCCCACGCAGTCGACTCCTCGGCGATCGTCTGGACGTCGGGGAACGCGCCGTAGACCGCGCGATTGAGCTGCTGCAGGAAGCCGATCGCGTCGCGGTCGTGGTTCGATCCGTCCTCGTTCGGCAACCACTCGCCTTCCTTGCGCGAGTAGTCGCGGTACAGCATCGAAGCAACGCCGTCGACGCGCAGGCCATCGATGTGAAAGCGATCGAGCCAGCTGATCGCCGACGAGATCAGGAACGAGCGGACCTCGTGGCGGGCGTAGTTGAAGATGTTGCTCGTCCAGTCGGGGTGAAACCCGCGGCGTGGATCGGCGTGCTCGTAGAGGTGCGTGCCATCGAAATAGCCGAGGCCGTGCGCGTCGGTCGGAAAGTGCGCTGGCACCCAATCGAGGATCACGCCGATGCCGCGCTGGTGGAGCTCGTCGACCATCGCCATGAAGTCATCGGGTGCGCCGTAGCGCGTGGTCGGCGCGAAGAACCCGGTGACCTGATAGCCCCATGACCCGTAGAACGGATGCTCCATCACCGGCATGAGCTCGACGTGCGTGAAGCCGAGCTGGCTGCAGTGATGCGCGAGCTGCATGCCGAGGTCGCGGTAGCCGAGCACCTCGTTGTGATCGCGCCGCCACGAGCCGAGGTGACACTCGTAGATGCTGATCGGTGCGGTGCGCGCCTGGTGAGAGCCACGCGTGTGCATCCACTCGGCGTCGTTCCACGCGTGCTGCGCATTCCACACGACAGACGCGGTGGCGGGCGGATGCTCGGCGCGTGCGGCGAACGGATCCGCCTTGTCGCGGGTGTGGCCGTCGGGGCCGGTGATCGCGAACTTGTAGCGCGTGCCGTGGCCGACGTTTGCGAGAGTCGTCGTCCAGATGCCGCTCGACTGCAGCGGCTCGAGCGGATCCGCGCCCGCGCGCCAGCCATTCCAGTCACCGATCAGGCTGACCGCGCGCGCGTTCGGTGCCCACACCGCGAAGTGCGTGCCGTTCGCGACGACGTGCGCGCCGAGCTTGTCGTAGAGCCGATAGTGCGTTCCCTGGTTGAACAGGAACAGATCGTCGGAGGTCAGCACCGCCCGAGAATACCGGGAAGTGCGCGGAGTTGCGGCTGTGCGCAACCGGCGAAACGACGTGCCGATACGCGCGATATGAAGACAATGACTTTCGTCGGTTTTGTGATCGCTGCAGCGGCGGGCTGCGGTGTGGTGACTGCGCCGGGTTCCGCGACCGGTGGGAGCGATACGGGATCTGGGATGGATGATGGATCCGGATCGGGCTCGGATTCCGGATCTGGAGCGGGATCCGGCTCGACCATTCCGCCGAACGTCATGGTCGGATCGATCTATGACGAGCGCAATGACGTGATCGATTTCGGCAGTGGCCAGCCGGTGCACACGCACACGGGCGCGCAGACCGATCTGTCGAGCGGTTGTCCCGCGGTCTACAAGTACGCGTATCTGATGGACCAGCACGCGCCGCAGTTCGGTCACGAGAACGTGGCGAACCCGCTCGCGTGGAAGATCCGGAGCGATAGCGTGGCGCTCGATACGACCGCGACCGCGTATCGCGTGCGCGATGCGAACAACGCGGTGCTCGCCGACTGGACGTCGATCACGGCCGACGCGCAGGGTGTCTTTCACGTGTCGCTGTTTCGCGATGCGATCCCGAAGCTCGGAACCACGACGGGCCAGGTTCACGTCGACGTGCGGTTTCGCAACGTCGGTGGCAGCGACATGATCGACAGCGCGTGCTTCGACAACCATCCGCTCGCCGCGCCGCTCTCGATCGCGCCGGCCAAGCCAGGTGCACTGTTCTCGTACTCGTTCGCGAATCACAGCAAGATCTCCCAGTTGCTCAACTTCAAGGGGCCGAGCGTCTACGATCTTCCGATCACGCAATACACGGCGGAGCCGGTCGCGCTCACCGTGCACGTGCCGGCGGCGATGTACACCGCGACGCGGCTGACCGCGGACACCTACGTCAAGACCTCCGACTCGACGACGCCGATCGTGTGCCCCGACTACTTTCACGGCGCGTGCGCGCAAACGGCCATTCCCGCGCCCGTCTACGCGAACGTGCTGTCGCCGAACGTGGCGACCCAGACGTCGCAGTGGGTGGCCATCGTCACCGACGACATCGCGAATCAGCCGATCTGCGAAGCGACCACCGGTGGCTCGGATGTGATCGCTTGCATGCTGCCGGGCCGCGCCGCGAACGAGGTGCCGCACGCGTACCACGTCGGCATCATCCTGTTAGAGGCGGGTGAGCTCGCACCGCCGTTTCTCGGCCAGATCTCTGGATACGCGGACTACACCGCCGGCGCGAAGTACTTCACGTCGGTCGCGCCGGTCGCCAACGCGCTCGTTACGTGCGCGAACGTCGCGCAGATCGGCGTCTACACCGATCCGAACTATCACTTCGAGTGCCATGATACGGCGTCGTACGAGCACGTGAGCGCGCTCAAGGAAGCGAAGCTCGACTTCCCCGCGTACTCGTTCGGTGTCACGACTGCACCGACCGCGACGTCGACGTTCGTGACGCCGCCGAACACGCCGGCATCGTATTTCCAGATGGGCGCGGATTCGTGGGACAGCGGCGACGACGGTCTCTAACGGTCGCGATCACGTAGCGCGACTCGTCGCGTGAGGCCACCGAGCAATCGGTGGCCTTCTTCGTTTCGGACGCAACCACGAACGCCGCGTGTCGATAACGCCGGCATGACGAACAAGCTTCTCGTGTGTGTGATCGTCGCAGCAGCGGGCTGCGGCACAGTGCAACAGCCGGCCTCCGCCACCGGTGATGATGATGGATCCGCTATGGGCTCGTCGACGGATGGGAGCAACGGCTCGGGCGCGGGCTCGGATACCGGCGGCAATGGGTCGGGCAGTGGCACGCAAGGTCAGCCGCCCGGCGCCTTGAGTGGCCACGTGCTCGACGAGCGCAACGACACGATCGACTTCTCGTCGGGCCAGCCGTTGCACACGCACACCGGCGGCGCGGTCACGCTGTCCGAAGGCAGCTGCGCCGATGTCTACAAGTACGCTTACCTGATGTCGGTGTTGCCGCCGATGTACGGCCACGAGAACGCGGCGAACCCGATCACGTGGCAGGTCGCAGGCGGCGATACGAATCCGGGCCAGACCTCGTACCGCGTTCGAGACGACGCGAACCACGTGTTGCTCGACTGGACTGCGACCACGGCGGACGCACAGGGCGAGTACGCGATCACGCTGTTTCGCGATGGCGCGCATCCCGTGACGGCGCTAGGCACGACCGAAGGCACGTTGCACCTCGACGTGCGGTTCCACGATCTGCATGGCAACGAGATCCTCAAGCAGGGTTGCTGGGTCAACCACCCGCTCGCCGCGCCACTCCTCGTCGATCAAACAGGCGGTGAGGTCGCCGGAATGCAGTTCCAGTCCCACAGTCCGATCTCGCACTTGGTCACGTCGCAAGGCGCGATCTACATGACGTATCAGATCACGCAGCAGACGGCAGAGCCGATCAAGTTCCAGCTCTCG
The DNA here is from genome assembly GCA_040004535.1 of Deltaproteobacteria bacterium. Classification (GTDB taxonomy): domain Bacteria; phylum Myxococcota_A; class Polyangia; order Haliangiales; family Haliangiaceae; genus JABFXX01. Next base: position 4,693 of record JBDUAS010000202.1, read on the forward strand.
GCACCGACACCGAGCGGAACGGTGACGGCGACCGTAGTCGATACCTGGGTCAACATCGGCAGTACGCCGGTGATCGTCGGCAGCTGCGACACGACGAACGCGTGCGACAAAGCCGTCGTCTCTACCTCGTCGACCCCCTCGACGGCGCCGCTCACCGCAGCGTGGAACTTCGTCGTCCTGGACGGCAGCGACGATTCGACCGTGTGCTCCGCGTCGGGGCTGAACCTTAGCTGCACGATCCCCCCGCGCGCCGCCAACCAGCCGCCACATAGCTATCGGATGAGGCTTTTCGTCGGAGGCGTCAAGGCGCTGCACGTCGGCGGACCGTTGGATCCGAACTCCGAATGGACCGCCGGGACATGGGGCTACACGGGGGTCGCGCCCGGAGCGCTGCAATACAACTGCAATGGTCCGGTCCTGATCCACGGCGTTACCTACTGTAGAAACGCATCGCAATTCCAGCACATCGTCGCGTTGGACCGGGCGACGATCGACTTCGGCGCCATCGCAATGTCGTTCACGACATATGCGAGCTCGACCGGTGTCGTGCCGACCTACATGCCCTCAAACGCGCTGGCGCTGCCCTCGTGGACGTGGAACGCCGGCGACGAGGGCTTGCCGCTCGAGAACTAGCAGTCCGCTCAGTCCCAGCCGGGCTCGTCGATACCGTCGCCACCTGGCGCGCCGTCACCCGCCATCTCGGAGGATGATGGCGTGTTCGTCGTTTCGGCGGTCTTGCTCGCGCTCGGATCGTCGTCGCCGAGATCCCAACCGGTGTCGAGATCGTCCATCGGTGGCAGCGTCGTCATCGAAGGCCGGCGCGGAGCTTCCGCAGCCGACTCCGCGACGGCGGGCGTCGTGGGGACCGGAGGCGGCGGCAAAGGCTCGAAAGGCACCTTCGCGGGTGCGGTCGGCGTATCGGTCGTCGCGATCACCGGCGCGGCAGTCGCGACCGGCGTGGGAGCCGGAGCCGGTGCTCCAGCAGCCGGTGCGGGCACGTTCGAGATCGGCAGCTCGCCGGAGTTGCGGTCGCGACGGCGGCGGCGCTCGCCCCGGTCACCGCGGTCACCACGATCATTGCGCTCGGCGCGTTCCTCGGCGCGCGGGCCGGCGGCGTCGAGCACTTGCTTCGCGACCGCATCGAACTCGGCGCCTTGCGCACGATCGGCATCGTCGAGCAGCGGGCCGGCATCGGCCCACTGCGCGCGCAGCTCGTCGATCACCTCGATCGGGTCGCGGCCGGAAAACCGCAGATCGCCGAACGCGTTCGAGCGCATCGCATTCTTCAACTGCGCGGCGAGATCGATACCCGCGGGCGCGGCCGAGGTCTTCGGCAGCAGCTCCTGCGCACGCGCGATCAACTTCTCGCGCCGCGCACGCAGCGCCGCGGGATCGAGCTCGGTGCCCTTCACCGCATCGGGCGCGGACGCGATCACGTCGCGGACCATGTCCTCGACCGCGGCCGACAGCTCGCGGCGATCGAGCTCGCGCACCTTCGCGCGGACCGCGATCGCACGCGCGACGCGATCATCGCCACCGGCGCGGACGGCGTCGAGCTCGGACTTCAGCGCATCGAGCTCGGCGCGGTGGGTGTTGGCCTCGGAGTCGCGCGCTTCGTCGCGCTTCGCGAACAGCGAATCACACGCGGTGCGGAACGCCTTGTAGACGGCGTCGGCATCGCGCCGCGGCACGTAACCGATGTCCTTCCACTCGCGCTGGAGATCCTTGATCTGGCCGATCGCCTTGCCCCAGCCGCCGTCGTCCGGCGCCTTCAGCGCGACCTGCTGGGCGCGCGCGATCAGCTGCTGCTTCTTCGCGAGGTTCTCGCCCTCTTCCGCGTGACGCGCGTCGAGCATCGGCTTGCGGCGCTCGAAGAACTTGTCGCACGCGGCGCGGAACTTCTTCCACAGCTCGTCGCCCTGCTTGCGCGGCAGGTGGCCGGAGTCCTTCCACTGACCCTGCAGCGCCTTGAGCTTGTCGGCGGTCGCCGCCCACTCGGCGGGCGGGACGCTGTTCGGATCGGCACTGGCGAACGGCGCCGCCAACGCGTCGGCCTCGGCGATCAGCGCTTCCTTGGCCTTCACGACCTCGGCAAACTTTTCGTTCTCGATCGCGCGGAAGCCGCGGACGCGGTCGTAGACCGCGTCGCAGCTCAGCTTGAACTGTTCCCACAGCTCCTTCGAACGGCGCTGCGGCATCGGGCCGACTTCTTTCCAGAGTGCCTGGAGCTGACGCAGCCGGTTCGCGAGATCCGCAGACGGCTCCTCGGCCGCCATCGCCTTCGCGGTCGAGATCAGCGCCTCGGCCTTCGGCACGTTCTGGAACCGGGCCCAGTCCTCGGCTTCGCGCAGCTCGTTCGTGCGTGTGGTCAGCTTGCCGCGCGCGGCGGTGTAGCGCTCCGACAGTGCGTCGCGCAGCTCGCCGGGCACGCGCCCGATCGCCTCGAACGACTTCGCCGCTTGCTGCAGCGCGCGCTCGATCTGTTTCGGATCTTTACTCTCGAGCTTGTCGAGATCGTCGACGAGCGCGGTCAGGCTCTGCCCGATCGCAGCGCCACGCTCGGCATCTTCTTTCTTGCGAGCTTCACGGTCGGCGGCTTCTGCCGTACGCCGCGCATCGTCGGCCGCACGCCGTGCTTCATCGTCCGCGCGGCGCTTGTCGCGCGCGTCATCGTCCTCGGGCGGCGCAGCCGGCACCAACGCCGGCGCCACGGCGACACGATCCGCCGCGGCCCGCTCGCGCTCGCGTGCAGCCTCGCGCTCGACCGCGCGCAATTCGTCGGCGCTCCGCGCCTGTGATTGATGGAGCTCGCGGCGGCGGAAGAACCGTTCGGCGCTGCGATTGAACCGCTCGGTCGCGTCGGCGTGACCCTCGTCGCTGCCGACCAGCGCCTTGAACGCGGCCTGGGCACGCTCGACGACCGGCGTCGCGCGCTCGAAGTCGAAGCTATCGGCGACGTTCTCGACCTCACGGATCAACTGGGCGCGCTCGGCGCGCAGGCGCTTGACCTCGTCGGAGACGACCGGCGCGAGCTTCTTGCGCTCGGCCTCCGCCATCTCGGTCGCGATCTTGCGAGCGCGCTGGCGGACCGCCTTGTTCTTGGCCTTGTGCGCGACGTTCTCGAGCCGGTCGATGTCGTCGAGCTTGTCGACGGCTGCGAGCCCGACCTCTTTCTGCGTCGTATCGATCGCGAGGGCGCGCAGTACGTCGCCGTCGTCGATCCGCGAGACCGCTGCGAGCCGGAGCTCCTGCGGCGCATCGCCCTTCGCGAGCTCCGCGAGCGCGCGCGGATCGCGGAGCTCGCCGAACGCGCGCTTGCGGATCGCGGGTAACGTCGCGTGTGCCGCGACCTCGACGAGCGGGTGCTGATCGCCGAGCTTGATGATGCCGGTCAGCGCCCCACCCGCGGCGTCTGCATCTTCGCCGCAGGCATTGTCCTGCCACAGCTCCGCGGCGCGCTCGCCGGCAAAAGCGCGCAGACTGCGTTCGGTCTCGGCGGCCGCGATATCGGCGAGCACGTCGGCCTCGTGGATCTTTTCGATCGCGAGTCGGCGCACCCCGATGTCACGATCGGTGCGAGCTACTTGAACGAGGATTGCAGCGTCGTCATTCGTCAGCGCGCGAACGGCTTCGGCGCGGACGCGAACGTCGCTGTGGCGGTACTTGGGGCGAAAGAGATCAGCTATCCCCATGGCAGGGGCGGGAATCTACGTCACCGAGCAGCCAGGGACAACAGCTCGCCGACCACGTCGACAAGCTTGAAATCGCTCGGGGTGAATACGCGTTTGATGCCCAGCTCGGCGAGGGCGGCATGGTCGCGCGCCGGGACGGTGCCACCGAGGACGACCGCGACATCCGTCCCCCCGCGGGCGGCCAGCTCCCGCAGGACGGCCGCCGCGAGCTCGACGTGGGAGCCCGACAGCACGGACAGGCCGATGACGTCGACCGCCTCCTGGACCGCCACGGCCGCGATCGCCGCCGGTTCGAGCCGGATCCCGGCGTAAATGACCTCGAACCCGGCATCGCGGGCCGCGACCGCGATGATCTCGGCGCCATTCGAGTGGCCATCGAGCCCGGGCTTACCGACGAGCAGGCGCGGCCGCCGGCCCGTGGCCTTGACGTGGGCCTCGAGGCGCGCGCGCAGCGCGGCCCAGTCGTTCACCGCCGCACCGTCGGACACGATATGCGCCCCGCCGACCCCGGTCTCGGCCCGGTACTCGCCCCACACGCCACGCAACGTGCCGGCCCACTCGCCGGTCGTCACGCGGGCGAGCGCGCAAGCGATCGACGCCTCCATGATCGGTTTGCCCTCGCGCGCGAGCCGCTCGAGCTCGGTGAGCGCGGCCTTCGCCTTCGCAGGATCGCGCTTCGCGCGGGTCGTGGCGAGTGACGCCAGCGCCTGCTCCGCGGCCTGCGGATCGGCCTCGAAGATGCCGCCATCGCCACCGACCAGCGGGGACGCGAGCCCATCGGTCCACTTGTTGACGCCGACCACGACCTGCTCGCCGTTCTCGATCCGGCCCATCCGTGCCGCCATCGCCCGCACGAGCTCCTGCTTGCAGTAGCCGGTCTCGATCGCGCCGCGAATGCCGCCCATCTTCTCGATCGTCGCGAGCTCTTTCTTCGCCGCATCGATCAGCGACTGGACCTTCGCTTCGATCACCGGGTTGCCGGTGAAGATGTCGCCGTACTCGAGCAGGTCGGTCTCGTACGCGAGGATCTGCTGGAGCCGCAGCGACCACTGCTGGTCCCACGGCCGCGGCAGCGACAGCGCCTCGTTCCAGGTCGGCAGCTGCAGCGCCCGGCACCGCGCGTCGCGCGACAAGGTCACGCCGAGCGTCTCGATCAAGATCCGCCACGCGTTGTTCTCGGGCTGCTGCTCGGTCAGGCCGAGCGAGTTGACCTGCACGCCGTAACGGAACTGGCGCAACTTCGGGTCGGTGATGCCGTAGCGCTCGCGGCACAGCTCGTCCCAAAGCCGACCGAACGCGCGCATCTTGCACATCTCTTCGATGAACCGCATGCCGCTGTTCACGAACCACGACATCCGGCCCACGCACTGAGCGAACGCGGCGGCGTCGACCCGGCCGCGCGCGCGCACGCGATCGAGCACGCCGAGCGCATCCGCGAGCGCGAAGGCGAGCTCCTGGACCGGCGTCGCGCCGGCCTCTTGCAGGTGATAGCTGCACACGTTCGACGGATTCCACTGCGGCAGATGTGCGACGCCGTATTCGTAGGTCTCGGCGATCAGGTCGAGCGAAGGCTCGGGCGGGAAGATGTACGTGCCGCGCGCGAGGTACTCCTTGACGATGTCGTTCTGGGTCGTGCCGCGCAGGCCCGCCTCGGGGATGCCGCGTTCGCGCGCGAGCGCGATGTAGAGCGAGAGCAGCCACATCGCGGTGCCGTTGATCGTCATCGACGTGTTCATTCGCTCGAGCGGGATGCCGTCGAACAGCACGTGCATGTCGTCGAGCGACACGATCGGCACGCCGACCTTGCCGACCTCGGGGCGCGCGAGCGGGTGATCGGGGTCGTAGCCACACTGCGTCGGCAGGTCGAACGCGATCGAGAGCCCGGTCTGCCCCGCAGCAAGGTTGCGGCGATACAGCTCGTTCGAGGCTCGCGCGCTGGAGTGGCCAGCGTAGGTCCGGAAGATCCAAGGCTGGTCGCGAGGCATGTACCACTGTGTATCAGAATGTTTTCCCCCGCCCCACCGCGACCTGGCGCGCTAGAGTCCGCCCATGCGAAAGCTGATCTTCATCGCGATCCTCGCGGCCGGCGCCGGTTGCGCCAAGTCCTCGGACAAGCAAGCGAGCAAGGAATCGGCGACGGCGCTCCCGGCCGAAACCCTGACGTTCATTTCGGTCGACGACGTCGACGCCCATATCGCGAAGGGCACCGCGCAGGCGGTCGATGCGAACAACCCGACGACGCGCCAGCACGAGGGCGTCGTGCCGGGCGCGGTGTTGCTGACCGATTCGGAGAGCTTTGCGCTCTCCGAGCTGCCCTCGGACAAGTCGAAGGAGCTCGTGTTCTATTGCGCGAACACCCACTGCGGCGCGTCGCACCAGGCGGCCTCCAAAGCGATCGCGGCGGGGTACGCGAATGTGAAGGTCATGCCGGAAGGCATCGCCGGCTGGGTGAAGGCCGGTAAGAAGGTTCAGAACATCTAAGCGAGCGTCACGCGCAGGCCATCGACGAGCTTGGTCTGCGCGACGACACCAAACGTCGTGCGTAGACGATCGACGTTCGCGCGCGACTTGAGAATCTCGCCAGCTCGCGGCTCGGCGTGCTCGATCGTCGAGCGGTGCCCGCAGAGCTCGACGATCGTGTTTGCGAGCTCCTTGACCGTGATCTCGCCGCCGGTACCGACATTCGCGACGGTGCGCGAGTTGCCGTCCGCGACCGAAGCGGCGAGCGCGCGGACCACGTCACCGACGTAGACGAAGTCGCGAGTCTGCGAACCGTTACCGAAGATCGTGAGCGGCTGGCCGGCCTTTGCGCGATCACTGAAGATCGAGATCACGCCGGAGTACGGGCTCGACGGATCCTGGCGCGGACCGTAGACGTTGAAGAACCGCAGCGCGGTGGTCGCGACCCCGTGGACCGTCGCGTAGTAGTCGAGCGCGAGCTCCGACGCGTACTTGTCGATGCCGTACGGCGACACCGGACGCTTCGCCATGTCCTCGCCGACCGGCATCTCCTCGACATCGCCATAGACCGCGGCCGACGACGCGAACGCGACCTTCTTCACGCCGTGCGCGCGCGCGTACTCGAGGACATGCAGCGTGCCGCCGTAGTTGATCTGCATGTCGACGAGCGGGTTCTGGACCGAGTGGACGACCGACACCTGCGCCGCGAGGTGGATGATCCGCGCGACCGGGCCGTGATCTTTCACGATCGGGGCGAGCGCCGCGAACACGCCGTGGGCGACGTCGCACACGCTGACATGTAGCCGTGCGTTGTCGCGCCACCGGGCGAGGTTCGCGCGCTTGCCCGTCGAGAAGTTGTCGAGCACGACGACGCGGTAACCCGCTTCCATGAAATGGTCGACGACGTGCGAGCCGATGAATCCGGCTCCGCCGGTGACGACGATGGTCTCCACGTCGCGAGTTTACTGCTAGCTTCGTGCCGATGCGCGCGATCCAGGTCCAACGTCACGGCGGTCCGGAAGTTCTCGAGCTCGTCGACCTGCCCGTTCGGGAACCGGGCGCCGGCGAAGTCCGGATCCGCCACCACGCGATAGGCGTCAATTTCATCGATACCTACTTCCGGTCCGGCCTCTACAAGGCGCCGCTGCCGCTGGTCCCGGGTAGCGAAGGCGCCGGCGTGGTCGAAGCGATCGGCCCGGGCGTCACCCAGGTTTCGGTCGGTGATCGCGTCGCGTACGCCGCCGGCGGCCCGGGGAGCTACGCGGAAGCGCGCACGATCGAGGCCGCGCAGATCGTGAAGCTGCCCGATGCGATCAGGTTCGAGACCGCCGCCGCGATGATCCTGAAGGGGCTGACCGTCCAGTACTTGCTGCTGCGGACCTCGCCGCAAGGCGGCCTCCAGGCCGGTGACACCATCGTGTGGCACGCGGCGGCCGGCGGCGTCGGCTTGATCGCCGTGCAGTGGGCCAAGGCACTCGGGCTGCACGTGATCGGCACGGCCGGCGGACCCGAGAAGTGCGCGCTCGCGAAGCGCCACGGCGCCGACGAGATGATCGACTACAACAGCGAGGATGTCGTCGCGCGCGTGAAAGAGCTGACCGGTGGCAAGGGCGTCAAGATCGTCTACGACTCCGTCGGCAAGGACACGTTCGAGCGCTCGCTCGATTGTCTCGCACCGTTCGGATTGCTCGTCGCGTTCGGCAATGCGTCGGGAGCCATCCCGCCGTTCGACATCCTGAGTCTGTCGCGCAAGGGCTCGCTGTATGTCACCCGGCCGACGCTCAACACGCACTCGAAGGAGCACCTCGCCGAGATGGCGCACGATTTGTTCACCGTCGTCGCCACGGGTCTCGTCAAGATCGACGTCGCGCAGCGCTACCCGCTCGCCGAGGCCGCGCGCGCACATACCGAGCTCGAGGGTCGCAAGACGACCGGCGCGAGCGTGTTGCTTCCCTAGGTATTGCCGAACGCGATCCGGCCGAGCCGGCCGAGGATCACGTCGAGCGCGACATGGTTGTCGCCGCCCTCGGGCACGATCAGATCGGCCCAGCGCTTCGACGGCTCGACGTACTCGAGGTGCATCGGCCGCACCGTGGCGTAGTACTGATCGCGGATCGAGTTGAAGCTGCGGCCGCGCGACTCGAGATCGCGGCGGATCCGCCGCATCAACCGGATGTCCGCGTCGGTATCGACGAAGATCTTGACGTCCATCTGCTCCCGCAGCGCCGCCTCGACGAACACGAGGATGCCCTCGACGATGATCACCGGTGCCGGCACGACCCGGCGGGTCTCGGCGCGCCGCGTGTGGTGCGCGAAGTCGTAGATCGGCACGTCGACCGTCTCGCCCGCGCGCAGCCGGCGGAGGTGCTGGACGAACAAGTCGCTCTCGAGCGAGCTCGGGTGATCGTAGTTGACCGCGGCGCGCT
>JBDUAS010000472.1:0-3906 GCA_040004535.1 Deltaproteobacteria bacterium
GAACATTACGAGTTCGAGCGCTACGACGACGCCGAGCGTTGGATGTCGTACTGGCACCAGCTGCGGGCCGTGCTCGCGGCGCGCCCCGAGACCGTGCTCGAGATCGGGCCCGGCTCCGGCGTGTTCCGCAGCTACCTGCGCGCCGCCGGCGTCGACGTCAAGACGCTCGACATCGATGCGACCCGCGCGGTCGACTACGTCGCCGACATCACCAAGCTCGACCGCGTGCTCCCCGCCGGCGTGATGTTCGATACGATCTGCGCGTTCCAGGTGCTCGAGCACCTCCCGTTCGGCGAATTCGAGACCTGCCTCGCGAACATCGCGGCGCGCGCGCGCAACAACGTCTTCATCTCGCTGCCGTATCGCGGGCTGCGCATCCGCTTCGCGTTCTGGTGGGGCGACCACCACTTCACCGCGGGCCACAAGTTCATGCTGCCGTGGCGGCACAAGCCCATCCCCGAGCATCACTGGGAGCTCGGCTATCCGTACACCGCGCGCAAGATCACCAAGGTGATCGCGCGCCACTTCGAGGTCGAGTCACGCGGGTTCATCCGCGAGAACCCGTATCACTACATGTGGCAGCTACGGCCGCGACCTCAATTGGTCGGTTCCTGAAGCTCGACCTTGGGGTTGCCAGCGTCGACGGACCCCTTCAGCGTGAACGTCTGCGGCCGGCCGCTGCAGTCCAGGTCGCCGACTGCGGTCGCGGTGAACGTCGTGCCGTCGGTGCTCTCGTACGAGTAGCGAAAGAGGTGGGGCTCGTCGATCGTGAACTCCATCGCGGCCCACGGGCCCGCGGTCCACGCCTTTGGATCCGGCTGGCACTTGCCGCCCTCGCCTTTGCAGCAGTCGGTCGCCGGCGTCAGCGGAGCGCTACCGACGGGGAACTTGCTCGTCTCGGCGTAGATCCGCTTCGCGTCCTTGCCGATCCGGTCGAGCTGGAGCTTCGCCTCGATCGGCTTGCTCTTGTCGGCGGGCTTCTCGCCCTTCTGCTTCTCCGAGCACGCCATCAGGTCGCCCATTGTAGGTGTGCCGCTGATCGCGAGGATGCAGTCCATTTCCTTCTCGCGCTCGGGATGGTCCTTGATCTGCTGCTTGCAGCGATCGATCTCCTTGGCGCGGTCCATCTTCACGCCCTTCGCCTCTTTCTCGAACGCCGGCTGGAGCTTGTCGAAGACCTTGCTGCACTTGTCGCCATTGCCGCAGGCGGCCAGCGCCATCACGACCGCGAGGAGCTTCATCATGGGTGGCACGGTAACGCGAATCGCGCTCGCTTTCGTGAACCGAGGCTTCCGGATCTATTCGGCGATCTGCGCCATCGGTCAGCGTAGGGTCCGCGCCATGTTGCTCCGCATCGTCACTCTCGTCTTGATCCTTGGCGCGCAGGCCCGGGCCGACGTCGCATTCGCCCTGCAGCCCGCGCTCGGCGTCGGCACCGCCATCGACCCGGTCAATACGTCCGCGGCGTCGACCGCCTCGTCGAGCATCCCACGCGAGTCGTTCCGGATGGTCCCCGCGCTGCGCCTTGGCATCGACGTCGGCTCCTTGATGATCCTCGGCTACGGCAGCAACAGCAACGCCGGCGTCCAGGGCCATCAGGTCAGCGGCTTCACGCGCGCCGGTCTTGTCGTCGAGCCCGTGCTGTGGCGAAGCGAAGACGAGCGCGTCGGCCTCTACCTGATCGGTGGCGGTGGCATCGTCGCGTTGGCCGGAACGACCGTCGCGCTCGACGCGATGAGGTCCACTTCATTCACCGCGACGGGCGCGACGTTCCTGGTCGGCGTCGGCGGTTGGTATGCCGTCCACCCGAACTTCGCACTTGGACTCGAGCTCGCCGTCCAGCCCGATCTGGTCTCTGTCGACAGCGGTACCTACGTCGGCGATCAGGCCGTCGTATCGGTCACTGGCACGTTCGTCGCAGCGGAGCGGTCGTTCCAGCATTGATCTCGAACTTTTTGGGACCAAATCTCTGGTCCGCGGCGTCTACAGGCTGATGAAGACTCTCGTGGCGGTCCTCCTCGTGGTGTCCGGATGCGAGCACGACCCGCGCTACGAGCGTCACCAGGACCGGCGGCCGCCGCCGGCTGCGTCGGTTCCAGCTCCGGTCGATGCCGCCGGCCCCGCGAAGACGGTCGAGAGACACGGCGTGGATATTCCGCCGGTGCATCTGCAGCCGAAGATCGTGCCGTTCGACAAGCGCGCGCACCGGCATCGCCGGCACTGAGTGTCTACGCCGATTCGCGTGCGTCGCTGCCCGGCCACGGCGGCAATTCGCTCGAGTGGAGATACGGGCCGTAGGAGTCTTCGGTAACGCCCTCGATCTGGACCAGGTCGAAGGACGGATCGTCGAGTGGCGGCGTGGTCTTCGACCACAGCACCTTCTTGTAGCCGGCGACGAACTTGGAGTCTTCGATCAGCGAGATGCGATGCCCATCCGACATCTCCTGCGATGGAAAGCAGGCGATGACGACACGGCCGGCGGCGTCGACGTGATTCGCCGGAAGGATGCCGACGTAGCGCAGGCCGAACTTCAGCGCGAGATGATGATGGCTGAGGCGCGGGCTCACGGGTTGGAGCAACCACCATTCGCCGACGAGCGCGTCCCGGCGCGTGAACGAAGGATCGAATGCGCCGAACTCATCCATGATGATCGCTTCGGCGATCGGCGACATGTACCTGCTGACGTGCGAGCCCGGGTAAATCATGTCGGGCGTCCAGTCGGGTTCGAAGTCGGCGTCCTGGCAGTACTCGATCGCACCAGCGAGCAGGGTCGCGTTGAAACGCGCCAAGCTCCACGGCTGCGGGTCCGCTACGAAGATTGACTCGAGCAACGGTGCAATATCGACCTTCGGAAACGAGGGCGGCTGCTCGGGACGCTCCAAGCTCAGCTCGACAAAGCCCGGGTGGCACGGATGTCCGCGTACGATCATGAGTGCGCGAACCATTGGCAGGTCGGCGCGCAGATGCTCCGGCAGCGCAGCATAGCCGCCATCGACCTTGGCGACCGTCCCGCCGAGGTCGACCGGTAGTATCGAGAGGCTGTTGACGAGCGAGATCTCGAGCACGAACAAGGAGGTCCTGATTTCTGACCAGACCTGTAGATCTCGAACACTTCGAGTCGTCGATTCGTCGATACGCGCGTTCCAATCGAACACGAGGCCGCGGTCACGAGCCACACGCGACCGCACGGTAGCTTCGGCAGCACGAAGGTCATACTTACGAATCGGAATGGCCATACGTCCTCAGATCCCCAGCGCCGTGTCGACGACGCGAATGATGGTACCCCGAGCAGATCCTGCGGGGCTAACGTGGAAGTAGCTTGCGAGATGTGCGACGAGTGCTTCGAGCTCCGTCGGCGACAGGTCCGCTGACAGTGCGTTGATCATCACGTTTCGAATTCGTCCGCGCTGGTGCAGCTCGCGATTGCCCATTCGGCTGCGATAGCCCTCCAACATCATCGTAGCGAGATCGTCGCGCGTGACGCCACGTGCGCGACTGACACGCTCGAATTCGCGTTCGATTGTCGTGGAGAGCACCGTCTCGTCGTCTGTGTTGACAGTCACGCGCAGACCTTCTCGGGCGAACGTGCCGGCTGGATGCTCACCTTGTGTCAGGTTCGAGATCTCCGTATTCGAAGACAGGTTCGTCTCGATGACGACGCCGCGGCTGCGAACTCGATCGACCACTTCGCGTTGACGAATCCTGAACTTTTCGACATCCGCTCGATCGAGACGGCCCTTCTGCACGAGGATCTCGGGCTCGATACCGAGGATCAGCGCGTGCCCGATCCGATCGGTTCCGAGGCTAACAGCTTGGTCGACCTGATCGAGGAGGGTGAAAGGATCGACCTTGGTGTTCAAGAGCTGCTCACCCGCGTGCATTGTCATTCCGAGCAGCGTCACATCG
>JBDUAS010000203.1:0-13172 GCA_040004535.1 Deltaproteobacteria bacterium
GGTCCTTCGCGCACAGCCGGTTGATGTAGCGCAGCATCTCGTGCTCGCTGTGGTAACGCGTGAATGTCGGATGCGTGAGGAACGCCGAGGTGCGCTTCACGGCGGCCGGTAGCTCCGGCACGTTCGTCGCGACGACGAGCTGCTCGAGATCGAGCGCATCGGCACCGAACGCCTCGAGCAGCGCGCCGACGTCCGCGAGCGTCGTCGTCTCGTCGCACGAGATGCCGACGCCGTCGTCGTAGCGGCGCAAGTTCAAGCCGTGCTCGACGGCCTTCGCGAGCACGCTCGCCTGGCGATGGGCATCGAGATCGAGGCGCAGCGTGTCGAAGTACGCGCCCGGGCGGACCTTGAAGCCGAGGCGCCCGAGCCCCGATGCGACGAGCGTCGTGAATGCGCGCACGCGCTTCGCGATCGACGTCAGCCCCTCGGGGCCGTGATAGACGGCGTACATCGACGCCATCACGGCGAGCAGCACCTGGGCGGTGCAGATGTTCGACGTCGCCTTCTCGCGGCGGATGTGTTGCTCGCGGGTCTGGAGTGCGAGCCGGAACGCGACCTTGCCTTTGTTGTCGCGGGACACGCCGATGATCCTGCCGGGGATCTGGCGCCGGAACGAATCCGCGCAAGCCATGAACGCGGCGTGCGGACCACCGAAGCCCATCGGCACGCCGAACCGCTGCGCGGTGCCGATCGCGATGTCCGAACCGAGCTCGCCCGGCGGGGTGATCAAGGTCAGCGCGAGGAGGTCGGTCGCCATCGCCACGTAGGCGCCCGCGGCGTGGATCTTCGCGCACAGCGCGCGGTGATCGATGACCTGACCGTCCGTCGACGGATAGCTGATCAACACTCCGGCGACGTTCGGGTCGAGGCCCGCTTCGATCTGGGCGAGCGTGCCGACCGCGAGCTCGATGCCGAGCGGCTCGGCGCGGGTACGCATCACCGCGATCGTCTGCGGGTGCGTGGCATCGTGGACCCAGAACTTCGCGCGCTTGTGATCGGCCTGGCCGAAGCACATGTGCATCGCCTCGGCCGCGGCGGTGCCTTCGTCGAGCAGCGAGGCGTTCGCCATGCCGAGGCCGGTGAGGTCCTCGATCATCTGCTGGTAGTTGATCAGCGCCTCGAGCCGGCCCTGCGAGATTTCCGCCTGGTACGGCGTGTACTGCGTGTACCAGCCCGGGTTCTCGAGCACGTTGCGCAGGATCACGCCGGGCGTGATGGTGTCGTAGTAGCCCTGGCCGATGAACGAGCGCAGGACCTGGTTGTCACTCGCGAGCGTGTGGAGCTGTTCGAGTAGCTCGTGCTCGGCGAACGGCTCGCCGAGCGCGAGTGGCTGCTGGAGCCGGATGCCCGCCGGGACGGTCGCGTCGGTGAGCTCTTTCAGCGTCTTGTAACCGAGCTCGGAGAGCATCGCCGCGACCTCGGTGTCGTCGGGACCGATGTGGCGGCGCGCGAACGTATCGGATGGTGCGAGGAGGTCGGACTGCACGGGCGCACCCTAGCATCCGGGGGCTAGGTCCGAAAGATGGTCAGGTAGCGCTCGGGAAAATCGGCCAGCTGCATCGGAGATCCGCATTCCCTGCAGGCCACGGGTGGCAGTGTGGCGTCGACGAGTGGCTGGTCCTCGTTGCGACATGTCGGACACTCGTACTGCGCGTGGAATGACGTCACGTGCAAGCCGCGGAGCTCGCCGATCAGGTTCATCTGCGTCATCAGGACGTCGGCGACGCGCTCGAGCGTGACCGCATGGCCACCTTCGCGCAGCGCCCGCAAGAAGCGGATCCACTCGCGGAGGCCGACCGAGTTCACGAACGTCACGGTCTCGGGAACGAGCACGATCGGCCCCGGCGGCAGCTGCGAAGCGAGCGTCGCGAGTTGTGCGGTCTCGTCGATCCGCCCACCAAACGTCACGCGATCGCCTTCGGTCCCGATCTGCAAGCGGGTCACGGCAGTCATGGCGGCTCTCCCCAGAACGCGTGGAACGACGCCGAACGGGCGAGCTCCGTCGGCTTGTAGCGAATGTCGAGCAGCGCGATCACCTCGGTCATCGCTTGCGGCGCGACGTTGACGACGAGCTGGTTCGAGCACGCGTACGCGAGCGGTAGCCCCATCCCGCTTTCGACGGTCGAGGTCTTCGTCGCGGCGAGCCGCGCCTCGATCGACGCCGGTTCGATCGTGCCCCACCGATCGCGGACCTCGATCGCGAGGTAGCGCCCGTCGGTCGACCACCTCAGTGACACGACATCACGGTCGGCGAGCAAGCGACTCCGGTCGCGGGGATCGTGGACGCGATGCTTCGCGCCGGCATCATCGACGGGCGCCGCGTACAACGCGTTCGCGAGGAGCTCGTCCGCGATCACGCTGACCAGCGAGCCGATCCGATCGGGCAGCCCGACCCGCGTCACGTCGCTCGCGATCGCCGCGACCGCCAGGTCGCGCTCGAGCGCATCTTCGAGCGTGTAGCTCCGGACCTCCGCGCCCCACGCCATGTACTTGTCGAGGCCGAAGCAGTCGCGGCGGATCAGCTTCTGTGCCGTCGCGAGGAGCTCCTCGGCGAGCAGCGGCATCGGGTGCGCGACGACATGATTCCAGCCGGCGTGGAGCAGCGCGCTGACCGTCGTCGGGTCCGCGGGTTGAGTGCCCTCGCCGGGCACCGCGATCCATGCGCGCGCTGCCCGCTTGCAGGCCTCGAGCGCCGCGACGGCGAGCGCAGCGTCGACGACCACGATCGTGTGATCATCGATCGCGGCGGCGGCGAGGTCCGGTGCGACCTCGACGGGACACAGCGTCGCACCGAGCATGCGCTGCAGCGAGCGTTGCGCGCGACGCTCCGGGTGCACGACAACGAGCTTGTCGGCAGGCGACGCTGGAGCGGTCCGTTGCACGCCCTAATAGAGTATCGCGATCGTCGCCGCCGCGCCGAGGTAGCGGTCCGCGGCGCCACCGATATCTTTCGTGGTCGGGTCCATGTCGCGGTTGTTCGACTGCGTGCCGTTGCCGGTGAACGCATAGCCGATCTGCGTCGCTTCGCCGCGCAAGCTGATCGCGAGGTGGTTGCCGAGGATGATGTCGAACCCCACGCTGCCCGCACCGCCGGTGACCTTCGCCTGGCCGTACGAATCGAGGCGCTGGATGGGCCCCGCCGACGTGAGCAGGATTGCCTGACCACCGAGCACGAGCGCGAGCTGTTTGATCAATGGAATGCGGAACTCGATGCCGGGATCGAAGCCGGCGTAGGCGACATCGGGCAGATCGATCGTGTTGCCCGCGGTCAGCGCGCCGCGGTTGACGACGAACGTGCGCTTCATGTAGCCGACACCGAGCGTGACCGACGGGCTCGTGTCGCTGTGACCGAACAGCAAGCGGAACCGCGGGCCGATGTCGAACCGGCGTTGGGTGACGGGGAACTTGGTACCGGGCTGTGCGCTGCTCTGGAGGTTCAGCACGATCGTCTGATCGAACATGCCGCCGAGGCCGAGCCCACCACCGACACCGTTCGGGTTGCCGAACGCGAGCGGATAGAGCTCGGCAGCGACGCGGGCGCCGGCCACGGGTTTCTGGGTGAACGGCTTCGGCGCCTCGGGGAACGCGCGCGAAGTGAACGAGAGCGAGCGGTTCTGGATCGATACGCCGAGGTCGAGTCGGACTGCGACCCGATTCGCCGGCCGTGCACTGCCGGCGGGTGCAACCTCGACGCTGGCCGAGACGCTCTCGGCGTCGTCATCGCCGGCGTGCGCGACCTTCTTCTTCTTCGGCTTTTCTTCGCTCGCATCGCTGTCGTCGTCGGAATGCTTCTTCTTCGCGGTGTCGTCGTCCGACGAAGCGGTCTTGTGCGACGGCTTGACCTCCTCGTCCTCGTCGTCGCCCTTCGGATGCTTCATCGTCTTCAGGGCGTCGTCCGTGCTGGCGGAATCCTTGCTGGCGCCCTTCTTCTTCTTGCCACCGATCGGATCTTCGTCATCATCTGCGGCGGTGGCCTTCGCCTTCTTCGAGGTCGCGACTTCACCGCTGTCGCCACCGTCGAGCTTGTCGATCATCTTGTCGTGGAGCTGGGTTCGCAGCTTCTTCGACTTCAGGCTCGCGAACTCGACCTTGAAGCCCTTCGCCTTCTTGCCGTGGATGAACAGCTTGAAGTGAAGGAGCTTGTTCTCGCCCTTCTTCGACAGCTTGCCCTGGATCACCGCGTCGGCCTGGAGCTCTTTCGAGAGCTTGCGCAGGTCCTTCTCGGCGAGATCCGAAGTGTCGAGCCCGAGCTTGTCGACCGTGCGGTTGACCTGCTTGGGGCCGACGAGCATGACGTCGTCGCCGATCGCATCGCTGACGACGTCCTGGGCTTCGCCGCCCGGATCGCCCTCGAACGTGACGAGGGCGACGCGTGGCTTCGCAGCGGCAGTGACGGGAACCGCCAGCACCACGCCGATTACGATCGCGAGAGCGGTTCTCATCACCAGGGCTCCTTCGATGAGTATAACAGCTTGTCAATTCGACGCAGCCGTTGTCAGCTCGTGCCGTGGACCCCGTCGACCGCCGTAACCTTCGTATCACCGGCCAACATCCGCGCATCACTGGCCAGCACCTCGTCGTCCAACCGCACGACGTTACGGTGATCGTGACGCAGGCCTACGGCCCCCGCGGCGACAACCTTGTCGGGATTTCGGACGCCCAGTTCGATGGCCACGCGGCGGTCACGATCAAGATCCGCACCCCCGACGGCCACGAGGGCCTCGTCCACCTGTCGCCGCTCCACGGCGATGCGCGCAAGGTCAAGCCCTTCGATATCGCGCACGGCACTCGGCTCGAGCTGCTCTGCCCGGTCTCGGGTCAGCCACTCGACTACGTCGGCGAGGTCGAGGACCAATCGGGCGCGAAGTATTACGCGATCTACCTCACGCCGCAGTTGTCGCGTGGAACGATGGTGATGGTGTCCGACGTCTGGGGCCACTACCACTCGCGGATCGTCGACGACTTCGAGCTGATCTCGGCCTGGGCCGCGAATCACAACGATTAAAGATCGTACAGGTAGAAGTACGCGCGCAGGTTCGCGTTCGCGAGCGGCTTCTTGATCCGCGGGCGGCCGAGATAGCGCATGAACTCGCGCTCCAGCAGCGGGTTGCCGACCAGGAAGCAGGCGCGCCAACCGGTGAACCGCCGACACGTCTCGGCGACGACGCGGTACAGGACCTCGAGATCCTGATCGGCGAGGCGCTCGCCGTACGGCGGATTTGCGAGCAAGAGTCCGGACTCGGGTGCGGGTCGGCCGCGCTCTGCCGCGATCTGCGCGATCATTTCGGGGCGTAGGTCAGCGACGTCGCAGCGCTGCCACGTCACTGCATCGCCGACCTTCGCGGCGCGCGCGTTGTCGCGAGCGGCCGCCAGCACGTCGAGCTCGACGTCGCAGCCGATCGCGAGCGGCGCGGCGTCGTCGTAGAGCGGTGCGGCACCGGGCTGCGCGAGGCCGAGCGCGTAGAGCGTCGGCGTCGGCCGCGGCGTAGCGCGGGAAAGCAGAACCGCTTCGATCGGAATCGTTCCGGACCCACACATCGGATCGACGAGGACATCCTTGCGTGGATCGAACCGCGCCAGCATCAGCAACACCGCCGCGAGGTGCTCGCGCAGCGGCGCATCGCCGGCATCGCGGCGCCACCCGCGCTGCGACAGCGAGCCACCGCCGAGGTCGATCGAGATCACGAGCTCGTAGTTCTCGTCGAGCCGCGCGACCCAGCGGGTATCGGCGCGCTGCGGATCGACGTGCAGCCGCTTGCCGCGACGCGCGACCGCATCGATCAGCGCGTTCTTGACGGTGCCGACGACCTGGCGCTCGCCGGCGGCGAAGTCCTCGACCCGGCGCGCCTCGACCGAGATCCCGTCACCGTCGCGCCACAGCGCGCGCGCGTCGTTCGCGATATCGGCGAAGAGCTCGTCGTAGAGCGGCTCGAGCCGCTCGGCGCGCGAGCGGTAGACATCCCACAGCACGCGGGTCGGCGTGCGCATGTAGGTGACCGCGACGCGCGCGAGCTCGGCGTCGAACGGATAGACGAGCTGGCCGAGGCCTTCCTTGCGCGGCTCCGGCGGCCGTTGGTGCAAGGCACGCTGCGCGATCCGGGTGAGCTCGGCATGCATGACGACGTTCGTCTGGGTCGAGCCGACGATGCGAAGCTCGTCGATGATCACGCGCCGACCTCGGGTCCGTTCAAGGTCGCGAGGAAGCCGGCGTCGGCGAAGAACCGCTTGTTCAAGTACACGCCTCGTTGATCGGTGCCCGCCGGGCCTTTCGGCCGATCGTGCAAGTAACGCCGTGCGAGCTGGGCGAGCCGGGCATCCCACTCGAGCAAGTACCACGACACGATCGTGGCATCTCCGTCATCGAGGTCCGCACGTGCGAGCCACAGCGTGCGCTGTAGCTTGGCGACCGCGGCGTCCTCGAACGCCATCGCGATCGCCGGGTCCTCGGTCACGCGCCACAGGCCGCTCGCATCGACCGCGACCGGCACCGTCTTGATCTCGACATCGCCACGCCAGTCCGGCTCGTCGCCGCCGCGTTCCGGCACGCCGACGAGTGCCGCCGCGCGGACGCCCCACGCACCTTTGTCACGGCCGCGCCGGCCGAGGCGCACGCCGATCGTGCGATCCGCAGCCGCGAGCAGCTCGTCGAGCGTGTCCGGCTCCTCGACGGGAGGCTGCGCAGGCAGCTCGAGCGGCAACGGGCGCGGCCATTGCGGGCTCGCCGGATATAACCCGCGCGGCGGTGCCTGGACGACGAGGTGACCGCCGAGGATCACGGGCCGCGGTTGCAGCACGCTCGTCGCGGGTGCGCCCGCACGCTCCAGCTGCGCGCCGCGATCCCACAGCGCGAGCCGGAGCTCCGGCACGCTCGCGTCGGTGATGACCTGGCGATGCGTGCCTTCACGGCGCGCCAGCTCCTCGAGCTCGTCGCGAACGAGCGCGTTGAGGAGGCCGCACAGGTCGTCGCGCCAGCGCTCGACGAGCCGTGCGTGCGCGGTGTCGAGATCGAGCTCGTAGCTCGGCGGTGCCTCGCCCAGCAAGGTCTGCTCGAACCGGCGCGGCTCGAGCGCGGCGACGCGGCGGAGCGACTCCGGCGCGAGGTTCGCCGCGAAGCGTTCGACCGCATTCACACAGGCAACATACACGGTCCCCCGAGATCTGGTGGTCGTGGTGGTGATCGTGGACTTGGTCGTCGACGTAGAGGTGGAGGTCATCAGCAACGTGGTCCTAGACCGATTTCGGATCGCGACGACGTGGAGACCACCTCCACCTCTACGTGGACGCCGACCACGACGACCACGCGTTTGCAGCGTCGAGACACGGTATGCTCGGCCGGTGCGCTGGCTCGTTCTGCTCGCCCTTGCCGGTTGCGCGCCCGACGTGCCGTCGCCACGCGAGCGCGCCGCTGCCTCGGATCTCGCCGCCGACGCCGCGCTCGAGCACCAGCTCGTCGCGATTCCCGGCGTCGCCACGGCGCACGCCGCGCTTCACTCGGTGTTTCACGATCCGCTGACCGGCGCGACATCACCGGCGGCGGCGTCGCTCTTGATCGTGATCGCGCCGACCGCCGACCGCGCGTCGATCGAGGCCGCTGCACACCGGCTCTCACCGACCGCGACCCTCGCGATCGTGCCCGGCCCTGCCCCTTCCTCGACGAGCCACAAGCCGCTCGCGATCGCGGCGCTCGTCCTCGTGCTCGGTGCCGCCGGCTTCGTCGCCTGGCGGACGCGACCTACGGCGTAGCAGCCGGCGCAGGCGCGCGCGGCAGGAGTGCCCAGAAGTCGAGCTCGAGCACGATCCTCGGCTCCTTCGTCCCCGACAGCAGCGGCGCCGTGTTGCGCAGCTCCTCGGCCGAGACGTTCTTGACCGCGTGCAACCGCAGGCGCAGCGCACCGACATCGCGGCGCCCCGGCAGCTCCGCGCGCTCGACGACCTCGGTGAACGCGCGCAACGTGTCGCCCGCGAACGTCGGCCCGACGTGCGAGCCACCGTTCCACGCCGCGATCCGCAACGCGGTGCCGAGCCCGTTCTGAGACAGCGCCATCGCGAGCGAGATCACGTGGCCGCCGTAGACCAGGCGCTTGCCGAACCGCGACTGCGCCATCGCGAGCTGGTCGAAGTGAACCTGCGCGGTGTTGTGATAGAGCCGTGTCGCCTGCGTGTGATCGGCTTCCTCGACGGTGATCGCGTCGGGATGATCGAGCCGCTCGCCGACCTCGTACGAATCCCACCAGTCGCCGGGCGGCATCGCCCACGCGAGGTCTCCAAAGCGCTGGAGGTTCATCACCTCGGGCACGGGCAAGCGATCCGGCGTGACGACCGACGGCAGCGACGGCACCTGGTTGACGCCCACAGCGGCGGCCTTGTCGCGCTTCGGGATCAGGACCCAGCGCACGAACGATAGGACCTCTTGGCCCTTCTGGTTCACGCCGCGCGTGCGCACGTATACGACGCCGGCGTCTCCACTCGACACCTCGCGCAGGCCGATGATCTCGCTCTCGGCGACCAGCGTGTCGCCCGGGTACACGGGCCGCAAAAATCGGACGTCGGCATACCCCAGGTTTGCATGCGCGTTGTGCGAGATATCCGGCACCGACTTGCCGAACACGATGTGGAACACGAGCAGGTCGGGCAACACCTCGCGCTGAAACCCGAGCGAGCGTGCGAGCTCCGTCGATGCTGCGAGCGGATGCCGATCGCCGGTCAGCGAGATGTACGTCGAGATGTCGCCGCCGTGCAGCGTGCGAGGAACCGCATGGACCAGGTGCTGGCCGATGCCGAAATCCTCGAAGTACCGTCCGCCGGAGACTTTCATAAGCGCGGCCGGCGACGCTAGTACGCGGCTACTCCGAGAGCAAGATCGGATAGCCAAAGCTCTGCGGCGGGCCGTCCCATGCCGGGAACGAGGCGCCCTTGACGGCCGCCGACACGCAAGCAGCCTCGGGCTTGCCTGCGAATGCTCCCGACACCGTGACCTTCGAGACCGAACCCGAGGGCGCGATCACGAGCTTCACATTCGCGCTGCCCTGCGTGCCCTTGTAGCAAGCGGCTGCCTTCGCCGCGATCGCGGACATGCCCTTCTTGAAGTCCTCGCCCGACAGCTCTTTCTTGTCGAGCTTCGGCTTCACAGCCTTCTTGTCCGCGACGCCGGCTTCCTTGAGGAGCGCGTCGAAGTCCTTGTCCTTCTCGGCGGTATCGCCGCCGCCCGCGGTCTTGCCGGGCCTCGCGTCAGCTTTCTGCTCGGCTACCGGCGCGGCAGTGGTCGTCTCGACCTTGCCCTTGCCGGCTTTGCTCACCGCGTGCTTCGGCGATGGCTTCGTCACCGGCGCCTTCGTCATGACCGCCGTCTCGGCTGGTGGCTCGGGCGCGACCGCGCCGGTCGTCGCGGAGCCCTCGCCGGCCGCGGGTGCGGCCGCTGCCGCCGCTTCGGCCGCGAGCTGCGCCTGGTGATCGGCGGCGAGCTTCGCGTTCGCTTCGTCGATCTGCTTCATCTTGTCGGCCGAGATGCCGTTGCCCGCAGGAGCCGCCGCCGGAGCGACCGCTTCGGACTGCGCGACCCGAGGCTGCGCGTCGTTGTTCTTCTGGGTCATCACGAACAGCGTCACGCCGGCAGCGGCCGCGAGGCCCATGCCGACGAGCGCGATGTTGCGGCCCTTGTGCGAGGCGCCGGCCTTCTTCGCCTTCGGCGCGGCGAACGCCGAGAACGCCGGCTTGAACTCGACGGCATCCGACATATTCGCGTCGCTCGTGCGCGACAGCCCCGTTGCGGAGTCGTAGACGCCCGACGGCGTTACCGCCTCGTGTTTCGCTTGTTGCTTCGCGGCGCGCGCCGCTTCTTTCGCGGCCGCCTTCGCCTGCTTCGCGATCTCTTGCTTGCTCGGCAGCTCGTCGAGCTCCGGCAAGGACACCATCGCTGCGGGTTGCGGAAGCGCGAGGTTCTTCCAGCTCGCGCTCGACGACGCGAGCACGTCGTCGTCTTGCTTGATCAACGCTTGGCTGCCGGTCGTGCGCTTCGACAAGCGCTGCTTCGTCGACTGGGCGAGGTTCCGAATGTCATGCAGTCCGCTGTCTTCTTCCCTCGGCACCGGAGGTGCGTTGGTGGTGGCTGAAGACGATGCTTCGCGGTCCGGAGTCCCCGTTTGCTGCATGTTGACCTCTCCTCCCGTCGACAGCTTGGCCAGAAGCTGTTCGGGGAGGGCCTCGAAATAACCCGACGGAGCTTCAGCGTCCAGGGTTTTCATCGCGGCACGGAGCCGGTCGTCTAGATCTTCGGCCATGGGCTACTACTTGCCCGCCGTCTTGGTGGCGGCGGTGGCGGAGGGTTCGAGGCGGAGGCGGAGCAAGCGACGCGCTTCGTTGACGCGCCATGCGACGGTCCCTTCGGGAATCTCCAGAATCTCTGCGATCTGCTTGTGTGGAAGGTCCTCGATGGTCGCGAGGACGATCGTCACGCGCAAAGAAGGTGACAATTCGGCGATCGCCTCCAGCACGCGCTGGACCTCGGCGGACTGTTCCGTCTTCTGTGCCGGGTCGCTGCCGTCTTGGCCGAGCGACTCGGGCCGGCCGCCGATATGTGCAGCTTCCGTACTACCGCGTTGCGCGAGTGCGGCGCCGCGCTTGCCGCCGCGCAGTGCATTGAGCGCCGTGTTCACCGTGATCCGGTAAAGCCACGTGAAGAAATCGCTGCGCCCGTCGAACGTGCCGAGCCCCTTGTACGCGCGCACGAACGTCTCTTGCGTCGCGTCGTCGGCGTCGCTGTGGTTCTGCAAGATATGGAGTGCGGCGGCGTACACGCGTCGTTGGTGTCGCCGGACGAGGCGACCGAAGGCTTCGCGATCGCCTGTTCGAGCCCGATCGAGGTCGGGATCGTTGTCACCCATCTAGATGACTATTGTATGGCGACCGGACGTTGGACAACAGTTAGCTGCCCAGCTTTGGGTCGCGCCTGGTCAGCGCCTGCGGTCCGCTTCGAACAGTTTGCCTACCAGGCAGCCTGCCAAGTCCGCTAGACGCGACAGCGCGCGTGCCGCTTCGGCCTGTGCGACGAGCCGTTCGCGCACGCGCTCGGCGCCGGCCCGCCCGGCATCCGACGCGCGTTGGCGCGCTTGTAAGTCGAGCACGTTGAGCGGATCCGGGCCCCCCAACGCCTGGCGCAGCGCCGCGATCCGCGTGCGTGCCTCGCGCAAGGCGTCGGCGACGTCGTCGGCAAAGGTCGCGATCACGACCTGCGCGTCGGCGCTACCGAGCCCGATCGTCAACGCGTCGAGCTCGACGAGCGAGAGGTCGCGCAGCCGCGTCGACAGCGCCTCGTCGGACCCGGCGCCCTGCCCGCGCGGTGGCTCGGCCGGCTTCGCACCGAGCTGGCTCGAGCTGATGATCATTGTTGTCCGCCCCCTCGCCGAGGCGCGCTCTGGCGCTCCGAGCGCGCTCGTCGGCTCACTTCGTTTCCTTCGGCGGATCTTTCGCTGCCTCGAGCGACTTCTGCTTCGCGGCCTTGTCGCTCGTCATCTTGGCTTTGAGCTGCGACAGCGCATCGTCCGGACCCGCTGCCAGTTGCGGACCCGCTGCCGCCGCCGCTGCGATCTTCGAGTCGAGCTCCAGCCCGTCGATCTCGCCGCGCATCGCCGCGTCGACCTCGGTCTCGATCGCCTCGGCGTCGATCCGATCCTCGGCGGCCTTGAACTTGTCCCACACCGACGAGTCGTTGCCGAACGCGTCGCCGCCGGCCGACCGGCCCGCCGCGATCTGAGTCGCGAGCGTGCCTTTGCGCAGCTTCATGATCTGCAGCTTGGTCTCGAACTCCTTGCGGCTCTTGTTGAGCTGGATCGCGTAGCTCGCGGCCTCGTGCTTGTCGCGCTCGATCTTCGTAGCCTCTTGCTCCGCCGCGCGCTTCTCCTTGAGTGCGATCTTCGCGGCCTCGTCGTCGCCGACCTTGACCGCGTTCATCGCGCGGCGCTCCCACTCGGCCGCCTTCGCCTTGTGCTTCTCCATGTCGGCGTCGAGCGTCTTGGCCGTCGCCTTGTACGTGATGAGCTCCTGCAGCGCCTTCTTGCGGCCTTCCTCGAGCTCGAGGATCGCCATGTCGAGCTCTTTCGCCGGATCGATCGCCTTGTCCAGCACGGCGTTCGCCTTGCTCGAGATGCCGCCTTTGATCCGCGAGAAGATGCCCATGGCGCGAAGCTTACCCTACGGCTTGCGTTCCGACGCTGCGCCCTTCTGGGCGCCACGATTTACGCTTGTTGCTGACCCAGCCGAACGCGATCATCAACCCGGCGATCGCCGCGGCGATCGGATAGTAGGTGCGCTGGTCCGTATTCGGCTGCGTGATCATGAGGCCGACGCCGTAGCCCGCCGCCGACAGCACGACGAACACGAGCGCGACGGTGATCCGCTGGTCCGGCGGTGCGATCGAGACCGCGTAGACGGTTCCCAACACGAGCACGATGGCGGCGATCGGCAGCATCCTCACTAGTCCTTTCCCAACCCGTATTTGCGGTAGCGCTGGCGAAATTGATCGTAGGTCAGGCCGAGCAGCGCCGCGGCCTCTTTCTGCTTGAACCGCGTGCGCTCGAGCGCGTCCTTGCACAGCCACGCCTCGAACGCGTCGACGCGTTGATCGAGCGGCAGCTTCTGGTCGTCCGCGAACCCGGTGCCCGGGACCGGCGCTTGCTGCGCTTCGGGCGGCAGCGCGGTGTCGACATCGCTGCCGCGCAGCACCTCGCCTTGCGCCATGTAGACCGCGCGCTCGACCACGTTCTTGAGCTCGCGCACGTTGCCGGGATAGTCGTACTGGGCGAGTCGATCGAACGCCTCGGCGCTGATCTCCTTGACCGTGATGCCCGCGACGTCCTGGCGAAACCGCGCGAGGAACCACGTCGCGAGCACGGGGACATCTTCGAGGCGTTGCGACAGCGGCGGCAGATGGATCTCCTCGAACGCGAGGCGGTCGTAGAGATCGGGACGGAACTTGCCGGCGGCCATCGCCTCTTTGAGCTGCGCATTGGTCGCCGCGATCACGCGAACGTTGACCTGGATCGACTCCGAGCCGGCGACGCGCTCGAAGCGCTGGTACTCGAGGACGCGCAGGATCTTCGCCTGGAACTCGAGCGACATGTTCCCGATCTCGTCGAGGAACAGCGTGCCGCCGTCGGCGAGCTCGAACTTGCCTTCCT
>JBDUAS010000038.1:0-39684 GCA_040004535.1 Deltaproteobacteria bacterium
GATGGCGACAAGGTGCTCGCGTTCGGCCACCCGATGTTCCAGACCGGCGAGACCTACGCGCCGGTGTCGACCGCGTCCGTCCACACGGTGATTCCGTCGTCGCAGAGCGCGTTCGTGATGGCGACCGCGATGACCGAGATTGGCTCGCTCACCCAGGACCGCCAGGCAGCGATCGCTGCAGACACCAGCCTGCGCACGCCGACGATCCCGATGGACATCTCGATCACCGCGACCTCCGGCAAGCACGTCGATACCGGCACGTTCCGGGTCGACCTGCTCGCGAACAAGTTCCTGACCCCGGCGATCGCGGGTGCGGCGCTGATGAACGCGATCAACTACTACCTGCCCGACCGCGATGACGTCACCGCGCGCGTCGAGTCGACGGTGAAGGTCAAAGGCCTCGCCGAGCCGATCCAGTTCACCGACTATCTCTACGCGAACGATGGCGCCGGCTCGGTGATGGGCGCGGTTCGCGGCCTTCGCGTGATCGTGCCGCTGATGTTGAACCCGTACCAGGCCGTCACGATCGAGCGCGTCGAGCTCAAGGTCGACCTCAAGTTCGAGGCGAACTACGGCGACATCAAGGAGCTCAAGGTGCCGACCGGCGACCTCGTCCCCGGCCAGCGCAACATGGTGAAGGTCCTGATGACGTCGTACGACGCGAAGGAATTCGTCGAAGAAATCCCCGTCGACGTTCCGAAGTCGCTCGCCGGCAGCATCGTCCAGCTCGAGGTCGTCGCCGGTGATGCGGCGAAGCTCGACTCGGCGCCGCCGGTCGACTTCGCGTCGCTGATCACCGCGTTCCGGCACCTGCTGCCGGGCAACGTGTGGGCCGCGACGATCTATCCGGCCGACGAAGGCGTCGCGCTCGACGGCAAGCTCGTCCGCGACCTCCCCGCGAGCGTGCAGGACAAGCTGCACCCGCAAAGCCACACGCAGCGCGCGGCCGTCTACAAGCCGATCGCGCGGACCGTGTCTCCCTCGAAGCGCGTGATCAACGGCAGCGCCACGATGCTGCTCCGCGTGCGTAACCAGTAAGGGCCATATGAAAGCACCATGGGTGATCGCCGGAGCGTCGTTGCTCGGCTTGTTCGCGCGACCGTCGGAGGCCGTCGTCACGGCAACGTGGACGGTCGAGACGTATCAACAGTTCGACGCCGGCGATGCGACGAGCGCGTTCATCACGTCGTCAGGTGAGGTTCGCCCGGGCTGGGATACCAAGCGCACCGCGCTCGAGGGCGACGCGGTGTGGTCGGCGCTTCATCTCGCCGATGGCAGCGTGCTGCTCGGCAGCGATGTCGGCGGCTCGATCTTCAAGGCGCAGAACGACAGCGCGAAGAAGGTCGTGACCGTACCCGGCGCGATCGCGATCGTCGCCTTGACCCAGACGAGCGATGGCACGGTGTGGGCCGGCTCGATGCCCGGCAACAAGCTGTGGCGGATCGATGTCGCCGGCGGCAAGGCGACGGCGGGCGCGCAGCTCAAGGACACCGAGACGATCTGGTCGCTGACGTCGGCCGGCAACACCGTCTACGCGGGCACCGGTCCCTCCGGCAAGGTGTTCGCGATCACCAACGGTTCCGCGAAGGAGATCTTCGACACCGACGACAAGCGCGTCACCGCGATCACCGCGACGAACGACGGTGCGGTCTGGTTCGGTACGTCGGAGCGCGCGCTCGTGTTCCGCTACGATCCGAAGGACGGCAAGACCCGCGCGATGGGCGACTTCGCCGGCAACGAGGTCACCGCGATCGCGCCGTACCGCGACGGTGTTGTCGTCGCCGCGAACGATCTCGCGGAGACGCAGCCCGCGACCGGCAAGACGACCGCCGCGGTCGAAGGTGCCGAGAAGCCGAGCGCCGCGAAGGGCCAGGTCGCGAAGCCGCCCGACGTCGGGTCCAAGCCGGGTGCCGACAAGGATCCGTCCGCGGTCACCGACCTCGGCCGCAAGGGCGCGAAGAAGGGCAAGGGCGCGCTGTTCAAGATCGCGAGCGACGGCCGCCTCGATCAACTCCACGCGCTGACCGCGACGTACTTCACGTCGGTCGCGGTCGGTCCCGACGGTGCGGTCTATGCCGGCGCCGCCGACAAGGGCCGGATCTACATGGTCGATGCCGATCAAGCGGTCGCGACCGCGTTCGATGTTGACGAGCGCTCGGTCAGCCAGGTCTGGTTCGATCACAACTTGATCGGCTTCGCGACCGACGACGCCGCCGCGATGTATCGCGCGACCGGCCGCGCCGCGCAGGCGAAGTACATGAGCGACGTGATGGATGCGAAGGCCGTCGCGAAGTTCGGCAAGGTCACGTGGAACGCGACCGGCAAGGTCAAGGTCGAGACCCGCACGGGCAATACCGCGAAGCCGGGCGTCGGCTGGAGCGAGTGGGTCGCGCCCCAGCAGGTCGGCAATCAAGGCGGCGGCACCGCGGGCGGCAAGATCGCGAGCCCGCCGGGGCGCTACCTGCAGTTCCGCACCGCGCTCGAGGATGATCAAGCGCGCGTCCGCCGCGTGATGGCGTACTACGTGCCGCAGAACACCGCGACCGCGGTCCAGGAAGTCACCGTCGAGATCGCGACGAAGGAGACGATGCCGACGCTGAAGGACTCGGCCGCGAAGCCGCGTAGCCCGGTACTGCGCGTCAAGTGGAAGGTCGACAACAGCGACGGCGACGACACGACGTACACGCTCGAAGCGCGCCGCGATGGCGAAGCGAACTGGCGCCCCGTGGCGACCGGCAAGACGCCGCTGACCGTGACGACGTGGGAGTGGAACACCGAGACGTATCCCGATGGCTGGTACAAGGTCCGCGTGACGTCGTCGGATGCGGCGGCGAACTCGCCCGACCGCGCCCTGACCTCGACGTTCACGTCGACGATGTTCGCGATCGACAACACGCGGCCCGTGATCGAGAACCTCGCGATCTCATATCCGCGGGCGACCGCGCGCGCGCACGACAACCTCGGCACGATCGCCGAGATGGCGTTCTCGGTCGACGACGGCCCGTGGCAGCTCGGCGCGACCGCGGACGGCCTGTTCGACGATCAGACCGAAGACCTCCGCGCCGACATCCCGCAGGGCCTCACGCGGGGCACGCACACGCTCGCCGTGCGCGTCGCCGACGCCTCCGGCAATGTCGGGTCGACGTCCGCGTCGTTCGTCGTGAAGTAGTAGACTTCAGCCGTGCAGGACGGCGAGCTGGAGGAGGTCTACGGCGTGTTGCGTGGGCTCGCGGCGCGCCAGCTGAAGCGCGTCGGCGGTGCTCACACGCTCGACACCACGGCGCTCGTCCACGAGGCGTGGTTGAAGCTGCACCGCGCGCCGCCGTTCGACAACCGCGGCCACTTCCTCGCGGTTGCGGCGACCGCGATGCGCCACATCCTCGTCGATCACGCGCGCAAGCGGCTGTCGCACAAGCGCGGCGGCGACCTCGTGCGAGTCGCATCGGCGATCTCGCAGGTCGCGGCGAGCGATGACGTCGAGCTCGTCGTCGAGGTCGATGCCGCGCTGACGAAGCTCGCCGCGTTCGACGAGCGGCTCGCGCGGGTCGTCGAGTGGCGGTTCTTCGCGGGCCTCGAAGAGTCAGAGATTGCGGCTGCGCTCGACGTCGATGTCCGGACCGTGCGCCGCGACTTTCGCAAGGCGCGCGCGTTCATCCTGCAAGAGCTCGCGCCCTAGCCGTTACAGATGTCCGAGCTGATCGCGGATCGGCTCGAGATCGCCAACCGTGAGCTGTGCCTTGATCCCGATCGCCAGTGCGCGGTCGAGCAGCGGCTTGACGTCGGCCTTGGGGTCGAGCGCGCGGCGCGCCTGCGCGAGCCCGGCGAGCGGCTTCCACAGCGACAGATCGTCGGGACCACCGGCTGCTTCGTACGCCGCGATCGCGCGCTCTTCGAACCCGGCGGCGTCCTGCCAGCGGGCCTGGGCGAGCTCGAGCGTCGCGCGCGACGAGAGCGTCAGGCCAAGCTCGGTCGACTTGTTCGCTGCTTCGAGCGCGAGCACCTCGTCGAACGTCTTGCGCGCCTCGGCCACGCGGCCCGCGGCGCCGAGCACCTCGGCATGCGTCGTCGCGACCGTGTGATATGCCGGGTCGGTGGGGCCGGGGAACCGGAGCGCGATCGCCTGCGCGCGCTCGATATCGGCGAGCGCCGCTGCGAGCTCGTGGGCGCGGAGCTCGAAGTCGGCGAGGTTGTCGAGGCTCGCGACGAGGAACGGGCTGTTCGGGCCGTACGTCTTCTCGCGGATCTGCAACGCACGCTTGACGGTCGCGAGCGCCTCGTCGGTCTTGCCGGTGTTCTCGTAGCACGGAGCGAGGTCCGACAGGATCAGCGCGACGTCGGGGTGATCGGCTCCGACCGAGGCCTCGCGGAGCTGGCGCGCGTGCTCGAAGTGCGGCAGCGCCTGGGCCCACGCGCCCGTACGCGCGAGCGTCGTCGCGAGCTGGACCTCGGTGCTCCACAGCTGCGGGTCGTCGTTGCCGCGCAACCGCTTCGCCGCGGCGAGCGCCTGCTCGTGACTCGCGACCGCGGTCTTCAGATCGCCGCGCTGCGCCGCGATCACGCCGACGAGCTCCAGGCGCTGCTCGTCGAACGCGGGCGGAAATGTTCCGCTGCGCGCCGCAGCGGCCGTGGCGACGTCGATCCAACCGTCGGCGACATCGCGGTGCTCGGCACCTGCGGCACGTGCGCTCGCGACGTTCAGCGCGGACGCCATGACGAGGTCATCTTGACCGGCGCGTAACGCGGTCCACACCGCGTCGCTCGCGACCCGATACGCCTCCTCGAACCGGTTCTCGCCGAACAGCACCGCAGCGCGATCGTGAAGCGAGAGCGCGACGAGATCGTCGGCATGGATCCGCTTGCCCTCGTCGGCGGCGTGCATCAGCGCGCCCTCGGCAGCGACGAGCTGGCCGCCGATCGCCTGCGCGTGCGCGGTCGCGGTCTGGAGCATCAGTCGCCGATAGTCGGCACGATACCGCGGCTCGACCTCGAACCGGAGCGCCGAACGACTCGCGCAGGTTTCGGCCGCGTCGAGCGCCCACACCGCCTTGTCCGCTTGCTCGACGAGACCCGCGCTCGGATCCCGCAGCATCTCGGCGAGGGCACGTACCTCCTCGAAGCGTCGGTCGAGGCAGAGCTGACGGACCTCTGCGACCCGTTCGGTCTGGTGGGTGTCCTTGCAGTTGTTGATCGTCGCGAAGGTCCATGCGGCGACATAGCGGTCGAGCGCCTTCGTCACCGAGACCGCCGCGGGCTCGGCGTACGGCTTCTTCGTCGCGGCGAAAGCGGCGTGAACACGCTGCTTCACCGTCCCATCCCACACGCCGGCGAGCGCCTGCGCGGGGTCGGTGCACGGTGGTCGCGCGGCACGGTGGAGCAGCCGCCATGTGGCCGCCCCACCGCAGACGAGCACGACGCCGACCCCGACGGCGATCACGATGCTTCGGCGCACGCGGGCAGTGTAGCGTCATAATCCGTAACGCCGTGACCGACCAGGAACAGTTCGCCGCTGCGATGGACCTCGTCGATCGCGCGCTCGAAGGATCGGCGAGCGAACGCGCCGCGATCCTCGCGAGCTGCGCCGACGCCGCGATCCGCGACCGGGCGAAGCGCCTGCTCGATGCCGATGCCGCCGCCGGGAGCTTCCTCGAGGTGCCGGCGGCCCTGCCCGGCATGGCGCTCGGCGATCGGATCGGACCGTTCCAGATCCACGAGCTGCTCGGCCGGGGCGGAATGGGTGAGGTCTGGCTCGGCGAGCGCGTCGGCGCGGACTTCGCCCAGCGCGTCGCGATCAAGATCCTGCCGCTCACCGGCGACCGCGACGCGGCGGCCCGGTTCCGCCGCGAACGCCGAGTCCTCGCACGTCTCGACGATCCGCGGATCGCGAAGCTGCTCGACGGCGGCGTCACGACCGATGGCCGGCCGTGGCTCGCGATGGAGCTGGTCGAGGGGCCCGAATTGCTCGTCGCGTGCGCGAGCCTCTCGCTCGACGCGAAGCTGCGGTTATTCGCGGAGATCTGCGACGTCGTCCAGGCCGCACATCGCAGCCTCGTGATCCACCGCGACCTCAAGCCGAGCAACATCCTCGTCACTGCCGACGGGATGCCGAAGCTGCTCGACTTCGGGATCGCGAAGCTGATGACCGCCGAAGGCGATAGCGACGGTGGGCTGACGCGTACGACCGATCGGCCGATGACGCTGCACTACGCGTCGCCCGAACAGGTCCGCGGTGGCGAGATCACGGTCGCGAGCGACGTGTGGAGTCTCGGCGTGATCCTTCACGAGATCCTCGTCGGTGCACGCCCGTACACGGGAAAGAGCCGGGTCGAGACCGAGACTGCGATCCTGGCCGCCGTGCCGGCGCGCCCGAGCACGAAGCTCGAAGGCGCCCGCGCGCGCGAGGTTCGCGGCGACCTCGACGCGATCGTGATGAAGGCACTCCGGCTGGTGCCCGGCGAGCGCTACGCGTCGGCCGAGGCGTTCGGTGCAGACATTCGCCATCATCTCGCGCGCTCGCCGGTCGCGGCTCGCGGCGACGCGACCGGCTACTTGCTGCGAGCAATGGTGCGCCGCCACCGTGCGGGGTTCGCCGTCGCCGCGCTCGCGACCGTGCTGTTGGTCGCCGGCATCGCGGGCACCGTCTGGCAGGCGCGTCGTGCGCGCGAACAGAGTGCGAAGGCCGCGCGGGTCAGCAACCTCGCGGTCGGCCTGCTCGAGTCGTTCGATCCGGATCGCGTGACGAGCAACCCGCTCAGCCAGCGCGAGATCCTCGAACGCGGCGGCGCGCGACTCGCCGAGCTCGCGAGCGATCCGGATGCGCAGGAGCGGCTGCTCGTCGTGTTCGCGCAGACCTGGCTCGATCTCGGCGACCTGCGCCACGCCCTACCTCTCGCGAATCGCGCGGTCGTCCTCGGCTACACGTTCGATCCGGACGGCATCGGGCTCGCGAAGGCGCTCGAGGTCCGCGGCAACATCGAGTACGACATGCTCGATCTCGTGCGTGCCCGCTACGACTTCGCGGATGCGCTGCAGATCGCGATCGACGTCGAAGGTGGCGCCGGGCTGACCGTCGCGACACTGCTCAGCGATCGCGCCGACGTCCGCCGCAAGGCCGGCGAATGGGCGCAGGCCGAGGAGGAGCTGCGGCGAGCGCTCGCGATCGCGACCGGCTGGCGCGGACCGCGCGACCCCGTCGCGATCCGGATCACGAACGAGCTGGCGCTGCTGCTCGCCGACGAGGGCCGCTACGAGGAGAGCCGGGTGGTCCAGCTCGAGGCCTGCGATGGCATGCAGGAGCTGACGACCGCGCACCACACGGACGTCTTGATCTGTCGCGCGAACGTCGCACGCGATGACCTCGAGCTCGGCCACCTCGATCGTGCCGATCATGATCTCGCGACCGTGATCGCGGAGGAGACCGCGATCTACGGACCAGCCGGCTCCGAGCTGCCGCGCCAGCTCGTGTTACGCGCGCGTGCGCTCGACGGGCTTGGCCATCGCAGCGAAGCGCTCGCGATGATCGACGACGCACTCGAGCGCGCCGCAAGGCATTTCGGTCGCGAATCCGCCGAGGTCGGCGACCTCGGCGTATGGCGCGCGCACGTTCTGATCGATCTCGGCCGCGCCGGCGACGCCGAGGCGGAGGCGCGCCACGCGATCCATTTATGCGAGAGCACGCAGCACGACGCTGGCGCATGCCACGGCCGATCGCACGCGGCACTCGGCCTCGCATTACTCGCCGAAGGCCGGCTGCAGGACGCGCGTGAAGAGCTCGAGACGGCCGTCGTCGTCGAGCGCACGGTGTTTGGCGAGAACCACCCCGAGACCCGCGCCACGCACGCGGCGCTCCAGAGCCTGACTCCCTAGAAGCTAGGCGACGTCGAGCGACTTTCTGAGCTGGTCACGATACGCGGCGATCGCCTGGATCCACTTGTCGAGGTCCGCGCTGGCTGTCTGGACGTCTGCGTTGGCGCCGGCCTCCTGCTTGGAGCTCTGCGCCGATCCTTTGCCACCGATCGTGACCGAGAGTTTCTGCGACGCTAGCAACCAGCGAGTCAGGGCCGCTCCGCTCGCGTAGTCCTTCCACGGCGAAGGGATCCTCACATCGAGCCAGAGAACACCGTCGTACAGCTTGTTCTTGAGATTCTTGGCTGCGCCGCCCGCGTCGGACGAGACATCGTCGGACTCCTGGCGGCCGACATCGCGGGCAGCAGTTGCCTCCGCGATGAACGCGTCGGCCTGCGCGAGGAACGTCGTGATCGCCTCGTACGGCCCCAGCTCACCAGGCTTGCGCTTCTTTCCAGCGCTCTTGGCATCGGCGGCATCGAGCATGCTTCCGAGCTCGCGCAAGCTCGCAGCGTGGGCCTTCTTCATCTGACTCAGCGTCGCGATCTCGTTCCCGAACGCAGCCAGCTTGAGCTTCACGTCATTCGTCGCCTTGAGATACGCGTTCTTCGCGCCCAGCAGGTTGGCGACGTTTGCCTTGTCAGCCTGGATGTCAGCGTTCTGACCATCTTTCTCTTGCTCTGGCGTCAGCTTGAGCCCGAGCATCGAGTTGAGAGCGAGAGGCGCGAGCTTGTCGATGGCTTTCTTCGTGATCATTTCCGCCGCCTTCTCGGGATCGGTGGCGGCCTCGAACGCGAGCATCATGCCCTCTACGGCGAGCTTGACCTTCTCCTTGTTCTCTTCGATCTCCTTCTTCACCTTCTCGAATTCATTCTTCAGCTGGGTCGATTTAATCTGCGCTCCAGCCCCGGTGATCTGATCGGAAGCAGCCATGACTCCAATGACCGAGTTCGTGGTCTCGCCTTCGGACGTCACGACCTTGTGGGTCTGCGCGTCCAGTGGCGCGGTGTCGGCTTTGAGGTTGACGAGCTTTGCCTTGAGTAGCTCGTTGCCCGGCTGGTTCGCGAGTTGCTCGGCGCGAGCGGCGAGCGCGGTCGTCGCGTCGTTCTTCCCCGCAGCATTGTCGATATTGTCCTTCGCCGTGCCCGTACCACTCGCGGCGTTCGGCCCCTTGTTCGCGCCCGCAAGCCCCGAACCGGCGTGGAGCGCCATCGCGTTCAGCCGTGCGTACTCGATCTGAGATCGTTTGTAGAGCACCTGGAAGTTGCCGAGTCCCACCGACTCTCCGGTGAGTGCGCCGAGATACTCTTCCAGTTGCTGCTCCGCATTGTTGTTCTGTTGAACGTCGAGCGGCGTCGCGTCCTTGGTCTTGAGCGCCTCCTGCATGTCGTCATCCCAGCCGTGAATCATCGCCAGCATCTGTTTCGCGGAAGCCGTGTCGTTGGCGACGGACAGACCTCCGATCCGATCCGGCGGAGCGTTCTGCTGTTCGGCTTGCGCGCTCGTCGCCGCCTGATCGAGGGCGTTGTCGCTAACCAAGCGCGCGACCGACGCCGGAGCATGCCCGGCAATCGCCGTAGTCGATCCGGTCACCATCGCATCCGCGGCACGATCGGCCTCGTGCTCGGCAGCGTCCTGCGGGCCCGACACCTCGAGCTTGTTCTGTCGAGTCGAAGTGCCACCACGTTGCTGCACGGTGTGCGCGACCTCGTGCGCCAGCAAGTGCTGGCCTGCACGGCTACTCGGATCGTAGTGACCGGCGCCGAAGTGAATGTCCTGCCCCATCGTGTACGCCTTCGCGCCGACGGCGCTGGCCGCGGATTGGGACTCGGCACCGGTGTGGACGCGTACGCTCGACAGATCGGTGCCGAGCGACGACTCGAACTTGCGCATGATCGGCGTCGGCAGCGACATGCCACTGCTCGATGCGGCGGTCGCGATCGCCTGATCGGCGCCGGCCTCGACGCCGTTGGCATCGCGCTCCGCCTTGCGCGCGATCAGCCCCGAGATGATCGGATGCGTCGGGCCATTCATGGACGATGACTTGCTCGCACGTCCCGGTGCGAGATCCTCGTTCCGCGTGACCGGCGTCGACAGCGTTCCTGCATGTGCATGGTCATGTTCGGTCATAGGCTCCTCAATCGATCGCACCACCACTGGACAGCTTGCCGAGCTCTGCAAACTCGAGCGCGACCGCGCGTTCCAGGTGTTGCTGGTGAAGGACGGACTCTTCTTGAGCGGCGAGGAACGCCGCGCGCAGGCACGCATTACGGATGTAGCCGCCCGAGAGCTGGTACTTGCGGGCGAGCGCATCGAGCGTGAACGTGCCGGCGGTCGGGAGCTCGGGCGGCAGGTGGGCGCGCCACAACTGCTCGCGCGTATCCTCG
Source organism: Deltaproteobacteria bacterium (assembly GCA_040004535.1). Classification (GTDB taxonomy): domain Bacteria; phylum Myxococcota_A; class Polyangia; order Haliangiales; family Haliangiaceae; genus JABFXX01. Next base: position 10,230 of record JBDUAS010000038.1, read on the forward strand.
TCGGGGAACGGGAACGATAGGCGGAAGGACAGGCGCCGCTTGAACGCCGGATCGATCGAGCCACCCGAGTTGGTGGTGAGCATCGCGATGCCCTCGAACGAGTCGAGGCGCTGGAGCAGATAGTTGACCTCGAGGTTCGCGTAGCGATCGTTGCTCGAGCGAACTTCGGTGCGCTTCGAGAACAGCGAGTCGGCCTCGTCGAACAACAGGATGACCTGACCGTCCTCGGCGGCATCGAAGATCGTCGCGAGGTTGCGCTCGGTCTCGCCGATCCACTTGGACATGACCTTCGAGAGATCGACTTGATAGAGCTCGAGGCCGAGCTCGCGCGCGATCACGCCGGCGACGAGCGTCTTGCCGGTGCCCGGCTGACCCTGGAACAGCGCGGTCAGCCCGCGCGAGGTCGCCATCGTTCGTCCCATGCCCCAGTCCTCGAACACGGTGCGGCGATGCCGCACTCGTGCGACTAGCTCGCGCAACGAATCGAGGATATCGGGTGGCAACACGATGTCGGCCCACGATGCGAGCCGCTCGACGCGCCTCGCGAACTGGCCGAGGCGAGCGTCGCGGGTCTGACGGATGAACGCTTCGATCGACTCGGTCGGAGCGTCGTCCTTGGCCGCCGCGACGGCTCGCCGGATCACGCCCGGGCCGACTCGAAATCGCGCGGCGAGACTGTCGGCATCGGCGGTGAGGCCCGAAGCTGCGAGCGAGCGCGACCACACGTGCCGGCGCTCGGTCTCCGCGAGGATCGGGATATCGATCGCGACGTGACCGGCCGCGAACGGGATCGGCGCGTCCGCAAGCGTGACGACCGCGAGAGGTCCGGGATGCGCGCGCAAGATCTCGCTCGCGACGTCGCGGCCGGCGCGCTCTTCGAACGCGACTTGATCGAGCTCGACGACACACGGCAACAAGCCGGCGAGTTGGGCCGACCGCAGCGCACTGCGCAGCGCGAGCACGAATGGCTCTGCGGCGCGCGGCAATCCGCTCGCTGCGATGATCGCGAGGTCGAAGCCAGCCTCGGCGGCGAGCGCTGCGATCAACGCGCGACGGCCGCAGCCGGAGCCACCGCGCACCGCGATCCGCACCGGCGCCGCGGCCGGGAGCGCGAGCGCTTCGCAGGCACGGTCGAGCACACCTGCCGGCAGATCGAGATCGACGAGCTCGCAGTCCGCGGTGCGCACGGTCGTCGCCGCACCGAGCGTGGGCGGCTCCGCACGCAACCGATCGAGCACGACCGGATCGATCGCGAGCTCGGCAAACGGGCGCCGCCGGCCGCTGACGTGCACGATGCCGAGGCGCATGAGCGGCGAGGTCGGATCGAGCTCGACGGCAACGTCGTAGCGATCGTGACGACCCGCGAGCACCTGCTGGACGAGGAGCTCGTCGACGATCGGCCGACCGGCGTCGTTCGAGAGGATACCGAACAGCCGCGAGATCTCACCCTGCAACGATGCCGCCGCGATCACGAGCACGATATCGATCGCGCGTTCGGAGAGGCCGAGCTCGGCGACGAGCACGCCGATCGGGGTCGCGGGACCACGCCGATCGGGATCGAGCGACCTTTCGTGAGCCACGAGCTCTTCCGCGGCGGCCGCGACATGGTCCGCTGCAAATCCTCCGCCGAGACCGACCAGCGCGGAGACTTCGAGCTCGTAGGGATGGCGGCCTTCGTTGCCGTAACCGAGGCTGCGCGTGTCCCAGGCCGAAGCGATCGCACGGAGCGCGAGCAATGAAACTCCTCGAAGCTCGCTATCGAGCGCCCGCCGCGCGTGCGCGCGATCGAGCTCGGGCGGGCGCGCGCGGGGACGCAGCGCGTGGAGGACCGGGATCATTCGCGGCGTCGGCGCGGGCGCCACCTGCGGAGGTTGCGATCCCTTCGCTGCGCGACCCGCGATCCGGATCGGCTCGGCGATGGGTTCCGACTCGCCTGGCTCGAGCACGACTGTCGCTGCATCTGGCACGGCGACCCTGGCGAGATGCTCCGCGATGTCGTGAACCTCGAGGTCGCCGCGCTCCGAGCGCACGACCACGCGTGCACCGTCGGGATCGATCGCGAAGTCGGTCACGTCGTGAACGAGCTCGATCACGCCGAGCTGACGTCCCGAACGCAGCTCGATGCACGACAGCGTACGCGGTGCGACCTGCACCATCGCGACCGCGCGCCGAGTCGCGATGTGGACACTCGTCGCCGCCACACTGCAACGCTGGATGACCTGGCTGCTCGCCAGCGAGCCGAGCACGAGCTGCAGACCACCACCTTGTGCGACGGCGAGCACGAACGTCTTGCCGTCCTGCATCACCGCACCGCCCGAGACCGTCGAGCCCGGGGCGAGCGCGAGACTCGTCCCGGATGGTAGCGTGACCCGCGCGCCGCGCACCACCAGCCGACGCCGACCGGTGAGCGGAATCGCGAGCTCGTCGCCGAGATCGATCCGGACGAGGCTGCCGAAGTCATCGAGCAGGCTGAGCGCGCCCGCGATTGCACTCGGCGAGCCACAAGGTGCGGGTTCGAGATGCGGCGAGGCGCCCACCGTCAACGGCGTCGGCTCGCCCAGTGCGCGCCCACTCAGATCGTAACGCGCGAGCTGCTCGTCACGGTTCGCGACCCAGATCTGATCGCCGGCGACGCACGCGGCGCGAGCGGTCTCGGCGATGCGTACGACACCTCCATCGATCACGTCGACCACCGCGAGCTCGGTCGGCTCGACGACCAGAAGGTAGCGACCCGTGCGATCGAAGCGAAGCGCGCGGCCGGTGAGCGGGGTCATACCGGGATTCACGTGATCGCCGGGCCCCACAGGACAAACCGAATCGCGGCGTCGCGGTTTGGAGCGGAACAGCCCGAAACCATTGCGACCGTCCCCCCTGGGTCCTGTCGCGACCCGGAACGTTGATACGCTCCACGGATGAGCCGGCTCGTCCTCGCGGTCGCGGTCCTGATGTGCTCGGCGAGCTGTCACGAGAGCGTGCCACCTCCACCGACCGGCGCGGGCAGCGGCGAGGGTGAAGCCGCGCCATTCGTCCAGACGGCACACGACGCGCTCGTCGGTCAGCCTGCCCCGGCGGTGACGCTCCAGCTGCTCGATGGCTCGCGCGTCGAGCTCGCATCGCTCCTCGGCAAGAAGCCGATCTATCTCAAGTTCTGGGCGACCTGGTGCGTGCCGTGCCGGGAGCAGATGCCGCACCTCGAGTCGACGTTTCACATCAACGGTGACAAGCTCGCGATGTTCGCGGTGGATGTCGCGATCGACGACCCGATCGAGAACGTCAAGAACTTCGTCGCGGATAGACACCTGACGGTGCCGGTCGCGATCGACACGGACGGCAGTGTCGCGGAGCAGTTCCACCTGAACGTCACGCCGCAGCACGTGTTGATCGATCGCACCGGCGTCATTCGCTACGTCGGCCACGCGGTCACGCCCGAGCTCGAGCGAGCGCTCGTCGCGATTCTCGAGTCCAGTACCGCCGCGCCGGTTGCCGCTGCTGTGCCTCCACCCACCGCGCCCGGTCCCCTACCCGCTCTCGCGCTCGACAACGGCAAGGCGTTCGACTTCGCGTCGCGGCCGAAGCAACCGCTCGCACTGACGTTCGCGACGTTGTTCTGCGACTCGTACATCGCCGAGAGCCGGCCCGAGATCGGCAAGACTTGCGCCGCTCATGCGCATGCGATCGAGGAAGCGCACCGCGCCCATCCCGAGCTCACCTGGATCACGGTCGCGTTCCCGGTGTGGACCAGCGACGAGGATATCCGCGACTATCGCAAGCGACTCGGCGCCACCCTGCCGATCGGTATCGATCGTGGCAACGCTTGGTTTCGCCGGTTCGGGGTGCGCGACACGTACACGACGCTGTTGTTCGACAGTAGGGGTACGGAGCTCGGCCGCGTCGAGGGCGACGGCTCCGCACTCGCCGCACTGATCGCGAAGGCGCAGTAGAAGGCTCGGCCGTGGGGCGCTACCAGCTCGGCGATCGGACCTGGGAGATCGATCAACGCGACGCCGCTCTCGCGATCACCGACGATGGCCGCTACGAGGTCGTTACGTTTCCGAGTGCCGCAGATGCGAAGCGCAAGTACACGATCCTCGTGAACCAGCGCGCGCGCGCAGGCTGGAGGCTGGTCACGGACGAGGAGCCGTCGGTCCTGGCGAAGGCGCCCCTGATCCGCGATGCGCGCAACCCGGAGCTCGAGCTCGCAGTGGTCGCGGATCCCTACGACGTCGACGCGTGGCGCATCTACGGCGATTGGCTGCAGCAACAAGGTGATCCGCGCGGCGACTACATCGCGGAACGCGCGGTACGGATCGCGCGCGGCCAGGAGCTCCGGACGCTTCGCGAGCCCTACCCGTTCATTCCGCCGGGAGTTCACGACGCGGTGATCGGCTGGGGCTTCATCGACGAGATTTCACTCCTCCGGACGCCGATCGAAGCGCTCGCACGCCCCGAGGCGCGGTTCGTGACCAAGGTGATCGTGCGCGCCTCCGATGAATCGATCGCGATGCTTGCCGAGCATGCGCCGCCCACGCTGCGCGAGATCACCGCGCGCGGACGCGGCACCGTCACCGATCTATCTCCGCTCACACCGCGATTCCCGCTGCTCCACAAGCTCGATCTGTGCACCGAGCTCGCACCGAACGCGATCATTCTGCTCGCGCGCGCTCCGCTCGATCGGCTCGTCGAGCTCGCGCTCGGAGGTCACAACGACGTGCGGCCTGTGCTCGCCCGCGACCTCCCTGCGCTCGAGCGGCTCTACCTCGAGTATTCGAACACGGCGTGCGCGACCCTCGTCAAGTCGCCGCTCGCACCGCGGCTGCGCGAGCTCGAGCTGATGCACCTGCAGGACCGTGGCGCGAAGGAGCTGCTCCACCACGTCGACCGGTTCGAGCGGCTCGGCAGGCTCGGCTACGCGTACTCGAAGGTCAGCCGGTCGAACTTGCTCGCACTCCACGCCGCCTTCGGGGTGGTCGAGACTGGGAAGATGCGCCATCCCTTTCGTGCACTTCCGTGAAAGTGCTTGAACAGATCGATCCGTTCTGTCATTCGTATCAACCCTTCCTGGAGAACCCTTGCCCCAACCAGACGCACATAGTTTCGAAGGCGCGTCGCGGTCCGGCGGCAACCCTCTCCGAAGCACGATGAACTGACACGTCTGCGCGACGGCTCCTCTGGCGGGAGCAGCCGGGCGTGTGGTCCGGCACCGCGCTCTTCCGCCAGTGGTGCCTTCGGGCCAGTGACTGTTCGCGCCATCGACTTCGGCTACGACTGGATCTGCGTGTGAGGGGATGGGGTCTTCAAAGCCTCGTTCTCGTGCACGCGGCGAAGGCGTACTGACTTCGGAGGTGGGTCCGCTGCGAGCGTCGAACGACAGAGTCCATACGGGGCTCGTGCACGGCTTTCGGTGCACGGTTCCACGCCGGGACTGTGATGTTCGGTGCTCGCGGCAAGCAGCCGGCGCGACGCGCTGATAGTTTTCGGAGGGTACGGTGCGCGACCTCGAGATCTGGCGACAACTGCAAGCGGGCACGATCGCGCCCGACGAGCTCGCTGCGGTCGCGCGGTGGACGCTGCAGCGCCGCGGCCCGTACCTCGGCGCGGTCGTGCCGCTCGCGACTCACCCGGATCCCACGATGCGCGCAGCGGCACTGCTCGCGCTCGCGGGCGTGCGAGGCGTGCCGGGGCTCCGCGCGATCGTCGCGGGACTCGACGACGACGACGCAGTCGTGCGCGACGCCGCGCTGCGCGCGCTGCGCGAGACGTCCCGCGGAGCGCCGTATCGCTACGCGCACGCGATGTTTCATCCGCGCGCCGAGGTTCGTCTCGACGCGCTCGCGCACGCGGACCTGCCGGCGACGGCGGCGGAGCTCGGCGTGTACTTGCGCGCCGATCCCGCATGCGCCGAGGCCGCGCGCGCTGCACCATGGCCGACCACCGGATCGCTATCGATCGCGCTCGAGCTCCATGCGATGGGTTGCGTCAGCTCGCCGGAGCTCGTGACGTTGCTCGGCGCGCACTCCGCCGACGACATCCGCGCGACGCTCGCGGCGGAGCGCCAGCGGCCATCAGCGCTCGTCGACGCGTACCTCGATCGCGCCGCGACCGCGCCGCTCGAGCCCGCGCAGGGCACGGACCATCTGGATCCGATCATCGCCGCATTCGTGACCGTCGGGATCGCCGATACGCCGAAGGGCCCGACCCTGTCGTGGCTGCTCGACCGGTTCGTCCAGCTGGTCGCGCCGCGCAAGAACCGGCCGCTCGCGCGGCGCGCCGCGGTCACGCTGCTCGATTGGATCGCACGCCACCGCGACGCCGCGTGGCAGATCCGGCACGGCGTGCTCGCGGTCGCGATCGCGTTCGAGCCGCGGATCGTCAGCTTCCCCGAGTTTCGCGCGACCGATGCGGCCGCCGCCGCGTACGGCCTCGTCCGCTACGCGTGGCCGTGCAAGACGTACGTCGAACAGACCCAGCGCTTGATGACGCTGCCGCTCGCGACCAAGGACCTCGCGCTGTGCGCTGCACTTGCGGGCCTCTTGCCCGCGAAGCGGCTGACGCTGCTCGAGGAGGCGTTCGGCGACCAAGCACTGCTCGCCGCGTTGCTCGCGAGCGATCATGGCTGGGCCGAAATCTGTGCGCTGCCCGGCGAGACGCCCGCACTCGAGCTCGCGTGGCTCGCGTCGGTCGAGAACCAGGACTACAAGCGCTACATCGCGCTCGCCGGCCGCGCGGTCGCGACCTATACCGGGCCGCGGCTCGACGCGTTCGTCGAGCAGATGCCGCGCCGCCACCGCGCACCGGCGTTCCTCGCGGCGCTGCGCGCGCAGGACCACGCGGATCCCGAGCGGCTCGTCGCGGTGTGCAAGGTGATCGCGGCGCGTATCGATCGTGCGGGCCTGACCGCGATCCTCGAGGCGTTGCTCGCCCTCCCCGACCGCACCATGCGCCGCCGGTTCGCGCTCGCGCTGATCCGGCCGACCGACGACAAGCTGCTCGCGCAAGCCGTGATCCCGCTCGACGAGGCAACGGTCCTGCGCTTGATCGAAGCGCTCGACGATCCGGAGGACCCGCCGCCGCGCGGCCGCGAGCTCGCGATCGGTGAGGCGCTGCGATCGCGGATGACACCCGCGGTCCACGCGTGGCTCGCGCGGATCATCACCGCGGAAGTCCCGCTCCCCGTGATCTCGACGCCGGCCGCGCGCCGCGCGCTGACCTCGGCCGAGCGCGCGAAGATCATGAGCGCGAGCCCGGGCGATCTGGCGCGTGCGCTCGCCCCTGCCCTCGCCGCCCCGGTCACCGGCCTCGTCACCGCGCTCGCAGTTGCCGGCGCGAATCCCAACGCGGCCGCATGCGCCGCGCTCATGGCGTGCGCCGATCCGATCGTCGATGTCGCACGCCAGCTCGATCGGTTCGCGGGCACCAGCGAAGCCGCGATCGATCGCGAGATGGCGCCGTTCCGGCATCAGCCCGAGTTGCCGGCGCTCGCGAACGCGTTCTTGTTCCGGTGGGAAGCGCACCTGCTCGCGTTGCAGGCGTGGATCGCGGTGACCGGCACGGTCCACGACACGCTGCGTGCGATCGAAGCGCTCGGCGACGGTCTCGCCGGCCGCACGCTGTGGCAGGGCGTGTCCGAGGTCGTGATGTTCTGGCGCTACCGCAACAAGGTGCACTACGAGCGTGAAGCGACGCTCGAGCTCGCCCAGTTCTGCGCGGAGCGCGTCGATCGGCCGATCGGGCGCCACGCGGCAAGGATCGTCGTCGCGCTCGTCGAGGGCAAGGCGGTCGCGGTCACCGCCGTGCGCGACCGCGTGCTCGATCGGATCGCCGATGCCGATGCCGAGACCCGCGAGCTCGCGGCGCGCCTGATCCGGCTCGAAGGTGTAGCCCCGCCCCGCCCTGCCGTGCGCGAGCCCGGCTCCGCCGATCTGATCGCGACGATCCGCAAGACCACCGACCTCGACGCGCTCGTCCAGTGGTGCGCTCATCCGCAGCCCGCGATCGTCGAGGACGCCGTGCTGGCGCTGCTCGTGCTCGGCGCGCGCGGCCAGCTCCAGCTCGCGGAGCTGCTCGATTCACTGGCGGCAGGGCACCTCGGCGATCTGCTCCATCCGCTGCCGATCCTCGCGAGCATCCAGCTGTGGGAAGACCCGACCGCGGTCGCACGCGCACGCTCGCTCGCGAGCGTCGCGAAGCTGCCGACCGCGTGGCGGTTCTACATCAACCTCGCGCTCGCAGCGCGCGGCGAGCCCGGCGCGCTCGACGCGGCGTTCGCGGCGGCACGTGGCATCGAGCCAAACAAGGAAGGGCCGGGACCTGTGCCCCCCGGCCACGACCCAAACAAGGAAGGGCCGGGACCTGTGCCCGGCCACGTGGACGATTGGTACTTCCGGCGCGAAGACTGGGAAGCGCTGCTGCGCTGTGCGGAGCCGCTGACCTGCGCGCTCGCGCTCGCGGACTCGCCGCACCATCACGCCTATCAGCGCGCGGTGAGCCTGTTGATCTCGGCGAGTCATCCCTCGGATCCCGTGCTCGACGCGCTCGCGCGCTTCCTCGAGGTCGACGGCGATCGTCCGCTCCATCTTCGTCGCGCCGCCGCGGTCCGGCTCGCCCAGACCGGCGACACCCGCGGCATGCCGCTGCTTGTCGAACAGATGCTCGACGAGCAAGCGACCGAATGGGGGATGTTCTCCGCCGATCACGAGGTCGCGCTCGCGGCGGTCGTCGCCGCGACGTTGGTCGGTGGCCCGTCGGTGAGCTCCGAGAAGCGGATGTGGCAGGTGATCGAAGGCGCGCGCAAGGTGGTCGCGCGGCCGGCGTTGCAAGAGGTCTACGCGCGCGTCCTCGCCGAGGCGATGACGAACCCGGCGCGCCGTGCCGCCGCGGCGATGGCGATCAGCGAAGGCCTCGCGCACGATCGGCTCGGCCGCGTCGCCGAGGTGTTCGCGTGGGGCATCAAGCGTGGGGTCGAGCTCACCGGGCGGATGTTCAACTTTCACCTGACGAGCAAGGAGTCCGAATTCGGCTACACGCGGATGTCGGGCGATTCGATCTTCGTCTCGCCGCTGCCGATGCTCCGCGGCGAAGCGAACGGCCAGGACATCGTCGAGGGCCTCGTGCTCCACGAGATCGGTCATCACGTCTATCACCGCGGCAAGGTCCCCGAGGCGCTGTGGGCGAAGGCGCATCAAGAAGGCATCGGCCACCTGCTCAACCTCGTCGCCGACGAGCACCTAGAGCGCAACCTGCGCGCGATCGATCCGAGCTACGGCGATCGCTTGAAGCGGCTCGGCGCGTACGCGTTCCAGCACGCAGCCCAGGAGATCGCCGTGCCGGTGCTGGTGAATTCGCTCCGCGGCGCGGCGGCGCCGACGCTGATCCGGACGCCGCTCGAGGTCGCGTTCGCCGAGAATGCAGTGCGCTTGCGCCGCGGCACCGTCCTGACCGAGCTCGATCGCAACGGCCATCCGCTCGCCCGGTTCGCCCGGGCGTTCCGGCTCGGCCTCGGCAACCGGATGAACGATCCGAAGCTCGCCGAGGCGCTCGCGCTGACCCAGGGCATCCGCGACATGGCCATGCCCCAGCTCTACGAGCTGACCCAGAAGCTGTCGGCGCTGTTCGGCGGCGTGCTCGAGGTCGCGAAGGTGTTCGGCGGCGCCGAAGGCCTCGAGGCCGGCGATCACGAGCGCGACGACGACGTATTCGGCGCCGGCGTGTCCGACGATGCACTGCAGAAAGAGATCGAGCGGATCCTCGATCCGCGGCGCAACAAGGGTGCGAAGGGCAAGAAGGGCGTGCCCGAGAAGCTGTGGATCAACGTCGCGCCGGAAGAGGAGTTCGATCGGATCCGCACGATCGAGAAGGTCCGCGGCAACCCCGAGGCGCATCGCAAGCTCGTCCACGAGGTCACGCGTCACGCGACCCGGCTGCGCCAGTTCCTCGACGACCTGGGCCTGCGCTGGGAGCCGCAACGCGCGCGGGTCCAAGGCCGCGCGATCGATCGCACGCGCCTGATCCCACTCGTCACCCGCAACGATCCGCGGATCCTCGTCGCGCGCACGCCGCAGCGCCGCACGGATCTATTTTTGGGCGTCATCGTCGATTGCTCGGGCTCGATGAGCTCGCGCGACAACATCGGCCGCGCGAAGATGTTCGCGGCGCTCGTCGCCGAGGCGGTGCGGCCGCTGCCCGGTGTCGAGGCCCGGTTCTTCGGCTTCACCGACAGCGTGATCTACGACGCGGGCTCGGCACGCGATTGCCATGTCGTCGGCCTCCACGCCGACGGCGGCAACAACGACGCGGCCGCGCTGTTCCACGCCGCGAACGTCGCGATGGCGTCGCCGAAGCGCGCGAAGGTGCTCGTCATGATCTCGGATGGCCTGCCGACCGAGTGCTCGGTCGAGGCGCTGCGCGGCCTGGTCTCGACGCTGACTCGCCGCCGCGGCATCGTCTGCGCGCAGGTCGCGGTCCACCCGCTCGAGGAAGTCTGCTTCCCGAACTACGTGCTCCTCGACGGCGCGATCGAGCCCGCGGTCGCGCGGTTCGGCCGCATGATCGGCGATCTCGCGCGCCGGTCCCTGCTAGCGTAACGGCGATGTCGAAATGGACCGTCGAGGAGCTCGTCCCCGGGCGTACCGTCGAGGCGACGTTCTGGCCGAACCCGGCCGAAGCGTCCGCGTTCAAGTTTCGCGCGACCCACCTCGATGGTCGCCGCGCGCCGAAGGTGATCTTGTCGAACGACGAGCGGATCGTCGCCGGCGTGCCGTGCCTCGTGAAGGTCGTCGAGGTCCACAAGCCCGAGCGCGACGACCGCGGCCGGATCGAGGTCGAGTACGTCGCGCGCGCGCCGTTCCGGATCGAGGGCGTCTATCTCGACCCCGGGGTCTCGAAGAAGCTCCAGATCCTGCTGCAGAGCGGGCTCAACATCCTGCTCGACGGCCCGCAGGGTTGCGGCAAGACCGTGCTCGCGCGCTCGATCGCCGATTCGCTCGGCATGGAGTTCGTGTTCTTCAACTGCGGCGCCGTCGTCGAGGCGAGCGACTTCTTCGTCTCGATCCAGGTCCGCGCCTCCGCATCGGGCGCGCCCGTGACCGACTTCATCAAGACCGACATCCTGAACGCGCTCGAGGACGCCGCCGAGCATCCCGAGAAGCGGTTCCTCGTGTTCCTCGACGAGCTCAACCGCTGCCAGGAATCCGCGCGCAACGCGTTGATGCCCGCGCTCGACTCGACCCGCCGCGTGTTCCATCCGATCGAGAGCTCGTTCATCCCGATCCCCGACAACGTCCAGTTCATCGCGGCGGTCAATCGCGGCCGCGAGTTCAGCGGCACGTTCGGCATCGACGCGGCGCAGCTCGATCGGTTCGCGCCGCTCCAGATGGATTACCCGCCGCCGAAAGCCGAGATCGAGATCCTGGCGCGGCGCCATCCCAAGATCTCCGCGGCGAACCTCGAGATCATCGTCGCGGTCGCCGACGCGATCCGGAACGCCGCCGATCTACCCGGCAGCTTGTCGGTGCGCGCGACCGAAGAGGCGTGCATCTATCTCGAGCACGAGCTGTTCGCCGACGACGGCAAACGCTCGCTGCCCGAGATCATGAAGACCTCGTACTGCGGGCGGTTTCCCGGCCGGTGGGACGATGTCACGACCGACGCGGGCACCGTATGGAGCCTGGTCCGCGCGACGCTCGGCACGCACAAGGTGCCGTTGCCCGAGGAGTAGGTTCGTAACCGTACTCGTGTCACGTGCTCGTGCTCGGATCGAGCGATCGGACGAACTCCGCGCTCATCGATCCGTTGGAAGATCGAAGTTTCGATCGACGAGATCCATCGCCACTCGATCCGATCCGGAGAGCGACCTCTCGTCAGACGTGCACGTGCACGTCACGCGTGTACGTGATTACGCGCGAGCGCGGCGCTCGGCGGACTTCGCGAGCTCGAGCAGGTTCGGCAGCGACAGCTTCTCGAGCTTCGCCGTGTAGTCCTTGTCCTTGCTCTGCGTGCCGGCGACGGCCGCGACCAGCTTGGCGCGGTTGCCGTACTTGGACTTCATCGTCTCGACCGCATCGTGGAGGCGGAGGAGCTGCTGATTCGACGCGGTCTTCAAGCGATCCGCGATCAGGCCGCTGTCCTCGTCCTCGCGGGCGAGCGACGACGCGAGCGCCTTCGCGAGCTCTTCCTTGCTCTTGTGGAGCTTGGTGACGCGCGCCTTCGGGTGGCGTGGAGCCGCCTCGCCCTGCGGCGCTGCATCGGCCTTCTTCGCCTTCGGCGCGGCCTTCTTCGCCGGCGCCTTCTTGGCGGGCGGCTTCTTCACGTTGGTCTTGTGCGTCGTATTCTTCGTCGGCATGTGAACCTCTACGGCCCGCCGGACCCGTTAGATCCGTCAGGAGGAGGCGCACTTTGCGCGGAGCCTCCGCCGCCGTCAAGCACCGAAATCAGCTGATTGACCGCGGTCATATCGAGGTTCGCCGCGAACCGAACCATGCTCGCATCCGACGTGATCTTCACCTGATCGACGACGGTGCCGAGCGACTTCGCCTGGGCGACCATCCCGAGCGCCGCGAGCTGAGTCTTCGCAAACGATTCTAACGCCTTGGCATCCGCCGGGCTCGCCATGATCGCGCCGAGCTCGACCTTCACGCCGGCCGTCGGATCGACCGATGCGACCATCGCGCTTGGCCCTGCGGAGACCGCGCCGTTCGTGACCTTCACGAGGCCCTGCTTCACGCGATCGTCGACCCGGCCGACCGCCCAGATCGGCGCCTTCTGATCGACCAGCCCGAGCCACTTCGTGAAGTCCGGGTTGTCGGTGATCTTCTTGCCGCTCCCGAGCGCCTCGGCGATCGCCTGCTCGTTCGCGCCCATGATCACGGTGTCGGGCCGGCCGAACGCGAAGTACATGACGCGGTTGCCGTCCTTCGCTTGATACATCGTGCGATTGCCGAGCGGGCTCGCGGTGAGACCACCGCTGCCCGTGCCGACCATCGATCGGACGCACGCGGCGAGCTCGGTCTCGACCAGCTTGCCGGTCGCGATGAACAACACCGGCCCGGTGCCCGGCTGCGGTCCGGCGTGCGGACCGATCGCGAGCATGACGTGGCCGATGCGTTTGAGGTCGATCTTGCACGTGTCGTGGAGCTGCTTCCAGCGATCCGCGAGGTTGGGATCGCGCTGGAGCAACACCTCGACCGCGTGATCGACGAGCGGCGAGTCCGCGACCCGCTGCACGTCGATCGCGAGGACGACCTCGGCCGTCGCGGGCACGGCCGCGAGACCGGTGACGTCCGCAGACAGATTGCTGGACGCCGACTTTTTTCCACAGCCGGCCGCTCCACACGCGAGCACGACGCTGCACGCGACGGCGATGCCGAACCGAGCGCGGAGCGAAGTGCTCACGGGCTCCCCGTTACGGGGTGGCGCCGGGCGCGCCGCCGGGCGCGCCGCCCATGCCACCGAGCATTCCGCCCATCATGCCGCCGACCATCGCGACCATCGCCTGGAGCTTCTGCGCGCTCATCTTGACGGTGACCTTCGCGTCGGTGCCGTCGCCCGTGATGTCGAGCGTGTCGAACATCTGCTTGACCTGCGGGTTGCCGACCTGGCCCTGCATCATGCCGACGAGGCTCTTCGCTTCATCCGGCGTCGCCATGCGAACGCGGAAGTCGAGCGTGAGGCCGTCGGTGATGTTGAGCGAGCCGAACACCGCCTTCGGCTTGATGCCCATGCCGCCCGCCTTCGCGAGTGCCGGCGAGTTGCCGTTGATCAGCATCCACAGCGAGTCCTGCGTGTTGATCTTCGAGTACATGTCGACGAACGTCTGCGACGACTTCAGCGTCGAGGTGCCCTTGGCCGCTTCCTTGACGCCGGCCGCGTTGCCCTTCGTACCGATCACGCCGAGCATCGTCGTGTCGTTGACGAACGTGAACGCCGAGGTTGCGCCGTTCTTGTCCTTCATCAGGACGACGTCGCCATCGACCGACATCTCGGTCCCCTTGGCCTTCGCCTTGTCCTTCTCCTTGTCGACGCAAGCGAGGACCTTCGCCTTGTCGGGGCCGTGAATCACGATGGCGCCGTCGGGCTCGCCGCCGCCGCCCATGTTCTTCATGCCCATCGCGATCGACTTGACGGCGTCGAGCGGATCGAAGCCACAGTCCGCCTTGAAGTCGGCGAGGTTGCCGGCGATCTTGTCCATGATCTTCGGCGAGAACTGCTTCCACAACGCGCTCTGCTGGAGCTGCGCGATGTTGAGGCCGATCACCATCTCCGAGTCGACCGGCAGGAGCGACAAGTCGCCACCAGCCGAATCGCTGATCGTGGTGCCACCACCGGCGGCCTTGTCGCCGGTGGCCGTCTTGTCGCCAGTGGCGGTCTTATCGCCGGCCTTTGCGTCGTCAGACTTCTTGCACGCTGCACCACCGAGTCCGAGAGCGACGACGGCGACGAGCCAAGTATTGCGGAAGCGAACCATGTGCATTCTCCTCGATGCGTCCCCGAAAACGGACGCGATGGGGCTTATAACACGGTGCCCACCAGGGGTCGACCATCAGCCCCCGATGGTAGGAGGTAGATCCCAGATGCCGTTTCTCCGCCACCGCCTCCGCGACTCCGATGTCTGGGCAAAGGTCGACGCTGCCGGTGCACTTGTCACCGAGCGTGACGGTCGTGTGGAGATCGTTTACAACCCGAAGCCCGGTGCGAAGGTCTACCGAGCCGGCGCGCGCAATCTGTCGACACCGAGCGGCGATCCGATCGAAATTGCCGTTGGCGAGCCCGCTCCGGAACCGGCCGCGAAGAAGGCCGACGCGAAGCCGCGACAGGGTGCGACGGGCGCGACGCCTTTTAGCGCACCTAGCGCACCGACCGACGCGATCCAGGTGTGGACCGATGGCGGCGCCGCACCGAACCCGGGGCCGAGTGGCGCGGGTGTCGTGATCGTCGATGGCGGGCAGACCACCGAGCTCTCCGAGTTCTTGGGGCCCGGCACGAACCAGACGGCCGAGCTGACGGCGATCTATCTCGGGCTGACGAAGCTCGCGACGCGCGACCGTCCCGTCTGCGTCTACTCCGACTCCGCGTATTCGATCGGCCTGCTCTCGCAAGGCTGGAAGGCGAAGGCGAACGTCGAGCTGGTCGAGAAGATCCGCGCGGTGTGCCGCGAGTTCAAGGAGCTGCGGTTCATCAAGGTCGCCGGCCACGCGGGCATTCCGCTCAACGAGCGGACCGACGAGCTGGTCGGCGAAGCGATCCGACGCGGGCGTTAGCCCTGCTGGACCGTGTACTCGTCCGAGATCAACCGTTCACGCGCGACCGAGAAGTCGCGGCGCGCGTGCTGGAGCGCGATCCGGCCGCGCATCTCGATCTGGAGCGCCTCGAGGTGCTCGACGGCAAGCCGGCCTGCTTCGTTCACGTGGCCGGCCTTGACCGCGTCGTCCCACATGTTCGCGAGCGCGATCACGCGGTTCTGTTGCAGCGCGACGAACGTTTCGTCGGCGGCCACGATGTCGGCGGCGGTTTGCGCCTGGACGCGATCGGAGTCGATGCTGAGCGGCCCCGGACCTGGCGAAGCGGCGAGTGCGCTGGGGGCGGCGAGTGCGAGGGCGGCGAATGCGGCGAGTAAGCGAGTCATGACGAGCTCCTTTCTGAATCGAGGAGTTGCATCGGCCGAGCCATGACGTCGTCGGAGAACTTCTTGCGGGAATTCCACACCGAGCACGCCGGCATCACGTCGCGTGCGTTCGGAAGCGCCGGGTCGTACGCGCGATTCGCAGCGCGAGTGCCTGCGGGCGCACGCGTGCTCGACCTCGCGTGCGGTGATGGCGCGCTGTTAGACCATCTCGGGCCGCAGGTGATCGGGATCGACCTGACACTGGCGGAGCTGCATGCGGCGCAGTCGCGTCACGCGTGTGCTGGCGCGCTCGCGGGTAACGCGCGGCTCGCGTGTGCGCGCGCGCAGGCGCTGCCGTTCGCGGCGCATCGCTTCGACGCGGTGACGTGTCACCTCGCGTTCATGCTGTTCGACGATCTACCCGCGGTCGTGCGCGAGCTCGAGCGCGTGCTCGTTCCCGGTGGTGCGTTGCTCGCGCTGCTCGGCGGCGGCCCGACGGCCGATGGTGACGATGCGTTTCATCGCTTCCTCGATCTCTTGGGCCCGCGCAGTACGCCGCGGCTCGGCGATCCGCGCGCGAAATCTGAAGCGGGATGGCGCGAGCTGATGCCGCGCTGGCGAATCGCGCCGTTCGAGCGCTGGACGCTAGATCTTTCAGGCACGTTCGATCATGTCTGTGCGTTTCTCGGCGCGAGCTACGAGGTCCATCCCGAAGGGGCAACGGAGCTGCGGGCTGCGCTGCGTACAGCGACGACCGAGTGGGGTGAACGGATCCCGTGCACGGCGGTCGTCTACCTCGCGCAAGCCAGCGTAATTCAGGGGACGTGAGGCAAATGAACACGCTCCATGCTGGGACGCTGCGCTACTTTCGTCCCAGATGTCGAAGGGGGCTGCGATCTTGGCGGTGGGGCACGGCCTTTCCGACTCGACATCGCCGCTGACCTCGCTCGTCGCGCAGATCGGCGAGACGCTGCTCTCGAATGAAGGCTGGCGCGTGCGGCGGTTGTCGCCGCTCGCCGGCGAACGCGACGGCGCCGATCGCGCGAGCTGGAAGCGCTGCCTCAGCGAGCTGTGCGACGACACCGTCGATACGATCGTGCTCGCGCTCGCAGGCGCCGTCACCATGCACGATGACGAGCCGTGTCTCGTCACCGGCCCCGATGCGGCGCGCTATCCGGAAGAGCACGCACTACCGCTCGCGTGGATCACCGAGAAGCTACGCAACTGCACCGCCGACCGCGTGGTGGTCGTCGCGTCGCTCGAGGGGCCGCAAGGCGACACCGGCTGGCTCGACGCGCTCGCGACCAATCGTGCGCGCCACGTGATCGCGACCGAGCGCTCCGAAGGTCGCGCGCTCGCGTTGCACGCACTGCTCGCTGGCACGCGCGGCGGCGCGATCGATCCGAGGACCGGCACGATCACGCTGCGCAGCCTCGGTGATTACCTCGGCAAGACCGTCAAGCACGTGCGGCTCCAGGTCTCGAACGAGTCCGCGACGCTCGCGAGCTCGCCACCGCTCGCCGGGCCATGGGACGCACGCCTCACGAGTCGTCCAGGCGTGCCGCGCTCGACCGAGCAGGAAGAAGTGCTCGGCACCGTGCTGCCCGGCCGTTTCAAGATCGAGCGCGAGCTCGCGCGTGGCGCGTTCGGCAACGTGTATCTCGCGCGCCAGCTCTCGGTCGATCGGGATGTCGCGGTCAAGGTCCTGCACGGCGCGGTCGCGCCCGGCTCGGAGACCGGCCGTTTGTTCGTGCAGGAGATCCAGAGCGTTGGTCGGCTCGATCATCCAAACATCGTCCGGATCTTCCAGGCTGACATCACGGCGCAAGGCTCGTTGTTCTACGCGATGGAGCTGCTCGCCGGCCGCGACCTCCAGCAGATCGTCGACGAGGGCGTGGTCGAGAAATCGCGCGCACTCGCGCTCGCGCGTCAACTCGCCACCGCGCTCGGCGCCGCGCACGATGTCGGATTGGTTCACGCCGACGTCAAGCCGGCGAACGCCGTCGTCGTGCCGCCGAAGAAGGAAGAGGACACAGAGCGTCTCGTGCTCCTCGACTTCGGGCTCGCGCGCTTGCGTTCCGAGACCACCTCCGCCGGAGGCACGCCGGCATATATGGCGCCGGAGCAGCTGCGCGATGCGCGCGTCGATGCCCGCTCCGACGTGTTCTCGGCCGCGCTCGTCCTCGTCACGCTGCTCACCGGCTGGCGCCGCCGCGGCGCGGATCAGCTCGTGCCGCCGCTCGACGCGATCACCGATGCGAAGTTGCGCGGCGTGCTCGCGAAGGCGCTCGCACTCGCTCCCGGAGATCGCTATCAGCATGGCGGCGAGCTCGCGGCAGCGCTCGGCGCTTCGGCGAGCGTGAGCGCGACGACGACGCTCGCCGGCGCACTGGCATCGTCGCCACCGTTTCGTCACCTCGCGCCGTTCACCGAAACCGATCGCGATCGCCTCTACGGCCGCGATCGCGAGATCGCGACGCTCGTCGAGCACGTACTGTTCCGGCGCGCTGTCGTGTACACCGCGCCTTCGGGCACCGGCAAGACCTCACTGTTGCGCGCCGGCCTCGTGACGCGGCTAGCATCGCTCGGCGTCTCGTGCGTGTACGTCGCATGTCACGGTCGCGAGCCGCCGGATCTAGCGCGCGCGATCTGGCCCGAAGGTACCACCGCCGTCGCCGCCGCGGCGGCGCGCATCGCCAAGGAGGGCAAGCGCCTCGTCGTCGTAGTCGATCAGGTCGAGGCGCCGCTCGCGAGCGCCGGGTTTGCGGCCGCGCTACGCGAGCTCGAGCGTGCCACGGCTTCGATCGATGAAGGCCGGGCGCTCGGCGTCGTGTTCAGCGTGCGGGAAGACGTGCTCGCGAGCCTCCTCGCCCAGCTCCACGATCAGACCAACGTCCTGCGCCTTGGTCCGCTGTCTCCAGACGCCGCTCGCGAAGCGATCGTAGGCCCGTTGATCGAGCGCCGCGTGATGATCGAAGAGCCGCTACTCGCAGCGTTGCTCGCGGACCTTCAACGTGCAGCGTCGCTGCTCGCAGCGGAGATGCGATGGTCCGCACCGCAGGCAGTCTACCCACCGCACCTCCAGCTCGCCTGCTCGTCGCTATTCGATCAGCTCGAACCCGGCGAAGAACTACTGACCCTTCGCCACTACGAGCAGCTCGGCGGCCTCGACGAGATCGTGCGCGACTATCTCGATCGCGTGCTCGAGACCGAGCTGCCGGGCGAGCAAGTCGCGATCGCGCGC
Organism: Deltaproteobacteria bacterium; assembly: GCA_040004535.1. GTDB lineage: Bacteria > Myxococcota_A > Polyangia > Haliangiales > Haliangiaceae > JABFXX01. The sequence continues at coordinate 29,069 of JBDUAS010000038.1, forward strand.
CGGATCCTGCTCGCGCTAATCGACAGCGATCGCGCGCGCGCCGTGCGAACGGATGCCGAGCTCGCCGTGCTGGCGGGTGAAGACATCGCACCTGTGATCGAGGCGCTCCGGCTACGCGGCGTGATCGTGCCATTACGTGCGCACAACGGTGAACCCGCATGGGAGCTCGTCCACGACAGCCTGGTTCCACGCGTACTCGCCTGGACCGATCGACAAGACCTCGCACGTCAGCGCGCACTCGAGATCGTGCGTCACCACCTGCGAGGCTCGGACGATCGGCGACCGAGCCTGCTCAATGCCGCCGAGCTCCGCGAGGTCCGGCCGTTCAAAGCGGCGATCGACGAGCTCGATCGCGACTGGACCGCGCGTGGAGCGTCAAAATGGACACCAGTGCGGCTCGTCGCCTTATCGCGCCGTACACGCCGCGACCGCTGGATCGCACTCGCGTTGAGCGTGATCACGGCGCTATGCATCGCCGGCTTTCTCGGCTTGCGTTGGTTTCGCGAGCGTGAAGAACGCCTGAACGAGGAGTTGTTGAGCAAGGCGGATCTCGGAGTCTTTACGCTCGAGCTTCACGCCTTCGATTGGAATGCCCTGACACTCGAGCCGAAGCAAGTCCCCACCTCCAAGCTGCCTCTGTTGCGCTGGCGTCTACTCGAACCGTCGGCCGAAGACGAGCTGTCGCCGAGCACCTCAGACATTCCGCTCGATCGGACGGAACTCCCGAGTGGGGGGGAACGGGTCTGGCGCGTTGAAACACGAGGCGGAAAGGCAATTCTACAGGTCGAAGGACGTGGCCAGAACGGCGAACGATGCGCACCGTCAAACGTGCCGCTCGCTCGCCTGCCCGGTTACGCGGGTCGCGAGAGGGCGATCCGGATCGTGGTGATCATTCCAACCTGTGCGGCGACTCATTCGGGCACGGTCGCCATTCCTGGCGGCGCTTACCGTTCCGGCGGCAAGGGCAATCCGCCGGTCGAGATCGGACGTACGCTCGACGCTAGCGATATCGCGGTGGAGCAGGACGTTCGCCTCGAAACATTCGAAATGGATCGGACGGAGGTCTCCAACGCCGCTTACCGAACGTTTGCGGCGCCGCAGAACGCAACGTTGGTCGCGCCGCCCGCGTATCCAGTCACGAAAGGCTTTCCCGCCAACGCCGGAAACAATGACTACCCGGTCACAGACATCACATGGCAGCAGGCTCGTGCGTTCTGTCGATTCATGGGCAAAGAGCTGCCCAGCGATCACGAGTGGGAACGCGCACTGCGCGGAGGTCTCACCATCGCTGGGGCGCCCAATCCAAATCCAATTCGGACCCTGCCGTGGGGTACCGCGGACACCTCGTTTGCGAACCTCCGGGAGACCGGAGAAGAAGGTCGTCGCTTTGAAGGCGGCGAACGAACGGCCGCGATCGGTGAAAGCACTCGCGACGTGAGCGTCGAGGGAATCTTGAATCTTGCCGGCAACGTGCAGGAGTGGACGCGCACCCCGATGGGCGCAGGATTCTATTCAACCCGAGGCTGCAGCTGGAACATCTGTACGCGCGCGACCCTCGTGAACACGCTCGCCGTGTCAAACATGCGCCTCTCGACGTTCAAGTTCTTCGAGCTTGGCGTTCGCTGCGTGGTCGAAGGACCTCATCCAAATAGCGACTGAGTCCGAACGGATCGCGTACCCGAAAGAGTCGGCCGTGTTCGTCATCCGGGTATGCACCGTAGCCGCGCACCACTCGGCAATCGAGAAGGACCTCGAGTCGATGGATGACGTTCCGCTGGCTCCAAAGCACGATCGGGTTCGGTTCGGCGAGTAGTCCCGGCAGAACCCAGCTACGCGAACCATCAACAAAGCCCAAGATCTCGTGGGCGATCACTTCGTTGACTGGCAGCAGGGGCTGTGTGTTCCCCAATCTGGGGCCCGCGCTCAGCTCAAGCGTCGTAAGCGTAACGGCGGTTGCCGCGCCAAGCAGAAACCCCACCGGATCCACACGGTCTGGCGTCGAGCCAGCCGCGTTGACCAGCACTTCCTCACTGATGAACCCACGGTCGTCATAGTCGCGCTTGCTGAGATACCGGCGCGTGCCGAGAACATCGCGCTGCACAGCGGTCCCGATTCTGCGAAGCGCTGTGCGAGCGCGGTCACTCGAACCGGTAGAGCAACCGAGCATACGCAACTCGCGAATTCCGATGGCGTCCAACGACGGCCGGATGAATTCACGAAATGTACTGGCAGTCTGCGGACTATCGTCGAGAATCCAGTTGCCGAGCACCAGGAATCCGTGACCTCGACTGTGCCCGATAAGGTCGAGTGACGTCGCGTGAACCCGACGCTCGGCATGCCTGTGCAGCACCTCGACCAGACCTTCCGCGTCTGCGACCCGATCGAAGAGATTGACCGTTCTACGGATCGTATCGAGCTCGCGATCCGGCGAGTCACTGATCAGGCTCAGACGCTCCACAAATCACATGCCATAGCCCAGTGGGATCTTTGGCTTGTCCATCGCCTGGCTGTGCATCGCAGTCGACGTCAAGAACACAGCGCCGATCGTTCCGACCGGTGACGCTGCAGTGATCGTCGTGAACCCATTCACTGCAGGATCGATGACCGATGCATCGGAAAGGTCGATCCACCGCCGCGGATTGGTCGACGAGCCGGGCACACCACCGACTGGAATGAATTCGAGATGAGCGACCGTGCCGGTCGTCGGCGCGAACACGTTGACCTTGAAGCCGTGGAACCTACGCACGTCGCCGTTCGCGCGCAGCACGGCTTGATACTGATAGAGCTCATCGCCGGCCGGCGGCCAGTCGACGAGCGCGGCGACGAACTGCTGCCGCACCTTGTCCGAGATGTACGCGCCACCGACGTACGCACCGTTGCGGAACTTCGGTCCAATCGTCGAATAGCCGCCCACCGTCGAGATATCGATCTCGACGTTCGCCCACTGCGCCGGCGGCAGCGATGTGTTGTTCGCGAGATCGACCTTGATCAGATGTGCGGGGTTGAAATCGTTCTCGTCGATCGAGAACTGCAGCACCGTCGAGCTCGTGACATTCGCAACGAACGCAGGAACACCCGTCAACAACAGCTGTGTCGCCATAAACCTCCGTTGGCGCACGCCACCCGCGTGCACCGGTTACAGAACAGACTTTCCGAGAGCTAGTTCGAGCCCGAACGTTCGAGCTTGAACTCGTGAATCAGGTTGTAGACATACGACCGCGCGAGATCGAGCTCGCGCGCGGCGTCCGCCACACTCCAGTCGTGGCGGTCGAGAGCCTCGACGACGAGGCGCTTCTGATGCAGGCGCGTCGATTCGTGAAAGCTGAGCGGAGCGTCGACCTTCTCCGCTTCGGGGAACACGTGATGCGCCTCGAGCACGGTCGACTTGTCGCCGTGCGCGCGGATCACGCCGGCCTCGATCGCGTGCTCGAGCTGGCGCACGTGGCCGGGCCACGCGGCCTCGCGACAGGCTGCGGCGGCACGGCGCGACACGGTGAGAGTGCCGAGCGAATGGCGCTTGCACGCGGTCGCACAGAAGTGCTCGACGAGCTCGGGGATGTCGTCGCGGCGCTCCGCGAGGCCCGGCATCTCGAGCGGCAGGACGTGGACGCGGTAGTAGAGGTCCTCACGAAACTTCCCCTTCGTCACCGAAGCGCGGAGGTTCGCGTTGGTCGCACTGATCACGCGGATGTCGGCGTGCATCACACTCGGCGAGCCGAGCGGATGATATTCGCGCTGCTGTAGGAGCTGGAGCAGCTTCGCCTGCGCGGATGGCGACAGCTCCCCGATCTCGTCGAGGAACAGCGTGCCGCCTTCTGCCGCCGCGACCTTGCCGATGGACTTACGCGTCGCGGTCGAGTGCGCGCCCTTCTCGGCGCCGAACAGCTCGCTCTCGATGAGACCTTCCGGAATCGCCGCGCAGTTGACGGCGACGAACGCCTTACCTGCACGTGCACCACTGCTCGCGATCGCGCGCGCGAGGGCCGTCTTACCGGTCCCCGAAGGACCGGTGATGAGAACATCGACATCGAGCGGCGCCACCAACGATGCAGCTTGCAGTACGCGAGCCAATGCCCGCGTTCGGCCTATTAAGTCAGCACACGGAAATCGGGTGCGGACTTCGGCGGTGTGATCGGTGAGCCGGCGGCGCGGGCGTTGCGCGAGCAAACGATCCGCGACGGTCGCGAGCTGGCGGGCGAACAATTCTGCGTGCTCGCGATCGCGATCGCCGAAGCATCCGGGGCGCGTCCGATCCTGGAGATAGATGACGCCGAGCGGTGGCGATCCGATCGGCGCGCACAACACGGCGCCGATCTCGTGCGCTTGCACGCTACGCAGATCGGCGAAGCGTTCGTCTGCCGTGGCGGACGGCGTCTCGACGGTGCGGCCGCCCGCGATCGCGTTCGCGATGATGCCGTGCGAGACCGAGCTGCGGATCTGTTCGATGTCGTTCGCTTCGAGCCGATGGCCGCGCCAGAACCGCTGATCGGTGTCCTCGTCATAGAGCTCGATGTACGCGGTCGTCGCGCCGGTGACGTCCACGATCAGCGCGAGCGCTTGATCGAGCAGCGGCTCGATCTCGCTCTGCGCGCCGAGCTCGAGCAAGCGTCGATAGAACGATCGCTCGGCCTGCTCAGATCGCTCGCTCGACTCCACCGCTCAACATCATGGGACCTCTGCCCCGAAGCATCCACGGCATAAGACAAGAAACACCGGCTGTCCTGCCCAGAGGACACCGCTACCCCGCAAGACCCCGAAACCGCACTCTAGAGCGCGAACGGGCATGTTCTGGCGAGGCACGGTCATTGCTCAATCTAATCTCATCATGGGTATGCGCAGTACCTACTCTTCTTCAACGGGGTCGGGCGGCGGCGTGAGGGTTTTCGATCGCGGCGAGGTCAACTCGCTCGTGATCCAACGTGCGGTCTAGGTGACCGCGTACGGCAGGGAGCTGGGAGCAGCTCCGGCAGGAGAGGACGCCGACGATCGTTGGCGCGACGTCCTCTTCGAGCTCATCAAGCGGGCCAAAGGAGATCCCGAGTTCCGCGCACGCGTCGAAGCGAGCGGCGCGGTGCTCGACGGTCACTTCGAAGCCGTGCTCGAGCGCGTCCATCGGCCTCACAGCGTGGTCGCCGGGCCGATCGCCTGCGTCGAATATTGGTGGGGGTTCCAACTATCGATCCCGCACGCGATGCTCGCGCTGTGGCCGGTGGACGTCGAGCCCGGCGTGATCGTCGCGGCGATCGGCCCCGTCAAAGGTCCGGCCAGTGCGTTCGTACGCCGCGCGGCGTACTACGTCTCGACTCGACTCGCCGAGCTCCGCGAGGTCGATTGCGGTGATGGGCTCCACATCAGCATGACGTGGATGGCGCCGAAGATCTTCGTACCGGTCTCGCCCCGCTAGAGCTCGCGCTGCGCGTCGATCGCGATCTCCGCAAGGGTCTGGACCTTCCAGCGCGCGGTGACCGCGGTCAGGAGCTCGTCCATCCGCGCGAGCTTCTCCGCGATCGGGATCCGGAGATCGGGCTGGCGATCGACGAGCTCGCCCGGAATGCCGTCTTGCTCGGCATCCGCGAAGTCGACGCCGTGGAGCTCGAGGTTCCAGAACTCGCGCCCCGCCATCGCGTCGACGAGCCGGCGGCGCAGCCACGCGGGCGCGACCAGCAGTGACGTTCCGATCGCGTGGACGCGCAACCACGGCGTCGTCGCGATCGGCAGCTCGATGATCGGTGCTTGCCCTCGCCGCCACGGCGCTTCCATCGCGGGCCGATACGGCTGCGGCGGCGCCGCGAGCAGCTTCGGATTCGTCATCACCGCGCCGCTCGGCCTGCGCAGCGCCGCGAGCATCGCCATCACCGCGCCCTTCGCGGCGTAGTACGGAGGCGACGGGAACACCGACGAGTCGTAGCGATAGCCGAGCGTCGCGAGCGCGTCGAGCATCGCGGGCGAGACGTCGTAACCCGGCGCGCGAAACCCGCGGACGTGGCCGACCAGCGGCTTCAACACGCGATCGCACGCCGCGAGCTCGTGCATGACCGCGTCGGCCGGCATCCGCGCGAGCTCGTACGGATGCGAGTACGAGTGATTGCCGAGCTCGTCACCTGCGCGTGCGAGCACGGCCAGCCGTTCGCCGTTCGCGACGTGCGCGGGACCGAGCGACGGATCGAGATCCGCGCCGACGACGAACCACGTGACGTGGATGCCGTGCTTCGCGAACGACGCCGCGGCGCGCGGCACGGCGCGTTCGTGGATCGCGTGCGCGAGCTCCGACGGCGCTGGACCGAGCCCGTGGATCCGGTAGTAGCAGGCGATCCCGTCGAGATCGATCGAGACCGCGCAGCGCACTACAACTTCCTGCCGGTGCGCACGGCATAGGTCAGCTTGACCATGCCCTTCAGGACGTTCGGGACGCGCTTCGCGAGGTTGATCGCGGGCGCGCGCTTCTCGTCGACCCGGATCGGAATCTCCATCACGCGCAGCTGCTGGCCGGCGCGGATCACGAGCTCGCTCGCGAACAGATCGCGATCGATCACGCACTGCTCGACGATCGGCACGAGTGTCGTGCGGTGGAACGCCTTGAGGCCGTGCGTATCGGTGCCGCGAAAATCGACGGCGAGCCGCAGCATGCCGTTCAGCACGCGGGTCGCGAGTCGCCGCATCATCGGGCGATGGTCACTCGCGCCCTTCATCGCCTTCGAGCCGACGACCATGTCGGCATCGCCGTGGCGAAGGTCTTCGAGCGCGCGGCGATGGAAGTCGAGGTCGCACAGATCGATCTCTTCGCAGATCACCCACGTGCCGCGCGCCTCGAGAATGCCGCGCCGCAACGCCTTGCCGTAGTTGGGTTCACCTAGCGAAAATGTCCGGACCTCGCTGCGCTCGTTCGAGAGGTGTTCGGCGAGCTCGACCGTGCGATCGGAGCTGCCGTTCTCGGCGATGATGATCTCGAACTGGAGCTCCGGCGCGTGGAGCGCGGCGCGCACGGTCGCGAGCCCGTCGAGCAGCTCGGTCACCGCCTCGCGCAGGATCCCTTCCTCGTTGTAGACCGGGATGACGATCGAGACGTCGGGAGCCACCGTGCGGCGTTTTATCACGGGGAGCGGTCGAAGCGATCGGTCTCGCCGGCCGCCATGACCTGGACGTGGTCGCGGATGCCACGCGCGGTCGCGAGCTCGACGAGCCAGCGCGCCGGTTCATCGAGCTTTTCGTACGACAGCGCGAACGCGCCGTGATGGATCGGCACGAGCAGGCGGGCGCGCAGGTCCTCGAACGCGAACAAGGCGTCGAGCGGCGACATGTGGCGGTCGCGAAACGACTGCGGCATGAACCCGCCGATCGGGAGCATCGCGATGTCGGGCTGGTAGCGCTCGCCGAGGTCGGCAAAGCCCGAGAAGTAGCCGCTGTCGCCGCACAGGAACAGGCTCGGACCGTCGCCGCGCACGATGTACGCGAGGCCACGCGCGAGGTCGTCGCCGCCGTGCGAGGTCGCCGCCGCGATCACCTGGACGCCGCGGATCTCGAGGTCGGCACCGGGCTGGAGCTCGACGACCCGCGCGAACCCGAGCCCTGACACCCACGATGCGGCGCCGGTCGGCACGACGATCGTCGCGGTGCGCGGCAGCCTCTGGAGCGTCGGGATGTGGAGGTGATCGGCATGGCGATGCGAGATCAGGATCAGCCCGCAATCGGAGAAGTCGCCCGGCGCGAGCCCTGGCTCGACCGCGCGGCGCACGCCGCCGACCCAGCGCCCGAGCATCGGGTCGAAGCCGATCGCGAGCCGGTCGTAGCGCGCGAGCACGGTCGCGTGGCCGCCGAACGTGAGCGCGAGCTGGCCGGGCGTGACGGGGAGCACGGGCTGGTGGCTCGCCGGGCGTGGCGCGCGAAACCAGCGCGAGATCCAGTGCCCGACGAGGCTGCGATAGCGCTCCACCGGAAGGCTCTTCCGGTGCAAGGTCGCGAGCTCGCCGGCGCGTGCGGTGGACACGCGAAAGATCCTAACCCTGAGAGGAGATCCGCGGACCGCGGAGCGAAGACAGAAATGATAGGTTCCGCGAGTGCAGTTCCGGGTCGCGCTAAGCCGATGGTGGGTCGTGCTGCCGCTCGTGGCAGTGCTCGCCGTCGCGGTGCTGGTCCCCGGGCTCGGCTCGTTCGGCCTGTGGGAGCCGCAGGAACGCCAGCTCGCCGACCGCCAGGCGCCTCGCCTCGACCTGCCGGCGCCCGCGGTGAGCCCCGCCCCGCTGCCGGCGATGGCGTGCCCGAAGATCGCACCGAAGGACGCGCTCGCCCGCTCGCTCGTGCCGCGGGCGATGGTGCTCGGCCGCGATTACGTCGACGACTCGGATGCCGGCCGCCGGCTGCCGTTCGCGGTGCTCGGCATCCTCGCGATCCTGGCGACCGCCGGCATCGCGATGCGCACGATCGGCGCGCGCGCCGGCCTGCTCGCCGCGCTGATCGCGCTGTCGATGCCGCTGTTCGTGCTCCAGGCCCGCCAGCTCACGACCGAGATCGGGACCGCGACCGCCGGTGCGCTCGTGATCTATGGCCTGCTCGCGCTGAGGTCGCTGGAGGACGTCCTGTTCGGCGCGTTCGTGCCGCGCACGTTGTTGCAGGCCGCGCCCGCGGTCCGGATCATCCCGGCGAGCCTCGAAGCGATCGTCGGCGCCCTCGCGCTCGCGGCCGGGCTCGCGCTCGGCTTTGTCTCTGGTGGCGCGCTGCTCGGCGTCGCGGTGCCGCTCGGCGCGTTCGCCGCCGCCGGTGCGCTCGGCGTGCCGACCGTCCTCGATCTCGGCCGAGCGCTCCGCAATGGCGCGCTCGCGATCGGCCGCACCGTGAATCCGCGGTGGGGCGTCGGCCGCGATCCCCTGCCCTATCGCCGCGGTGACAACGCCACCGCGCTGCTCGCGACTGGGCTCGCGGCCGTCGCGATCGTCGCGATCGTCTATCAGATCTTCTCGCTCGAGACCCCGCACCCGGGACTCATCCCCGCGCAGCGCGAGGTGATGGGCCACGCGATCGTCGCGCCGGGATGCTGGTCGCCTGCGCTCGGCGGCGTGTGGCGGCCCGACGACGAGCTTCGCTACGTCTTCGACTCGACGTTCGAGCAGATCGCGTTCGGCACGTTCCCGTGGGGCATCCTCGCGCCGGTCGCGTTCGCGGGCCTGCTCGCGAGCAGCGACCCCAAGCGCCGCCGGATCGGCGCGATCACGCTCGCGTGGGCGAGCGCCTCGTGGATCGCGACCGAGCTGTTCCAGCGCAAGGTCGGCTTCGCGATCTACGCCGGCTTCCCCGCTTTCGCGGTCGCGCTCGGCGCATGGATCGACGGTGCGATCGAGAGCGCGCGACCCGGTGCGGCTCCCGAGCGATCGAACCGCGGCGCGCGCCTGCTGATCGCCCTGCTCGTGTTCGTCGCCGCGCTCGACCTCGGCAAGGATCTCCTATCTTCGATCAGCTCGGACGGCCGCCAGACCGGCACGACCGCGCTGTCCGCGCTGCTCACCGACACCAAGGACATCTATCCCGACGTCGCACGCTTGCTCGGCCTACCGACCCGGTTCTGGGTGCTCGTGCTCGGCCTCGCGATCGCGCTCGGCGTCGCGCTCTCACTCGTGTTCGCCGGCAGCAAGCGCGGCTGGCAGCGCACGGTCGGACGCGCCGCGCCGATCGCGACGTGCTTCCTCACGCTCGGGCTCGGCGCGTTCTGGTCGTTCGGCTGGTTGCCGTCACTCGGCACGAATCTGTCGACGAAGCCGCTGTTCGACACGATCGAGAAGCTGAAGAAGCCCGGCGATCAAGTCATCCTGATGGGCGACCTCGGCGATGCGGCGCACGACTACGCGCCGGATATCAAACCGGAGGCCGCGACCGCGCGCGAACAGATCGTCGCGGCGATCAAGCGCCCGAACCGCGTGTTCGCGATCGCTCCGGCGACCGAGCTGTGTCAGCTCCACCGCGAGATCGGCGGCAGCGCGTACTTCGTGCTCGACGATCGCAACGTCAAGTCGACGCTGCTCTCGAACAAGGTCGACGGCACGACGGACAAGAATCCGCTCGGCAAGTTGATCGTGCACGCAGAGCCGAAGCAGATCACGACGCGGCCGAAGGCACGGATCGTGCTCGACAACCGGATCGAGATCCTCGGCTGGGACATCCCGAAGCACGTCCACACCGGCGAGCGCTTCGACGTCCGCATGTACTACAAGATCCTCCAGCCGGTCGGCGGTAGCTGGACCGTGCTGTTCCACTTCACGGGGCCGACGTACTTCAACGGCGATCACCTGCCGATCGACAACAAATGCCCCACGTCGACCTGGCAACCCGGCGACTACATCATCGACACCCACACGGTCACCGCGGCGGGCGGCGGCTACGCGGTCGGCACCTACGAAGTGTGGACCGGGTTCTTCACCGGCTCGAATCCGAACTTCAAGAACATGCCCGTCAGCGAGGCGCCTGGGGACATGCGCGACAAGGACGATCGCGTGAAGATCACCACGATCACGGTGGATTGAGAATCGCGGTTGCACCGGTTTCGAATTCGGGGTTATGACGCCAGTGATGGTTCGAAAGGGGTCCGCGGAGGTGCCGGTGAGCGAGTCGCTCGATGACTCCGCGTCGCC